>CAZRGL010000034.1:0-34891 GCA_964599485.1 uncultured Polyangiaceae bacterium
AGGCTCCTGCGCCATCGGCGGCCCCTTCGGCTCAGCGCGCTAGCAAGCGCAGCCTGGGGACTTGGATCGTGGCCTGCTTGGTGGTGGGGCTGGCTGGTGCGATTGTGCTTGCTGTGGTGCCCTGGCTGACGAAGTCCGATGGCGATGGCGCCTCGACGGCGCCGAGTGGTGCCGAACGGCCGACGCGACAGCAGCAAGGCGAGCAGGTGGGCAAGAAAGTCAGCGTCAGGATCAGCGTCTGGCCTGCTGATGCGCGCCTGTACGTTGCGGGTAAGCGGCAGTGGGACATCCCATTTCATGGGGAGCTCGACGGCGGCCAGAAGATCAGCATCCGTGTTGAAGCAACCGGCTACGAAACGGTCAACCGCACGCTCGATCTCGACGGTGACCACACCCTCGAGATTGTGCTCAAGCGCGGCAGCGCATTGCCTGATGTGAGCGCGTCTGCTGACCCTGACCTCGCGCCGAGCGCTGAGCCGAGCGAGACCACTGCCGCCAGTGCGGAACCGACGGCGCAACCTGCGCCATCCGCAACGCGCACGCCTCCGCCGCCCCCACCCAACACTGGGCCGGCGACAGTCCGACCTCGTCCCACAGCGACGAGCCCGCCAAAGACGAAATCACAACGCCCCATCGACTCGAGCAATCCCTACGGACCATGAGCATTTTGCGCAATCCCTGCGCTATGTCTGCCGACACCATCCTGCTATCAACCGTCTTGACGGAGCTAGACCCATGAATCAAACGAACCGCAATGAGCGCAACGCGTCGCGAGGTGCACGTCGTGCTGCCGGGTTTGCAGCAATCGGTCTGACCGCAGCCTGGTTGGTGGTGGCCGTTGGGGGCAGTGGATGCAGCTTGGTCGTTTCCAGCGAGGCCGACCAATGCGAGACAGACAAGGACTGTCTGGCGCTGGGTTTGCAGGGGCGCGTTTGCATCGACAAGGTCTGCGTCAAGCCATCGACTGCCGAAGTTTGTAACAAGTGTCACGGAAGCGAGGACAATCCTGCTCCGCCGCAGAATACTGAAGGTGGGACTGAAACGAGCATCGTGAGCGTGGGGGCGCATCAAACCCACTTGCACGATAGCGACGTGCGGGAGGCCATGTGGTGTCAGGAGTGCCACATCATCCCGACGACAGCCGAGGACCCCTACCATCAGGATGGGCTTCCAGCGGAGGTCACCTTTGGCGTGCTGTCTCGAACAGGCGGCCTCAAACCGAGCTGGGATCGGGCAGTGGCCAAGTGCTCCGACGTGTACTGTCACGGCGCGACGCTCACTGGCGGAGCAAACCCGAACCCGGTTTGGAACGTGGTGGACCAATCACAGTCCTTTTGCGGGTCCTGTCACGGAATCCCGCCGCTGTCGCCGCACCCCGCTAGCTATGATTGCGTCAAGTGCCACCAAGATACGCTCGACGCTGAGGGGGGCATCGACGTTGCGGGGGGCAAGCACATCAACGGCAAGGTCGATGTGATCGATTTGACCTGCAGCACCTGTCACGGAAGTGAAAGCAACGACGCACCGCCCAAGTCCGTTTCAGGCTCGAACGACACCAGCACCGTCGAGGTTGGCGCGCATCAACCCCACCTGGCCGACAGCAATCTGCGCCGGGCGCTCAAATGCGAGGACTGCCACGTGGTGCCGGAGACCATCAACGACGCTACCCACATGGACACCCCTCCGGCCGAAGTTACCTTTGGTAGCTTGGCGAAGACCGACGGCGCCGATCCCAGCTGGGATCGCAACGCAGCGACTTGCTCCAACACCTACTGCCACGGCGCCACGCTCGATGGAGGCACCACGACCACGCCCAAGTGGACCGATCTGAGCGGAAGCCAAGCGGTGTGCGGCACCTGCCATGGTCTGCCGCCGGGCGGAACTCACGACCCGAGTGACAAGTGCGTCGACTGCCACCCAGCGACTGTCGATTCAAACCTCATTCTCGACATCGACAAGCACATGGATGGCACTGTGCAGTACACCACGGCCACGGCATCGGGCCAGGCGCAGATGAGCGTCGAGAAGCTGGCCTGCGAGTAGCCAGCGCCCAATCGCCCATTCGCGCCCTTTGCGTTGTTCACAACTACGGACTGTGCAGGGGTTAGCGCGTTGACGCCTTGCCCCTTCTGAAGGAGGGTGCTCGCTCACGATTGCACCGGCGGTGCGTAAACCTCACTGGAAATCAAGACCATGACCTTCCTCGAAAAGCTCGACGCAGTCCTCGACAGCCACCCGAAGATCACCAAGAACCCCAGCCGTGCTGACTTGGTTGACGCCGCTACGGAGCGTCGCGAGGCGGTGGTCTCAGCCGACGGTGCACTGGTGACTTGGACCAAGCCCGAATCGACTGGTCGCAGCCCCAAGGACACGATGGTCGTCAAGCAAGCGGGCAGCGCGGCGAACATCGACTGGGACGCGCCCAACAACATCCCCTGCGATCCCGAGACCTTCAAGATGCTCTGGGATGACGCGATGGCCGTGCTCAAGGAGAAAGGTGAGCTGTTCGTCATGGAGCGCACGGTTGGTGCCGACTCTTCCTACGCGCTGCCGCTGCGCATGATCACGCCGCGCGCCACGCATGCTCTGTTCAGCCTCAACATGTTTCGTGACATGCCCGCTGACATCGACAAGAGCATCTTCGCAAAGAAGCCCTTCACGCTCGTGTCACTGCCCTACGACCGGCTCGATCCTGCCAAGTACGAGGGCCGTTTGCGTAAGCTCCCCAACGGTGACGGCACACACATGGCCATCGTGCACGACTTCGACAACAACCTCGGGTTGGTGTTTGGCTCAGCCTACTGCGGCAGCAACAAGAAGCTGCTCTTCACCGCGATGAACTACCTGCTGCCAGAAAACAACATCTTGCCGCTTCATTGCTCGGCCAACGAAGGCGAGGACGGCAACTCCGCACTGCTGCTCGGTTTGTCGGGCACCGGCAAGACCACCTTGTCAGCCGATCCGGGCCGGGCGCTACTCGGCGACGACGAGCACGGCTGGAACGATGAGGGCATCGCCAACTTCGAGAACGGTTGCTACGCCAAGCTCATCAACTTGCGTCAGGACAAGGAGCCGGAGATCTACAAGGCGACCTTCCGCAAGGCCAATCCCCGCGAGCACGGCGCGCTGATCGAGAACTGCATGATGTTCCCCAATGGGACCTTCGACGTCGACGACGAGCGCTTGACGCCCAACTCGCGCGTCTCCTATCCGCTCACCTCGCTGAGCAACATCAAGACGCCGCCGGTCAGCGGTCACCCCAACACCATCCTGTTCTTGACCGCTGACGCCAACGGCGTGTTGCCGCCCGTGGCCAAGCTCGACCAAGCCCAGGCCATGCTCTGGTTCTTGATGGGCTACACCTCCAAGCTGGCTGGCACCGAGACGGGCATCACCGAGCCGGTCTCGACCTTCTCCCGCTTCTTCGGCGCGCCCTTCATGCCCCGCAACCCGGACCACTACGCCAGCTTGCTCGGCGCCAAGATGGAAAAGCACGGCACCCAGGTCTACTTGGTCAACACCGGTTGGAGCGGCGGTCCGTATGGTGTGGGATCACGCATGGACATCAACCTCACGCGCGCCATCGTCGACGCAGCCTTGTCGGGCAAGCTTGCCGACGTGGAATTCGAAGAGGACACGCTGTTCCACGTGGCGGTGCCCAAGAGCTGCCCCGGCGTGCCCGCCGAGGTGCTGTCGCCGATCAACACCTGGGATGACAAGGAAGCCTACAAGGCGCGTGCCCAAAAGCTCGCAGCGGATTTCGCCAAGGCCTTCGACAAGAACTACGGCGGCAAGGGCCTCGACGCAGCGGTCGTCGCCGCTTGCCCCGGCAAGTAGACAGCTGCCAGACGAAATACCGCACAGGAGCGCCCGCTGGACGAAATACCGCAGTAGCGCCCGCTGCAGGACAACCCCCGCCCCAATGACGCCTTCGCGTCCTGGCGGGGCAAGTCCTACGAGCTCTGTTCGCGCTTGGAGCGGCGCATGGCTATCAGTCCACCGCCGAGCAGGAGCAGAAGTAGCGTGAGCTTGCCATACGGGTGCACCGCGCCAGGCGTGGCACAACCGCAGCCAGCCTCTTGGCTGCTACCGGGATCGCCGCCCGCCGCCCCTGACCCCGAGGAGCTGGTCGTGGGGCCAGCGCCAGCAGTCGAGTTGCCGGCGCCGCTGGCCCCGCTGCCGTTGCCACCGCCTTGTCCCGACCCGCCTGCGCCGCTTCCACCGGGGCCGGCGCCCGCGGTGCCGCCGCCACCGGAGCCGCAGTTGCCGTTGTTGGGATCGACCACGTCGCCGGTGTTCCAGCTGAGTGTGTCGAGCACGTTGCCGCTGATGTCCTTGACCTCAGCGTCCACCTGGCCGTTGGCCACCGATACGAGCAAATAGCCGTGGGTCTTCTTGGCAAAGTGCACCGTGTGCAGATCGTCGAACCAGGGGATGGCGCCGGGTCCCTTTGAGCCGAGATTGCCTTCTGATTCGTTCTTGTAGAGCGGCGCGCCGCCGCCGCCCATGATGTAGTAGCGCAGGCCCTGAGGTGACTCGCCGCGTTCGAGGTAGTGGTCGTGCCCGCTGATGATGGCGTCTACCTTGTGCTGCGCGAACAGCGGGTTGAGCAAGCGCATCGCGTGGTTTCCAAAGCGGCCTTCTTTGGAAGAGTAAGGAGGCTCGTGGTTGAGCACGAAAATGTGCTGGATCGCCGGATCGGCCGAATATTGACCCAGCACCTGAGCGAGCCACGCGAGCTGCTTGTCGTCGAAGTTCGTCCACACGCCGAAGAGCTCTTCTTTGACGTTGACGTGCCCGTCGAGGACGATGAAGGCCGAGTTGGCATAGGTGTAGCTGTAGTAGGCTTCGTTGCCCGAGGTGGTGGTGGGGGGCGCCATCAAGTTTGGATAAAAGGCGGGCAGCTTGCCGCCGTCTTCCTCGTGGTTGCCGACGAGCGGATACCAAGGAACGTTCTTGATGAGCGCGCGCTCGATGTCGAAGAAGCTCTGCCAGTCGGCGGCCACCTCTCCGGAGGAGACCATGTCGCCAGTGTTTTGCAGGAATGCAAGCGGCAGCTCCTTGATGATTGCATCGACCACCAGTTGGTGGCTGACGTGGTCTGAGCGGTTGTCACCCGCCACGACGAACGTGAAGGGGCAAACCGGATTGGCCGGCGCTGTTCCGAAGGAGCCATTGGCCTTGTCGCCATCGGCTTGCACCGTGTAGCTGTAGCTGCTCGCCGCCTTCAGGCCGCTGACCACGACCTCGTGCAGGGTCTTGGAGTCGGGGGACTTGAGCTCCTTGCCGTCGATGGTGACACTTCCCGGACCGGCATTGGTTTGCTCCCACACCACCGTGACTCCGTCGGTGCGGACGTCTTGCAGGTGGGGACCTTTGATGATGGCTGCGCCGGCCTGACTGGGCACGGCCAAAACGATGCCCAGCGCGGTGAGGCAGGCTCCGAAGGGCAGCATCCAGCGGTAGGATTTCACGTCTGCTTTGGCTGGCAAGCTCATGGCTAAACCTCTCACAGCAGGTGGTCGTCGCGCAAGCGTCGGCCAACGTGGTTGGGGCCGTGGCAGGTTGAGGTTACGCTCCGGCGCCATGGCAGTACATCCTCTCGCTGGCCAACCGGCGCCGCAGACAGCCCTGATCGACGTGCCCAAACTGGTGAGCGCCTATTACACGCTGCTGCCCGATCCGAGTGAGCCATCCCAGCGGGTGAGCTTCGGCACCTCCGGGCATAGAGGCAGCGCCTCGTCTTGCTCCTTCAACGAGCACCACATCTTGGCGGTTACCCAGGCGATCTGTGATCTGCGGCAAGCCCGCGGCATCGATGGTCCGCTGATGCTGGGCATCGACACCCACGCACTGTCCGAGCCGGCTCTTCGTAGCGCCCTCGAAGTGCTTGCTGCCAACGGCGTGCAGGTGCGGATCGACGCGGCGGGTGGTTACACGCCCACTCCGGTCATCTCTCACGCCATCATCTGTCACAATCGGGGGCGCAGCAGCGGTCTTGCCGACGGCATCGTGATCACTCCTTCGCACAACCCGCCTAGCGACGGTGGCTTCAAGTACAACCCCCCACATGGTGGTCCCGCCGACACCGCTACCACCAAGCAGGTGGAGAAAGCCGCCAACGCGCTCATCGCCGACAAGCTTGCCGGTGTGCGCCGTTGGTCGTACGCCCGCGCGCGCCGCGCGGAGTGCGTGCGCGTGCACGATTTTGTGGCTGGTTTCGTGGATGAGTTGGCGGGGGTCTTCGATCTGGAATCGTTTGCCGCGGCCAAATTGAAAATCGCCGCCGATCCCATGGGCGGGGCAGGTATTGCGTATTGGGGGCCGATCGCCGAGCGGTACGGGCTCGACATCACCGTCGTCAACGAGACGGTCGATCCTACCTTCGCCTTCATGCCCTTGGATCATGACGGCAAGATCCGCATGGACTGTTCTTCTCCATGGGCGATGGCCCGATTGGTGCGCCTCAAGGACGACTACGACATCGCGTTCGGCAACGACACCGACTACGACCGGCACGGTATCGTTACCAAGTCGAGCGGCCTGCTCAATCCCAACCATTACTTGGCGGTGGTAGTCGACTACTTGCTGTCACATCGGCCGAGCTGGTCGGCCGAGCTCGCGGTGGGTAAGACACTGGTCAGTAGCTCCATGATCGATCGGGTCACGGCGGCTCGAAAGCGCCGGCTCTGCGAGGTGCCCGTCGGCTTCAAGTGGTTTGTCGACGGGCTCGCCGATGGGAGCCTGCTGTTCGGCGGTGAGGAGAGCGCAGGGGCGAGCTTCCTGCGTCGTGATGGCGGCAGCTGGACCACCGACAAAGATGGCTTCATTCTCGACTTGTTGGCCGCCGAGATCACCGCCACGACCGGTCGCGATCCCGGTGAGCGCTACCAAGCGCTGACCGAGCAACACGGCGCGCCTTGCTATGCGCGCATCGACGCGCCCGCCACCACCGCGCAGAAGAGCGCGCTCCGACAGCTGTCGGCCGAGCAGTTGAGCGTCGAGCTGCTCGCCGGTGAGCCCATCGAGGCGCGTTTGAGCGCGGCTCCTGGAAACGGGGCCGCCATTGGTGGGATCAAGATCACGGCAAAGAGCGGCTGGTTCGCTGCCCGACCATCTGGGACCGAATCGGTCTACAAGATCTACGCCGAGAGCTTCGTCGACGAGGAGCATCTCGGTCGCATCCAAGCGGATGCCCAGCAGATTGTCTCAGCCGCCTTCGCAGCGAGCGGCGCGCAACACCGGCGCCTCGCCGCTCCCTAGTCGTTCTTGCCGTCGCAGTGCTTTTCGGGATCGATGAACGTCAGCGTGTCGGTGATGTTCGGGTGACAGGAGCTGCACTTGGTTCCACCTGAGTCGGGATGAGGTGCTGGTGGCGGCAAGCCATGACAGGATCCGCAGAAGACCTCTCCTGAGCCGCCGGTCCAGCTGGGCTCGATCTTGGTGCCTCCTGTTGGGTTACCCACGCTGCTGATTGATCCGTGGCAGTAGGAATCGGTGCACTTGCCGTTGGTGTACAGCGGGGTCGTGTTGGCGGTCTTTGCCACTCCCGTGAACGTCAGCTCGGCGCCTGGATCGGCATCGATGTGGCCATCGGACAAGATAGAGGTCGGCACGGTGTGGCATTCTTCACACAGGACCTTGCGGTACATGCCTGAACCGTCGGCGTGAGCGGCGTGCGCACCGACGCCTGGCGAAGTCGTCTCAGTGGAGCCGTCCAGCGCTGGGGGCGGCATGCCTTGATCGCCGGAGCCGTGACAGCCGCTGCAACCGGAAGGCAGATCGACCTGTATCGTGCCGTCTACATGAAGCGTGGCGTCGATGATGGATTGGTCGTCCTCGCCAACCACCTTGGGGTGGCAGAGGCTGCAATCGGTCAGTGGGAAGTGGCCGTCAGCTGGCGGCAACGTGTGGCAGCCGTCGCATGCCAGCGTGGCGCTGCTGGTCCACTGCGGAGACAGCGAAGCGCCAGCCGTCGTCGGGCCGTGACACCACGATTCGGCGCAGGTTTCCTTGTCCTTGTCCCAACTGGGTTTGCGGTCTCCGTGGATCGCCACGCCGCTGAAGATCACCTCGGCGCCCGGAGTGCTGTCCATGTGCCCCTCGGCGCCAGGGGATCCAGGCACGGTGTGGCAAGCCTCACAGGCCACCGGGGCGGCCCGGCCGGTGCCGGTCAGGTGGATCTGGTGGGCGCCCACGCCGATGGCGCTCTTCTCAGTGTTTCCCTGAACATCGGTTGGGGGAGCGTCGTTGTCCTCGCTGCCATGGCAGCCGTTGCAGCTGTTGGTGCGATCGACCTTGCCGTTGATGTGCTTGGATGCCGAGATGATCTTGCCGTTCTCGTCAGTCACGCCTTCATGACAGCGGTGACAAGTGTCGACCTGAGGATGCGAATCCGTCTTCGGTGGAAGCCCATGGCAAGTGCCGCACGCATCTTCTTCCTGACTGGTCCAGTCGGGCGTGGCATCCATATGGCAATAGGTGTTGCTACACTTGTGGGTCTCGGGGTCGTAGCTGGGCGTATGCCCGTCGGTCGTAGCCAGCTCCCCCGGCGTGAACTCCGCAGGTGCGCCCGTGTCGATGTGGCCTGGCGCGTAGGTGGTCTCAGGCACTATGTGGCACTCGGTGCAAGCGATGGCCTCATGTCGACTAGTGGCTGTCAGATGCCGCTCGTGTGCTCCTACGCCTGCCAGACTGACATCGGTTTTCCCGCTCAAATCAATAGGTGGCGCTGCCTTGAGCAGGGCGTCCCCAGTTCGCGCAGGAGAGCCATGGCAATGGGTGCAGAGGTCGGTTGAAGCCTCCGGCTGATCCCTGGGCACCAGGCATGCCCCAACTCCGACAAAAAAGCCGAGCGCGAGGCTCATTGCTACCAGCTTGTATCTCGATGAACGGATCACGGCTGACCTTCGTGGGTTGCAATCTCGTTGGCGAGGATTTGCTTCGGGCGAGTCCTTTGCAAGAAAAAGGCCACCCCATCCTAGCCGAGATGTGGCTGACTGAAAAACGCCGTGTCTGCAGTTTTGTCGCAAAACGACGCAGGGCTTGCATGTCCACTCGTGCACGGCATTTCGAGGGGGCGATAAGCGCCCGTTTTCCCTTGACGATGGCTACAAAGGAAACCAAACGACTCAGCATGCTCAACAAAGTCGCGATCGTGTTGATGAGCGGCATTCTCTGGCTACTGATGGCGTGCGAACAGGGGCGCGCTCAAAAGCAAACAGCGGCAAGCCCTCAACCGACAGCAACTGCGTCTGTGAGACGTTTGTCGGCCATCTTGGCAACGGTCAACGGCGTTCCGATCACAGCCCTGGACGTCGAGCTGCGCCTCAAGAAGGCTGGCCACGACGAGGGCAAAGACAGCCGGACGGCGGCGGAAAAGAAGGCCGTGCTCGAGACCATCGTTCGCGAGGAGTTGGCCGCGCAGAAAGCTGCCAAGCTCGGTTTGAGCGGCGATGCCAGATACCACAAGACACTCGAGCAAATGCAGGTTGAGATGGCTGCGTTCAAGCGCCAGGTCCTCTCCGATCTGTTCTTTCGTCAGCAGATCGAGAGCAAAGGCGCTGTCAGTGACGCCGAAGCCAAGAAGTACTTCGACAGCAATCGTGAGCGGGTCGCCACGGAGCTGCACATCTTGCAGATCTTGCACAAGCGCAACAGGAAAGCGGCCAAAGCGGCGCTGCAGGAGCTTCGAGACGGCGCTTCCTTCGAAGACCTTGCCAAGAAGCGCTTTCCCACGCTCGCCGATGGCAGCAAGCCTTGGGATCTGGGCTATCTGAAGTGGAACCAGGTTCCACAACCATGGTGGGGAACCGTTTCGAAATTGAAGAAGGGTGAAGTCAGCGGGCTCATCAGTGACAACACGGGGCGCACTTGGATCGTCAAGGTTGTCGATAAGCGTCAAAACCCCAAAGCGAGCTTCGGAGAGATGAAGCCGCGCATCAAAGCGCTGCTCAAAAAGAAGAAGGTTGCTGAGCTCAGAGAGCAGACCTCGAAAGCGTTGCGGCAGGGGGCGACCGTCGTGTACGGCAAGCCGCCTGACAAAGCGGCACCTGCGAGCCCCCACGGCCGCTGAGCGCTCTATGATGCGATGCTGCAAGACCGCCGTAGCGGAACTGGACGAGCAATGCCGAGAGTGCTTTTCGATCTGTCGATTCTCAACACCAGCGCACGCGTGCGGGGGGTGGGACGCTATGCCGCAGATCTGGCGCGACAGCTCGCCAAGTTGGCCAGTCCGAGCGATGTCGAGGTCTTGTTCCTGGAGCGTTTCGACGGCTGGGGCCGGCCGCAGATCACGGATGACGCCGATTCGGCCGTGCGACGTCTTCAAGATCCACGTAAAGCCGAATGCTCCAAGAACGCCTGGGTGTATCGCAGCCGGTTGGCAACTGCGCTGGCGGCGCGACATGTAAGCGCTGATCTCGTGCATCGCCCGCACACCGTCGGCACACCACTGTTCATGTCATGGCCGTCGTCACCAGCCTTGGTGGTAACCGGCTTGGACCTAATCCCGTTGCGCTATCCAGCGCACTATCTCGATTGGCGTGATGGCTTCGCGTTCGGCCGCAAGTTGCTCGACGCTCGGCGTTTTGCCACCGCTCGGCACATCATCGCCATCAGCGAGGCGACCGCGACCGATCTGCGGCAGCTGCTCGATGTGCCTGCTGCCAAGATCAGCGTGGTGCACATCGGCATTGAGCACGAGCGTTGGTTGCCCCAGGACGATGGCCAGGACGAAGCGCGGGTGGCGGCTTTGGACTTGGCGGGGGCGCGCTACCTCTTGTTCGTCGGCGACGCCGATTGGCGCAAGAACCCAGACGGGATGTTTCGCGCGCTGGCCCGCGCGCGACAGTCCTTGCCCGATCTTCAGCTGGTGTGGGCCGGGCGCTTGGGACCTGACCGGAGGGCTGCCCTCGATGCCGAGCAGCGCGTCAGCGGCGCTGGCGATGCAGTCCGCTTCTTGGGTCATGTCGACGATGAGCAGCTTCGCTCACTTTATCGCCGCGCCCTCGCGACCATGTTCATCTCCCGCGCCGAGGGGTTCGGTTTGCCGGTTCTCGAGGCCATGAGCATCGGCTGCCCGGTCATCACCAGCAACTGCTCGAGCATGCCCGAAATCACTGGCGAGCAGGGGGCTTGGCTGGTCGATCCTGAGGACGTTGTCGCCGCCGCGGCTGCTGTTGTGACGCTGGCCCAGAACCCCACCCGGCGGGCCGAGCAGCGCGCGCAAGGCCTCGCACGCGCGGCTGAGTTTACCCAACAGCGCCAGGCGCAGCAGACCATGGACGTCTACCGCGCCGTCGTCGCGGGTCGAAGTAGCTGACTATTGCTCGAAGGTGGGCGTCTCGTCGGCTCTCAGTTGGGGGGCTTGATGGGGGCGCAGGGCGAGACGCCGGCGCCTGGACGTGTCTGGATCGGCTGAGTCGGTCCTGCTCTTGAAGGGCTAGAACAACCAAGCCATCAGAATCTTGCGTTGGAGCGCTCGGATCTCTTCGGCAGGACCCTTGGTTTCGACGAGCTTGGCGAGATTGGCACGCCATGAAGGCATCTCGAAGATGCGGCCGTGGCCACGACCCATCTCCTGCTGGCCATGTTGCTCGAACATCAGCCGCAACACGTCCGGGTAGCTTACTTCCGAGCCAGCGGGCAGGGCGACCTGCAGCTTGGCAATGGGTCCTTTTAGTCGCCGCTTGGTGCCGTCGGGCAGCTCGATCGTCTTGTCGTCGGTCAGCTCGATGTTCACGGGCTCGTCGCCAGGTGGCACGATGAGAATGTCGAAGATGTCAAAGGGCTCAGTGTTGGCTACTGCGGCGGTGGTCGCTGGCGAGCGGCGTTGGAGCTTGCTGCCGGGCGCGACGGTCAGCGTGAGGCGCTGGCTGAAGGCGTAGGGAAAGCGCTTCAGATAGGCTTCCGTGATCTTCTTCGGTTGTTGAGCGTATTCCTGTGCCGGCAGGGCCCAATGCTTCAGTTGGGCGTCGTCTCGTTCGTTCAGCGGCCTGGGGCGCAGTGCTTTGGTGATGAGGAAATCGCGGGGGCCACGCACGCGGAACAGGAACGGGTCGAGGCGTTTGCGGAACAGCTCCAAGCGCCAGGCAGTGGTTTTCTTGCCGATGGCGGCCATGGTGTCGCGTATCAGCGCGCGCTCGGCGGCGGTGCGCTTGTCTGGACCGGTGCAGTCCAAGCACCACTCGGCCAGATCGCGCCACCACAGAGAAGCCAGTAGGAGGGAAGGTGTCTTGTGGCTCATGGACGTTCTGATTCGCTGGATGCGTGTTTCCAAGTCGACCGGTCGCTGGTGACGGATCATGCTCAAGATCGCCGGCAGTGCGGGATCCTTGGCGGCGAGCTTCTCGATGTAGCGGATGGCCGTCTCGTCCGTGTTGCTGCGTAGCTGGGCCGAGGCGCAGCGATCGAAGGGCAGCTCGCTGGAATCGGTCGGCAGCGTCGCGCTGGCAGAGGGCGCAGTGGTGGGCAAGGTCACCGTAGCCGCAGTCGCCGTCGTCGCTGTGGTCGAGGTCACGTTTGCTGGCGTCGTAGGTGGGCCACAAGCGGCCAATCCGAAACAGACGGCTCCGAGCGTCTTGGGTAGGCGTCCTGAGGGCTCCCAGGCCGGACGGAAACAATGCTCGTCGTGCCGACGCTGCAACCAGCAGCCGCCGGCGCAGACCGAATCGTAGGCGCAACCGCGACAGCGCCCGCGCGCTTGATAGCGGCGCAAGTCGGAAAACCCGTGCTCCCACAAGTCGTAGAGGGTGCTGTCGCGGACCGATCCCGCCGAAGTCGATCGGTCGGTCGTCGTACACGGCACCACGTGGCCGTCTGGCAGGATCACGCATTGGGCGCGGCCCGCACCGCAATAGAACGGCGTGTCGCGCAGCAGTGGCTCGAGCTGGCCGCAAAAACCGATCTCGTCGGCCATCGTCACCGGAAAACACCTTCGATAGCGGGTTGCCAAGTCGATCAGCTCTTTGATTTGCCGAACCGACAAGCGCAGCTCGGGTTGGGCGCCAGCGCGCCCTTCGGGCACCATCAAATGGAGTCCCCAGCTGCTCGCTGCGCTGTCGATCACCTCGCCGAAGGTCTCGTCCAGATAGGGGAAGTTGGTGGCAGTCACGGTGGTGCCGGCGGCGACATGTCCGCCAGTAAGCTCCGCATACAGGGAGATGGCCTCGAGGCTTGCAGCAAATGCTCCCGGACGGCCGCGAAACGCATCGTGGATTGGCGCTGGCCCGTCGACGCTCACCGCAGCGAAGCGCGGCGGCCAGTCGCGCATGGCGCGTTGGCACTTTTCGTTGGGCATTACGGCCGTATTGAGGCTGTAGTGGAGCTTGCGTTTCTCGAGCAGGCCGATGACCTCGTGCATATCCGGGCGGCACATGGGCTCACCGCCGGTTATGAGCAGCTCTGGTACTTGCATGACCGCGATCTGATCGAACAGGCTAGCCACCTCGTCTAGGCTCAGCTCCTGCTCACAGCTCGGATCGTCACTCAGGCAATGCGGACAGCTCAGCGGGCAAGCACGCGTGGCCATCCACTGGATCAGCACGGGGACGCGGCAGTAGCCATGTTGCTCGTAGAATGGCAGATCTGACGGGCGGTCAGCGTTGGGTGTCGATGTGGATGGAGCGTCTGGATTACGGTGTGTTCCCACTTGAAGTTCCTCTCACGTTCAACTCTCAAACAACCGGCCAGCTCGTGCCCTGCTGTCAGGGGAATCGCAGCCGGCTGACATATTGCTCCCAGCGCTTCTTGAAGGCCACCATGTCCTTTTCGCCTAGCACGCTCTTGAGCGTTTCGAAGCCTGTCGGATCGGTGGCCTGCTTGTCGTGAAACGCGCGGTAGAAGCGGCGCAGCAAGCCGTGTTCCTGCAGGTAGTACAGCAGGTACCGTGCTTGTGCGTAGTTGGTGCCGGGATCCTCGTCGTAGAACTCACTTCGGGTCGTCGCGGTGAGCGTCTTGAATGACGGGACACGGCGGCGGGCAATGGCTTTTTGCAAGCCGGCGAGACGCCAGTTGGTCAGGCCAACGATGTCCTCGCCCCGGGAGGCGGACTGCTCGTAGAGCGAGCCGAGTCCTTCGTTCAGCCATGCCGGACAGGCGGGGAAGTTCGACTCGATGAAGGGATGCACGATCTCGTGCACCAAGGTGCCCCCGCCGGTCTTTATGTTCATCACCAGCGCGCGGTGTCGCGCCGTGTAGTAGCCAAAGGGGGTGGTCGGTCGCTTGCCGAACAGGCGCGTGGCATGGCTCATGTAGCTTTCTTTGTCCTTGAACAACCAGACATCGAGGATGTGCTTTGGGTCCTTGGAGAAGTACGCCTTCTTGAGCTTCTCTACGGCCCAGCGCACGGTGGTTTCGGCGTAGCGCTTGGTCGTGCTCGGACGGTCGTTGCCGATCACCACGAAGGGTGGCTCGATGACCAGGTTGAACCCGGCCGGCAAGCGCTTGTTGAGCTTCATGACGTGCTGCGCGAAGTCGGCAGGGCTGTGCCCAGCAGGGCGAGCAGGTGGCTCACGCAGCGCGCGAGGGGCGAGCCGGAAGCGAATCACGGTCCATTTGGCTGCGGCATATTTCAACGGCCACAGTTTCAACAAGAGCGCCCGCTTCATTCGCTTGTAGGCGCCGCCAGCGACGGCGGGCTCGTGGTAGAGCACCTCGTCGGTTATGTCGTCGTAGCCAAGTACCAACCGGAAATGCTCCGTGGTCCGCGGCTGATCGTCGTAGTGCATACAGACGATCGACGGGATACCAGCCAGCAAATCGGTGTGCATCGAGGCGAACAGCGCCTCGAGCTGGGCGGCCGCGTCGCTGACGTCGACCTGATGCCAGACCGGGCCAACGGCGAAACCGGCTTGCTCGAGTGCAACCCGCATCTCTCGCGTGGTGGCGCCCATGCCTCGCGCCGGATCCATTCTGCTGAGCGCGAACACATCGTCTTGGCTGTAGTGCTTGCCGAGGTGGCGCAAGTAGGCCGCAGCAATGGCCTCGCCGCAGAAGTCGGGCTTCTGGACGATGTGCCCCACGCCGTCGATGAGCGCGCTCTGGTAGGCCTTCTCAGGCTTTGAAGCGGCCGGGTTTGCTGCAGGATCCGTCCGTCGCGGCGCGGCGGAGTCGCGACAACCTGCCGCTGCTGCCGCCAACGCCAAAATGAGCAGCTCACGACGTTTCATTTCTTGGAGCGGACACATGACGAGACATTAGACGAACGACTCAGCCCCAGGTTCTCGTGCAGCAAAACAGCGCCCCTATTGTGCTTTCCTTCGTCGGACCGCGCAGGCAGGCTCGCGACATGCAAAGCGAGCTGCGGGGCGGGACGGTTGGCAGGTGCTGGCCACTCGGGATGTTGATGCTGGCGTGCCTGCTGAGTGTTGGGACAGCGGCAGCACAACCCGCAGCCAACAAGGTCGCGGTGCCAGCGGAGCTGAAACCTTGGGTGCCATGGGTGCTCGACGATATCGGCGACGCTATTTGTACCTCGATCGACAGCCAACACATCTGCGTTTGGCCTGGTCGCTTGACGCTCGAGGTTGGAGCGGCGGGTGGGCGCTTTCGCTTGCAGGTCGTCAATGAGCGACGCTCGTTCGTGGGGCTGCCCGGCAGCAAGAACAACTGGCCCCAGAAAGTGAAAGCTGACGGCAAGAGCCTCGTGGTCAGCGCCCACACAGGCCGGCCGCAAGTGATGCTCGCTGCAGGAAAGCACGAAGTTGTCGGTCGTTTTGACTGGGCCAAGCGGCCCGAGGTGCTTGCTGTACCGGCTGGAGTCGCTCGCGTCATCGTCGTGGTGGGCGAGCAGCGCAACACGCGGCCGCGGCGTAGCAAAAACGGGGGCGTCTGGCTGGGCGAGAGCGAAACGGCCGGCGGCAAAGCGGAGCCCGAGCGGCTCGAAATGGAAGTGTTTCGTCACATCGCCGACGGGGTTCCCCTGATCGTGACCACCCAGCTTCGCCTGCGCGTGGCCGGCCGTGCGCGCGAGCTCAGTCTGGGCGACCCGCTGCTGGCGGGCAGCGAGCTGCTCTCGGTAGAAGCTGGCAAGCTGGCGGTGCGCCTCGAAAAACAGCGCGCGTTGGTCGTCGAGCTCAAGCCCGGGGAGCACATCGTTACCCTGCGGGCGCGCTACGCCAAGCCGCCTGCCTCATTGGCAGCGCCAGCCCACAGGAAGCCATGGCCGGTCGACGAGGTTTGGGTATGGGCGCCCGCACCCAACGTGCGGCAAGCAGGGCTCAGCGGAGCCCAACGAATCGATCCGTCACGCACCAATCTGCCCAGCAGTTGGCGCTCGCTGACGGCTTTCAAGCTGCGTCATCCGAGCGCGCTGCAAATGAAGACGAACCGGCGCGGTGATCCCGCCGCACCTCCCAACCGCTTGCGCCTCCTGCGTACGGTCTGGCTCGACGCAGACGGTAAGGGACTGACCGGACGCGATCAGCTCACCGGCAAAATGAACCGCGACTGGCGGCTGGACTTCGCCGCAGGCGAGCTAGGCCGCGTCAGGCTCAACGGCAATGAGCAACTCATTACGGTCAATGCGAAGACGAAGCTCGCGGGCGTAGAGATTCGCTCCGGCCAGCTGCAGCTGACGGCCGAATGGCGCGCGCCCTTCGATGGCACGCTGCCGGCGAGCGGGTGGTCGGCCGAGCTCGAGTCAGCCGCGGTCGAGCTGAAACTTCCCGCCGGTTGGGAGCTGCTCGGCGCGAGCGGCGCCGACGAGGTTTCGTCGAGCTGGCTGTCGCGCTGGCGCTTGCTCGATCTGCTGATGGTTCTGTTCGTCGCGCTCGCTGTTGCCAAGCTGTGCAAGCCGAGCTGGGGCCTGTTGGCTTTGGTCACGCTGGTGCTGGCGCAGGGCGTGCCCGAGGCGCCACGCTATAGCTGGCTCGTGCTCGTGGCGGTGATAGCGCTGCTCAAGGTCTTGTCCGACGGCCAGCCGCGAAAAGCCGCTCGCGCCCTCGGTTGGTCGGTCGCGGTCACCTTGTGCGTGTTGCTGGTTGGTTTTGGGGCAGCTGAGCTGCGGCGCGCGTTTTTTCCCCAGACCAACGAGGCGGTGGCCGAGCGTTTGATCGATGAGGCGGAACACAAAGCGCTTGCCGAGGACGAGGCTGACCACAGGGAAGGCGGCACCGGGACCCGCGCCAAAGGCGAAGAAGGAAGCATGGGTCGGCAGAGAGCCGCCAGGGCGGCCTGGGGCGCTGATGACGCAGTCGGAGGCAAAGGCAAGAGCAAGAGCCGCTCTTTCAAGAAAGATGGCAAGAAGTTGGCTCTTCTGAGTCAGCTCAACGGGCAGCGGGCCGAGATCTCCGAAGAGACGATCATTCAAACGGGTCCGGGCGTGCCCAGCTGGCACGGGCCGACGTGGACCATGAGCTGGTCGGGTCCTGTTGCCGTGAATCAAAGCGCCAAGTTGTTGATGCTCAGCCCGCTGACCGGTGGGGCGCTGGCCATCTTGCGGATTGTGCTTGCCGCTCTGCTGGCCATTCTGCTGCTGCGCTTCGCCTGGGGCATCCAGCCGGCTCCGAGCAAAGAGACTCCACCAACGCAAGGGGGTGGCAATGGCTCAGGCGGCGACGAGGGCGAGCAGGAGGGCGACGACGTCGAAGAAGAAGAAGACGTCGAAGAGGACGACGACGACGTCGAAGAGGACGACGACGACGACGAAGAGGACGACGACGACGAAGAAGAAGAAGAAGACCGCGGCGAAGAAGAAGACGACGACGCAGACGACGACGAAGAAGATGAAGACGACGGCGGCGACGACGAAGAACAAGACGCGGACGATCGAGTCGAGACCGCTCCTGTCGGGGCGCAGCCCGAGATCAGTGCCAGAGCGACCGCGATGCTGCGTGTCGCTCCCTTTGTTTTGCTTGCCCTGGCATTGACGGCGGTCGCGCAACCTGCCCGCGGACAGATGCCCAGCGCGGACATGCTCAACGCGCTCAAAGAGCGACTGATTGCGCCGCCGCCCTGCGTCAGCGCCTGCATCGTGTTGCCACACGCAGCCATCAACATCGAAGAGCAGAGCCTCGGGCTGAGCGCTGAGGTGCACGTAGGGGCGACCACCAGCTACAAGCTTCCTGGACCCGTCTCGAGTTGGGTTCCGGATACGGTAGAAGTCGACGGTAAGCCGAGCAGCGCGCTTGTCCTCGTCGACGGTTTTCTACGTTTGCGACTCAGCGTTGGCATTCATCGCGTGAAGCTGCGAGGACCCATCGGCGACTCGCTGGCGCTCGATCTGGGCACTGTGCCCATGGTTGGGAGTGTTGATGCGCCAGGTTGGCAAGTCGACGGCATCGACAACAAGACCGGGAAGGTCGAGCAGACCATCCAGCTCAGCCGCACGCCGAGCGCCAGCGGACCCAGCGGACCCAAGGTTGCGCCTCCGGAGGCCCCGGTGGTAGCTCCTTGGCTTCAGGTCACCCGTGTCCTCGAAATCGGCGTCAACTGGAGGATTCGCACGCTGTTCAAGCGCATGAGCGCAGCGGGCGCGCCCATCGTGGTGCGCTACGCGTTGCTGAAGGGTGAAAAAGTCACCACGCCCGGAGCGGTCACTGAAAAGGACGAGCTGATCGTCAGTTTGGCGCGAAACGCAAGCGCCGCGAGCTTCGTGTCGATCCTCGAGCCGAGCGCTGGCTTCAGGCTCGTTGCGCCAAAGAACAAGCCGTGGAGCGAAGTGTGGTCACTTCACTGCGGGACCATGTGGCATTGCGCTACACGTGGCCTGGCGGCCGATGGTGGCGGCCAGGGCTGGCAGCCTTCATTTCACCCTTGGCCGGGCGAAGGGCTGACGTTGCGCTTCGACCGGTTGCCGGCGGCCAAGGGACCGTCGTTGACGATCGATTCGGCGACGTTGCGGCTGAAACCCACCAATCGTCGCACCGATGGTTGGCTCTCGATTGATCTACGCAGCAGCACAGGCGGGCTTGTTCCGCTCACGATACCGAGCGATCTCGAAGTGCTCTCGCTTCACGTGCGTGGTCGCAGTCAGCCCATCCAGCGCGATGGGGCTCAATTGAAGCTGTCGGTGTTGCCAGGGCACAGCCGCGTGATGCTGGTGCTCAGCACGCCCCAAAAGATCGACTGGCGCTACCGGGCGCCGCAACTTCGAGTTGCGGACGCAGCCGTCAACGTCACCACCACGATCGAGCTTCCCTCCGATCGCTGGCTGTTGTGGGCAGGTGGGCCCGGGCAAGGACCAGCAATCCTCTATTGGTTGAAACTGTTGTTGTTGCTGGCGGCAGCCGTGGTGGTGTCGAGATTGCCTCAGCTGTCTGTGCCGCTTTGGCAATGGTTGCTGCTGGCCGTCGGTCTGAGTGTGCTTCCAGCGATGCTGGCACCTTTGGTCGCGGTGTGGTTGTTTGCTGTCGAGCGCCGTAAGGACTGGAGCGGTGGCCGACCGCTGGTTCACAACCTCGCCCAAGTGGGCTTGCTGCTCCTCACCGCGGCGGTCGTGCTCCTGCTCGCAACTGCTGCTTACAAGGGCTTGCAAGAGCGGCCTCCGATGGATGTCTTTGGCGACCGCTCCGCTTCGTCACTGTCGTGGTACATCGCGCGTGGCGATGGCGCGCTGCCCCAAGGCTGGCTGCTGACCACTCCGCTGTGGTTGTGGCGTGTGGTCATGGGCTGCTGGGCTCTGTCGATGGGCTACTGCCTCATTGGCTGGCTCCGCGACGGCTGGGCCAGCTTCAAGAGCGGTTCACTCTGGCTGAGCCCGACCAACAAGCGCGCGTCAAAGCCGAAGGCAACCACCTGAGCCCCCCCGTATTCAGATGCGGACGTTACGAAGACCATTCCAGCAGGGTATCCTGCCGGAATGGGAAGACTGCGAACGGGGGGGGGACACCTCATCGCAGCGCTTGCAGTATGGCTGCTCGGCAGCTGCGAGGGCGAAGATGACACACCGCAGCCGACGGCAACATGCCCGGCTGGTCAATCGCTCAGCGCCGACGGCGAGTGCGAAACCCCGATAGAGTCCTGCCCACAAGGCGAGTTCCGGATCGATGGCGAGTGCGTGGCGCCCAGCTGTCCTCCAGGAGAAATCGAGGAAGACGGCACGTGCCGCCCTGCCGGATTGCCGGTCGATCTGCCTTGCGAGCCCGCGGAGCTGCTCGGCGAAAACGGGTTGTGCCAGCCGGCTGGGATCCCCGAAGAGTCGAACCCGAAGAAGACCGTAGGGGTGCCGAGCGATGGCTGCTTCGCTGGCTTCGCGCACGACGGCGCCTACGGTTGCGTCCCAATTATCCCCAAGTCGCCTTGCCCCCCCGGCCAAATCGCACTGCCCGGTGACAGTAGCTGTCATGAGATAGCAGCATGTGGGACCGGCCCATGGGGCGATATCGTCGTGGATGCAACGACGCACTACGTCGACGGAAGCTATGTCGGACCCAGCGACGGTAGCGCCAACCAGCCGCACAAGAGCATCGTAGCGGCCATCAATGCTGTGCCCAATGGCGGCATCGTGGCGGTCGCGGCCGGCACCTACTCCGAGTACGTGCTCATCTACGACAAGAAGGTGAAGCTGCGCGGTCGCTGCCCTTCGATGGTGAAAGTGGTCACGCCGGGCACCTTCCAACCCGCCGCCGTCATCGTCCACAACGGTGCTGACAGTGAGGTCAGCGGCCTTGAAGTCACGGGATCGGATATTGCCGTCGGCATCGATACTTCGACGGGCGTACTGCTCCAGAACCTCTGGCTTCACGACAACACCGCGCAGGGCTTGCTCATTCAGTCGGTGTCGGGCACGAGCTCAGCAACCATGAAGGGCTGCTTGCTCGAGAACAACTTTGGCAACTCCATTACCGTCAATGCGTCCACGCTGGTGGTCGAGGCGAGCCTGATCCGCGATACGAAAGCGGACCAGGTTGGTTTGGGTGTGGGGCTCAATGCCTTCTCTCAAGACTCCGCAGTCTCCGACGTAACCATCTCCGGTTCGGTCTTCGAGAGAAATGTCGAAGCAGACGTGATCATCTACGAGAGCAAGCTGCTGCTGGAAGGCTCGCTGATCCGCGATTCGGTGGACGGATCGCAGCCGATCGCCACTGGGGCTGTGACGGTAGTGAGCCAAATGGGGCCCAAAGCCGAGGCGACCATTCGCAAGTCGGTCATCCGGAACGCTGTCGCGACTTCAATCGCCCTCGCGAACGCCACCGCTACGGTTGAGAACACCACCCTGCTGGACAGCCAAGCCGACAGCAAGGGCGGCTCCGCGATTGGGTTCGGGATGGATGGGTCGACAGGCGTGATCAAGAACAGCGCCATTTCCGGTATGGCAGGCGCTGGCGTGCTGGCCATTGGCTCGCAAGTCACCGTCGAGTCCACCGTGGTGAGTGACACGACGGTAGATGCAGCTGGCCACGCGGCGGGTTTTGCTTTCGAGTGCTCGAGCGACGAGAAGGTGCCCTCAGATGCGACGGTGAAAGGATCGCTGGTGACCGGCTCCGACGACGCAGGGATCTACATCCTCGGCTCGAAGGCCGACATTCAATCCACCGTTGTCGAGGACACTCGATCGGTCGCAGGAAACTGGGGCTATGGTGTCTTCGCCACGGCTTCAGGCAAAGGTGCGCAACGCTCACATTTGACGCTGCAGCGCAGTATCGTCGAGAAGAGCGAAGCAGCGGGCGTCTACGTGCAGGGCTCCACCGCAAGCCTGCTCGGCGTCGTCGTACGCAACAATGATCTGGCCGCCGCGGCTGGCCAGGGCGTGGGCGTGCTCTTCGGCCCTCCCAAGGTGGCCCAGCTGACCATCGGGACCATGGAGGGGTGTCTCGTCGAGGGCAGCCGTGAGGCAGGCGTGTTGGTCCAAAGCGCTGAGGCTCACATCCAGTCGACGGCCATCAACAGCACAGAGGGCAATGCGGCCGGTGAGCTCGGTATTGGAGTCGATGCGCAAACAATAGTCGCAGGCGCTCCAGCCGAAGTGTCGGTCAACAGCTCCATCATCTCGAGTGCCCATCGAGCGGCCATATTGGCCGCTGGCGCTCAGCTCACCGTCGATTCCTGCTCCATTGTCGACACTGGAGCTGACGCGACCGGGCTCGGAGTGGGGATCGCGTCTTCCTTCCAAGAGATTGCCCCCAGCCTGCTCGTGCGCGGCACGAAGATAGAGGGCTCGGTGGGGGCCGGAATGCTTCTCTACGACGCAAGCTCCACGCTCGAGGGCAACGTGGTCACGACCACGACGGTCGCCAGCCCCAATCTCTTCGGCGACGCTTTGACCGTGGTCAGCTCTGAGACCACCAGCCTGGCCATCGTTCGCGGCAACGTGCTGTCGCAGACCGAGCGCGCTGGAATCATCGCCTCAGATGCAACCGTGCGCTACGAAGCGCTAGAGCTCGCCTGCCAGCTGCATGACCTAGTCGGGCTGGGCACCTTCAGCTTCGAAGACACCGGCGGCGCCCGCTGCGGTTGCCCCAAAGCGCTGGACGCTTGCAGCAGTGTCAACGACGTTTTGCTCGACATCCCCGAGAAGGTCGCCGGCGTCGTCATGGAGTACTAGCCGCCACGTGCCTGCGCCGCGCCGCCGCAACCGCTCCCCACGCTCGTTCGGTGGGGTGGGGAGGTGTACGATGATGTGCCATTTGTGCCGCGCAGTTGCGCAGTTTTCGTACGGTTTTGCCGCCCATGAACCTAACCCTTTGGACCGCAGCGGGGGCCGCGGACCGGATTGGGAGTATCTGGTTGTCGGTGCATGCTGTTGCAGGAGCCATGCCGCTTCTCGAATGGCCTGGCTGACTGTCGGCGGCATGTGGCTTGCTTAGCGAGTTGGACCTGGCGCGCCAGCTCAGCCACGCCGAGCGGCAGCGCCCTCCTACTGCTTGCGTTGACCGCTGGGCTGTGCGCTCGGCGTTGCGGGGCTGCGTCCGTGAAGAAAGGCAACCATGACACGAGAAGACTCGACACAAACTTGTTCTGTCCTGATCGAAGGGTGCTTGCTGCTGCTGCTGACGATGATGCTGGCCTGCTCGACCGGTCCGAGCACTGCCCGGTGGGATTACGAAAAAGCCAAAGCGTCAGAGCCCGGCCCCGACGCGGGTGGCGCAGGCGAGGATGGAACAGCGGAGCCGCTGTGGTTCGTCGAAGGCAAGCCGAGCGCGCTCTCTGTATTGCCTTTGGCCCGGATCGAGGCGGTCGAGGTAGCCGGAGGCAAGGGCTACTTTCGACTGGCGGGCTCGTCGGCCGAGTTCGTACCCCGCGGCAACAACTACATTCGGCTCAACAAGAGCGATGGGGGGCACCACGCCACCTTCATGCCGTCGAGCTACGACCACACGGCTGTCGAGCATGCACTCGGACAAATGGCCAGCCACGGATACAACGTGGTGCGGGTCTTCATCGATCCAGGTGGCTGGGAACGCCCCAGCGGCATCAATGGTCCGTGGCAAACCAAGAGCTTGGATCCGGCGTACATGGACGCTGTAGCCGACTTCGTCAAGACCGCTACACGCAAGGGCATCTACGTCATGCCCGTGCTCGATCTGTTTCCCTTCAACGAGCACTACATCGGCATCGCCCAGCCTTTTGACCCCGATTTGGTCAGCATCAATGCGTACACCTTGCACATGGGCCACATCCAAGCGAAGGCGGCCTACCTGAAGGACTTCATCAATGCGTTGAGCAGCCGTGTCGGCAAGCCACTGCTCAGCACCATCTTCGCCTACTCGCTCGACAACGAGCTGTACTACACCGGCCGGCACAAGCCGTTCAGCTCCACGACGGTCAGCGTGACCACCGCGGACGGCAACACCTACTCGATGGCGAGCGCCGCTGAGCGACAACAAGCCGCCGACGCCAACACGGTGCTTTACGCCCAACTGACCAGCGCCGCGGTCAAGCAGGTCGACCCTGCCGCTTTGGTTACGACGGGCATGTACACCTTCGCAGCTGTTGGACGCGACGGGCCCAATGGGTTGCTGCCTGTTCCTGGTGCCGGTCAAGAAGACCGCTTCCCTGTGCGGCCCCGGCAGCTGGCGGCCTTTGCCGGGCTCTCGTTCCTCGATGTCCACGCTTATCCATTCCCGGCCCCCTACACGCTGGAGCAGGATCTTGCCAGCAGCGAGTGGTCCCATGTGGACCGCTCACGTCCGGTGATTATGGGAGAGATGGGAGCGTTCAAGTTTGCCTATCCGTCATTGGCAGATGCTGCTGTCGCGATGGTCGCCCACCAAGTCGACAGCTGCCAATATGGTCTGTCCGGCTGGCTGTTCTGGACATACGACAGTGTCGAGCAGCCCGAGCTTTGGAACTTGCTCGACGATTCTGCTGACGACCCGCCCATCGAAGGCGCCATCAACCGGGTCCTAGCGCCATTGATGCGTCCCGATCCCTGCGCGTCCGCGGGCCCGATCGGACAAGGTGTTTGAGGCGGGTATTGGTCGCCTCGACGAAGGCTCGGCCTCAGGCTACGGTCAAGATCATGGGACGTGGATTGTCGTTTCTCCTAGTGCTCGGTTTGCTCAGCTGCCTCGGCGCGTGCGGGGCGACGGTGCCAGCCCAGATTGTGGCCATCCAGAACAGCGCTGGGCCGGGCAAGGTGGTCGTCGTCGAGTTTGTCGACTTCGAGTGTCCTTTTTGTCGCGCTCTGCACAAACGGCTCAGCGGCGTGCTCGAGCCACACCGGGGTTCGGTGGTCGTGGTGCGCAAGCACGTTCCCTTGCGTCAACACCCATCGGCTCGCGGTGCGGCTCGTGCGGCCATTTGTGCGGAGCTACAAGGCCAGGCCGAGGCCATGGCCGACGCGCTCGTTGCCGCGCCTGTTTGGGAGCTTGGGACGGCCAATTATCAGACGATGGCCACTGCTCTGAGCTTGGATCGAGCGGTCTTCGACGACTGTCTGGAGGGGGCGCAGAGCGCAGCGCGAATCGACCGCGACATCGCGCTGTTCAAGCAGATTGGTGGCCGCGGTGTGCCTCAGTTGTGGATTGGCAACGCGCTGTTCAACGGCGCAAGCTCGGCGGAGCAGCTGCAGCAAGCGCTCGACATCGCGCTGTCGGCGCTCCCTCGTTGAGTCGACGGATCTGGCTCACAGGAGATCCCTGACGCACGCCATCTTCGGCCGCTCCTCGGTCGCGGAATCCTCGGAATACGGCAAGTGTGCCAGCGGTTCCGCTCGGTCGTCGCGACCGAATTTGACGCACCTCAGAGCGCAACCGTGATCGACATATTCCTGCGAGAGCCCTAAGGTTGGGGCGTGTCAGATTCGATCCATGGTCACCAGGTGCTCGAGATGCTCCTCGCGTCGGGCAAAGCCCGCAGCCGTGCGTCTCTAATCGAGGTCATCGAAGAGCGCTTCGGACGAGATGCACGCTTTCACACCTGCTCGGCCCAAGGTATGAGCGCGGCGGATCTGATTTCCTTCCTCGAGGCCCGCGGCAAGCTCTGCACGGTAGGCGAGGGAATGCTCCCCGATCGCGACAAGATCTGCAGTCACGAGTAGCTCGAGCAGAGGCGTTGCCTTCGAGCGTAGGGTCTCGCTGGTGTCGATCCCCATTGATAGGGTAGGCTGATGACGTGAAGCTCACTGGGGATGTGGAAGCGATCGCAGCGCTCAAGGCGATGCACCAGAAGAACCAGGGCTACATGAAGGCCTTGCTCGACGACGTACGGACCACGACCGACAACACCACCATCTTCCGCGACGACCACGGCACCAAATATCGCATGACGCTCGATCCCAACAGCGGGGAGCTTCATCTGGAACAGGCCTGAGCCTGGCTCGGCAGGTCAGTCGCTCGAAGCAATCTGGGTCGTAGTGATGCGGGGCCGCTCGATTGCGAAGAAGCGCGGTGCTGGGTCTGCGCTGGTGGTGCAGCTGGGGCCGCTGATGATCACGCGCGTCGCCCGGCCTACGCTCACCTCGAGTGAGCCGCCCTCGTCTTGGAGCAATACGCGCTCCCCGCTGCGAAGCTGCATGGAGCGCTGACCGAAGCGTACGTCGAGTCGCATCGGCATGCGGAGCAGGCCGCAATCGCTTTGCTCGAGCATGCAGTTGTAATCGGCAGAGAAGCTCAGGTTGGGCGTCACTGGGGCCTGACTGGTTGCGCTGACCGGACCGCCTCCAAGCCATATCGTCAGCGGTATGCTGTTGTGACGCTCGATGCGCACCGTGTCGTTGTCGGTGCCCGTCAGAGACACGTCGATGCTGTCGCCCTCCGCCAGCGGCAGCGCGCTCGCACCGCTGCACACCTGCCAAGTAACAGCCGTGTCGGTCGAAGCGAGCTCGAGCTGAGTGCAACCCTCATCGCTTCCGATTCGTTGTACGCGCAGCTGTTGGCCTACGGGGATGGGCTCGGTCCAGCGTAGCGGTTTGACGATGGGCGCGTCACAGTGTTCGCGTTTCGGTTGGGAGCGGCTGGTCGGATAGCGCCACAGGTTGTAGCCCTCGAGGGCTTCGTCGGTCACTTGCACGCGCTCCCGAGTGTTCGCCCTGAGCTTGAGCAGAGCCATTTGTCCGTCGGCATGCTCGAGGCGTACTAGATCACAGGTCCGCTCGCGGCGACGTTGGATGATTGCGCTGCGCTCGTGAAGAGCGACCACCGTGACCGCTGGTCCGAACCACGCCGCGTCGACCAGAGCGGGCACCAACCGATTCGCCAGCAGGTTGAGCTGGACACAATCGATTGACAGATCCGCGCGAACGAACCTGTACGAAACGGGGCCTGGTGACGTCGCTCCGAGCTTCCACCAACGCGGGCGCGAGCTCGTCAGGAGGTGGATTTGAGCCCCCAACAGCACTTTCCCATGCTTGCGCCAAACCAAAATCGACCACGCGCACGCGTCCATCCCGCGGAATGAGCACATTGCTCGGCTTCAGGTCGCGATGCAGGATGCCGTGCCGATGCGCTTCGACCAGCGCCTCACCCGCAGCCGCACAGATGCGCAAGGACTCTTGCAGGCTCAATCGCTTGCCGTTGGTCCGCTCGCGTAGCGTCTCACCCTCGAGGTACTCCAGAGCGATATATGGCGCGCCCTCGTGCTCGCCCACCGCGTAAACGGTCACGATGTTCGGGTGGCTGAACTTGGCGGTGGTTTGCGCCTCCCGCATGAACTGGGAGATGGTGTCGGAAGCGCCAAGCAGCCGCGAGCGGATGACCTTGAGCGCCACCTTGCGCCCGAGCTTGGTATCTCGGGCCAGATAGACCTCGCCCATGCCGCCCGCTCCGATGAAACGCATCACGCGAAAATCGTCGACCAGCATGCCGCGGCGCAACACCGGCACGGGATGCTTGGACGCCCCTCGCGCCTTCCCCCCTGACTTGCTACCCCTTGCGTCCGACCTCCCCATCAAGCGCCCTTCGCAACCGTACCACGCCGCGCTGCCTGCTGAGTCCAAACAGAAGCTCGACGCTATTCTTCCCGCGACGACTTGGCTATGGGTCGTTCATGCGACGAGTTCTTTTAGGGGCCCTTGTGTTGGCGACCACCCTGGCCGCTTGTGACAAGACCGAGACGACGAGCGGCGCGACCAGCAAGCCCGCCACGGCAGCAGCCAAGACGACCACGGCTAAAGCTGGGCCGGCGGGGACCACGGCCGCTGCAAATGTCCCAGCCCGGGCCAATCCGACCCCGGCAGCTGGTGGCGCACTGACCGTGAATGTCGCCGCAGGCGCCACGAGCGGTGGTGTTTGGACGCCCGCCTTCGAGCTTCGCCGCGTCGCGAGCGACACCAACAAGGGCTATTTGGAGGCGATGCAGCACTGCCGAGATCAGAATCTGATGCTGTGCTCCACCACCCAATGGGAGCGCGCCTGTGCGACCAACGCCGCCGTCGGTAAGATCACCTCGTGGACGGCGAGCTGGGCAGGCCAGAGCGTGGCCCTTCGCGGTGGAGATGGCTGCGCCGCCACTTCGGTCGCAGCGGGCTCGAGCAAAGCAGAATCCCGCGCCGGACTGTGCTGCCAGCGGGCGATCGGGATTCGCGGCAACAGCAATGCGTCCTTCCGCACGCGCGCCCACTCCGAGCAACTCAACTGGGAAAACGCGCTCAATACCCAAGACATCGGTGCAATCGGTAAGAACATCGACGTGGCCTTGGAGTTCGACGGCACGGTGCTGCCGAGAGACAAGGCCATCAACGCTCAAAAAGCGTGGTGGAAAGCCCATCCCAAGCAGTGGACCTTCTTCGACGTCTGCGATGTGAAGATCGCCGATGCTTGGAACCCCAGGCCGGGTATGGGCCGCTTCTTCAAGCCCACCACCAACGCACTGGTCCACGACTGCAAAACGGTGGCGGCGCTCGGCAACAAGTTGACGGTGGTCAAGATGCGCTTTGGGCGACTGAACACCGACGATGGCAAGACCAACAAGGTGGTCGAGATCAAGCACCACGCGCGCACCCGCAAGCTGGCGCCGCTGTAGCTCGAGACGGCTTTCGAGACCTTGCAGGAGGCCCTGCCGTAAGTACCGATGCGCTCGTGCGTTGGTTACGGGACATGTTGCGCATTTGCTCCTCGCTGCTCGCCATATTTCTCGCCGCTGGCCTAGCCGGCTGTCCGAACCATCCACGCCCTCCTGAGCTGCCCACCGAGCTGCCACCGAACGCGGCTGTCGAGATCACCACCAAGCTCGACCGGGAGACTGCGCGGTGAGCAGCATGCTTTGGGAGGCGTCGCCGCTGCGAGCGAGCCACAGCGGGAGCCGAGCTCGGACCGCTGGGCTGAATCGCCGTATGTCGGGGGGCAAGACGGTGGCGGCACGCCGGCCTACATGGCTCCCGAGCAGTGGCGACGCCGGCGCTGCACCGGGGCGACCGACGTTTGGGCGCTTGGGTTGATTCTCTACGAGCTTTGTGCCGGCCGCTCCCCATACGGCTCGCCTCCTCTCGAGAAACGTGCCGCTTTGGTGGCTGGTCTCGAGCCGGTCCCGCCCATCGAAAATTTTACCAAGGTTCCCGCCGCCTTGGCCGAGCTCATCGGTCGCTGCTTGGACAAGCGGCCGCGCCAACGCCCTTCGGCGAGTCAAGTGACCGAGACGCTGTCGCGGATGGTGACGCAAGCACATATTCCTGCCACCGAGGAGAGCCCGTTTCGTGGGCTGTTGACGTTTGCCGAGCGGCACGCACCGTTCTTCTACGGCCGAAGCGCCGAAATCGATGCGCTGGTCGAACAGGTGCGCAACGCGCCCGTCGTCGGTGTGCTGGGGCCTTCGGGAGCGGGCAAGAGCTCGCTGGTGCGGGCCGGAGTCATTCCGCGTTTGCACGAGCAAGCCCTGTGGCGGGTGTTGCGCATACGGCCGGGGCCCCACCCGGTGCGCGCGCTTGCAGCGCAGCTGCTGCGGGCCGAAGACGAAGCAGGTCCTCCGCCGGTCGATGCGACCACGCGACAACATCGCGGTCCGCTGGGGCGCATGGTGCCAGAGCCGGTCCTCGTGGTGGGCGACACGGAGCTGTCCGAGCGAGTGGGCGATGCGTTGGGTCCGGCAGAGGCCTCACCGCGCTCCGACCGCTTGTTCCAGGCGGACGTCAGTGGAGCGTTCCCTACGGCCGTGTCCGTGCAAGCGGAGCGGCTGGCCCGAGATCTGCTGGCCATGCCCCAGCAGCTCGCTTTGCGACTGCGCGCCTTGGCAGAGCGTGGACGTTTCAGCGTGTTGTTGTTCGTCGATCAACTCGAAGAGCTGCTCACGATGGGCTCCAGTGAGCCCCAGCAGCGTGGCTTCTTGCAGGCCGTATGTGGCGCCGCTGATGACCCCCTCGACCCTGTGCGCGTGATCTTCACCGTTCGCGACGACTTCTTTCCCCGGGTAGCGCGCTACCCCGAAGTGCGGGCGATGCTGCAGCAGTTGATTGTCGTTCGCAGTCCTGAGCGCGCCGCGCTTGCCGAGGTGTTGAGCAGGCCGCTGCAGCTGATGGACTACAGCTTCGATGATCCGAGCCTGGTGCAAGACATGATTGACGCGGTCGAGGGGGAGCCCGCATGCTTGCCCTTGTTGCAGTTCACAGCGCGCAAGCTGTGGGATCAGCGCGATCAGGAGGCACGTGTGCTGCGCCGCGCTGATTACGAGCGCATGGGCGGTGTCGTGGGCGCATTGGCCAAGCACGCTGACGACGTGCTCGGCGGCTTGACGCCCACTGAGCTCGAGGTGGCCCGGGCGTTGCTCTTGCAGCTCGTGACAGCGGAGCGCACCCGGCGGGTGGTCTCGCGCGAACAAGTACTGGAGGGACGCGGCGCTGAGGCTGAAGACGTGTTGCAACAGCTGACCGCCTCGCGCCTCATCACCGTTCGCCGGACCAAGGGCAACGGACAAGCTGGTGCCCAGCTCGAGCTTGCGCACGAGGCGTTGATTGATGCCTGGACGCAGCTCGCTCGCTGGCTCGACGAGGGCCGGGAAGATCTGCGTTTCATCGCCGAGACGCTGCAATCAGCAGAAATGTGGGAGCAACGGGGTCGGCGCGCGGAGGAACTGTGGCAAGGAGATGCGCTCGCCGAGGCCATGCGCGCCCGCCAACGCTGCAGAGCGGATTTGCCAGCCCTGGTGAGCCAGTTCTTGGAGGCTGCGTGCGAACAGCAGGCCGGCGTGGCGAGGCGCAAGCGGTTGATCTACATCGCTGCGATTTCGGCCCTTGCCATCGTGGCCGTCGTGCTCGCTGTTCAGAAGCGCGAAGCAGACCATCAGCGTTTGGAGGCGGAGCTGCAGCGGACCCGCGCCGAAACGCGCCGCGGGGAAGCGCTGAGGCAAGGAGCCCGCGCTGCGTTTGGGCAACGCCATCTGCTCGAAGCACGTGCCAAGCTGCGTATGGCGCTCGAGATCGAGGACACCCGCTCGAGCCGCGCGCTCTGGTGGCAGCTGGCCAACGACCCGCTGTTGTGGAGCCGGCAGCTCGACGCTTTCGTGTACGACTTGGTTTTTTCGCCTGATGGCAAACAGATTGCGGTGGCCTCCCAGGATCACACCATTCACTTGTTTGACGCTGCCACCCGTGCCGAACGGGTGCTGCGCGGTAGCGGCGACCAGATCTTCGCAGTGAGCTATTCAGATGATGGCAAGCTGCTGGCCTCGGGAGGGTGGGACAAGACAGTACGTATTTGGGACCTCGCCAGTGGCAACCTGCTGCACGAGCTCGCTGGGCATACTGGTTCTGTTTGGTCCGTGGGGTTCAGTCCTGATGGACGACAGCTGCTTTCGTCGAGCCGGGACCACACCGTACGGTTGTGGGACGTCGAGAGCGGAACCGAACGACTCGTCTTGAAGGGTCATGAGGCGGTGGTGCGCGGCGCGACCTTCAGTCCTGATGGCAGGCTCGTTGCCAGCTGCAGCAATGACCTGACCGTTCGGATTTGGGATGCCCAAACCGGCAAACAGCTGCGCGTTCTCCGCGGCCACACGCGCGGGATTTTTCATGTGGTTTTCAGTCCAGATGGCGCAGTGCTCGCCTCCGGAAGTGGCGACCGCAGCATTCGCATTTGGGATCCGAACAAAGGGGTCCAAACAGGGCTGCTGACTGGGCACGTTGTCGGGGTTCGCCGGGTGCGGTTCAGTCCCGATGGCAAGCAGCTCGCCTCGAGTAGCTTCGACAAAACGGTGCGCGTCTGGGACCTGAAAGCAGGCAAACAGACCCGCTTGCTGCCGGGCCACCGAAAAGTGGTCACCGGCTTGGATTTCAGTCCGACTGGCGACGTCATCGCGACCGCTAGCGAGGACGGTAGCGTGCGGATGTGGACGCTGTCGGTCAAACCTCAGCGCCAGCGAGCGAGTGGCCATCGCGGCGCCGTCAACATCGTCCAATTCGCACCGGACAGCCGCTCGTTGGCAACTTCGGGCGCGGACGGCCGCGTGCGCACTTGGGATGTTGCGACTGGTGAGCCCAAAGCCGTGCTGCGTGGTCACACCGGGCCGGTTTATGGGTTGAGCTTCAGCGCCGATGGCAAGCTGCTGGCTTCGGCCAGCGCAGATCACTCCATCCGGATATGGGATCCAGCTGGCGTAACGCAGCTGCGCGTGCTGTTGGGACATTCGGCAGCTGCCGAATGGGTCGATTTTCATCCCGATGGTGCGACGTTGGCGTCGAGTGGTGCTGATCGTACGGCCCGCCTGTGGAGCGTTCGCAACGGCGGTGAACAACGATCCTGGAAAGCGCACGAGGCGGGGCTCAGACAGCTGCGGTTCAGTCCCGATGGTGCGTGGCTGGCGACCGGTGGGCTCGACAAGACGTTGCGACTCTGGGATTTTGCTACAGGGCGCCAGCTAGGGATTAAGAGGGCAGGGTCGGCGGTTCGGGGCATCGCGTTCGGTCCAGAACGAACGCAGCTTGCTTGGACCTCTACTGACGGTAGCGTGCGGCGGTGGAACATCGACAGCGACATCCAGGAGGTGGTTGGGACAGCCGACACGCGCTTCTACGGCCTCGCATTTCATCCTGACGGCGCGCTGCTTGGTGTGGCGAGCGCCGATGGGGTAGGGCGGCTATGGCCGCTGGACAAGGACAAGCCACGCAGGCTGCTGCGTGGTCATCGCAGTGAAGTCAACGACATCGACTTCAGCGCCGACGGACGACTCGCTGCCACCACCAGCGATGACGGGACGGTACGTGTCTGGAATGTCGCGACGGCGAGCCCCTATTGGCACGCCCCGGTACTGCTCCGCTCGCCGCCAACGCTTCTCACTCACCTCGGCTGGATTCGGCTCGACCGCGAAAAGAAAGGAGCGGAGCAGGCGCCGCCCGTCCTGGCCAAGCAGATGGCGATGGCGCTGCGAGGCCAGATCCGGCTCGCTGACGAAGCGCCCGACGGCAAACACTTGTGCCTGCTAGGTTACGACGACGCAGTTCAGCTTTGGGACACGCAGGCCGATGCGAAGCGCGCCACCCAAATCGTTCCAAATGTTGCGCAAGTGCTAGCCACCGGTAGCGGTTGCGCGCTGCGCACCGACAAGCAGGTGTTGCTCCTCAGACCTGGCAAAGAGGCGGTGGTTCTGCCGGTGAAAGGAGCCCCCAGCGCGATGGCCCTCGGGATCGCTGCGGATGCTGTCGAGGGCGACTCGACGGGCTCAGCGAGCAGCGTCTGGGGGCTTGTCGTGGCGGCTGGCGAGGCCGTGTTTCTCTTTGATGAAAAGGGCGCGCCTCTCGGAAGTCATTCGGTGGGGGTGGGCGTTTCTGCGCTGGCTATGATTTCCGCGCCAACAAGGTCGTCCGGCGCCGAACCAGAAGGCACGACGCCCAGGTCTGGCTCGGTGACGCCGCACGCTCAGTCGACGGCGCGCTGGCTAGCGCTTGGTTTCCACGACGGCAACATCGAGCTCAGACCGATGAGGGACGGCAAGGTCCCTCGCGCGGCGGCTTTCGAAGCCGTTCCTTCGAGCGCGCCCGTGCGTATCGTTGCGGGGCCCAGTGGCACCCTCGTCGTAGGCTACGCCAACGGCTTCCTCGGTTTGTGGAACACGAGTAGCGGTACGCGGCTCGCCAGCGCGAGCCTGCATGGGCCGGTCGAGCACGTGGTGCTCGCAAAAGACAAACTCTATGCTGCCAGCACCCTCGGGCAGTACTTGGTTTGGGACATGAGCACGTTTCGTCGCGATTATTGCAGCCTGCTACGTGAAGTGTGGCAGCAGGTTCCGGTAGCGTGGCGCGGGGGGCGACCAATGCTGCAGACGCCACCAGCAACCCACCGCTGCGCGAAGAAATGAAGATGCAACTCGGCGACACTGCGTCCTCCTCGCCGGGACCGCTCGAGAACGCCAAGCAGCTCATGATCGGGCAGCTGTTCGGCTCAACTCGCAAGGCGGGTTCCGAATGACTCCGTCGAGCCTCGAGGCGCTGGCGCGGCTGCGCGATGGCGGCCACATGCAATGGTACGTAGTGCCTCTTCTGATCTTCGTAGTGTACGTCTACGTCACCGAGATTGAGCGGCGCAATTGGGACTTGGTATATCTGGGCGTTGCTTTTCTTGCCGCCGAGCTGATCTGGGAGATGTTCAACGGACTCGTCTTACACTTCAGCCAATACGCGCCCTTGTGGAGTGCACCGGGCCGTTCGGCCTACCTGATCTATGTTGGGCTCAATATCGAGATCGCGTTCTTCTTCGCCGTGTCCGCGGTGTTGGTGATCAAGTGCTTGCCCAAAGACGAGCGATTGAAGATCTTCGGTGTCTCCAATCGTGTGCTCGTGCCGTTGGTAATGGGTCTATTGGCTGTGCTCGTGGAGATCCTGCTCAATCGGTGCGGTCTGCTGGTTTGGGACTACTGGTGGTGGAGCTGGCCTCACGTCTATTTGATTGTCGTAGCGTATTGCCTTCCGTGGTGGCTGTTGGTGCGAGCCCACGACAAGCTATCGTCGGCCACCAAGAAGCGATTGGCGCAGGCCCTGCCAGTAGCGGCGGCGACCCTGCATGTTCTGTTCGGTTCGATCCTGAAGTGGGTTTGAGCTGTGGGGCAGGCGGGCTGCCAATTGCACGCCCACCCGACGCCAGCCGTAGCGGAATCTCGCTCGCTCATTTACCCTCGCCACATGTCTTGGCGCATCGTGCTGTCGATCCTGCTTCTTCCCTCATTGGTGGTGTTGCTCAATTGTTCGGGCGACGACGGTTCGGATCCGGGCCCGACCCACAGCTCATCGACGAGCTCGACTGGGGGCTCGGGGGGTGGCAGCGGCGGTCAGGGCGGCGGTCCAGTTTTTGGCCTGGACGTCACGATTGATAGCGGCCCGGTGCGCGGAATCACGCAAGGACAGAGCCACGCTTTCCTCGGTATTCCCTATGCCGCGCCGCCTGTTGGTTCGTTGCGCTTCAAAGCGCCCCAGCCCGTCGAGCCTTGGACTGAGACGCTCGATGTCAGCAAGGTCGGTGCGATGTGCGTGCAGCGCGAGCCTCTGAGTAGCGAGCGCCAAGCTGGTAGCTCCGAGGACTGTCTCAAGTTGAACGTGTGGCGACCGGCCACCCCCAGCGCAGAGCCGTTGCCGGTTATGGTTTGGATTCAT
>CAZRGL010000035.1:0-33799 GCA_964599485.1 uncultured Polyangiaceae bacterium
GGTCAGCCCATGGGGAAACCCAACTTCGGCACAGCCGCTGGTCCCCAGAGCAGCTCAGGAGGTGGCGACATCAAGACGGCGCTCGCTGCGCTGGCTTTCGGGATTCTGATGTTCCTCATCGCAGGCTACATGTGGTGGGATCTGACGCAACTCGAAGAGGTGGGTGGCTCGAGGACCGTACATTGGGTCATCGCACTGGTTTACAACATCGCTGGCAAGTGGGGCGTGGTGGGCCTGCTCTCGCTGGTCGGTTTTGGCTCGCTGGGCTTTTCGGCTTTCAACTTCATCGCCAAAATCGCCAAGAGCTGACGCGAGCGGCACGCCATTTCAGAAGCACCATTTGGTTGAAGCTCCATTTTGCGGCATCACAGTTGACGGCTTTTTCCAATGAGGCCATGCCTCTTGGCGCATGGCCAAGAGTCGCTCCTGCAAGTTGTGCCACACCGCCCTCAAACAGAGCGTTGCGGCCCACACTTGTCCGCATGGCCAACCGTGCCGCTACCACACCGACGACAGCGGCAACGTGGTCGATTGGCAATCGCCACAATGCGCCTCATGCCGAATCGCTTCGCCCGCCACGGCCACGCGCTTTGGCCTGACTGCCGCCGCCATGCAATTGCTCGATGAGCTCGGCTAAGGGAGATTTGACAATGCCTGACGGCCAGCCGCTGCGTCGCATTCGCATGGTCGTGCACGGCACCGTCCAGGGGGTCGGCTTTCGACCCTTCGTCTACCGCCTCGCAACCCAGGACCGGCTCACCGGGTGGGTACGCAACGACGGACGCGCAGTGACCATCGAGCTACAGGGAACCAGCGAGTCGCTGGCTCGCTTTCCGTCACGTCTGGTTGCCGAGCTCCCGCTTCCGGGACGCATCGACCGACTGTCGAGCGAAGATCTGCTCCCGCGAGCCGACGAGCAACGCTTCGAAGTGGCCGAAAGTCTGCCATCGGCAGGTCGCAGTCTCACCCTTGCGCCCGATGGCTGGGTCTGCGCCGACTGCTTGCGCGAGCTTGGTGATCCGAGCGATCGGCGCTTTCGCTACCCATTCATCAACTGCACCCACTGCGGCCCGCGCTACACCATCACCCGCGAGCTTCCCTACGACCGGCCCAACACCACCATGGCCCCCTTCGTGATGTGTGAGGCTTGCCGCAACGAATACTCCGATCCAGCAGACCGGCGCTTTCACGCCCAGCCCATTGCCTGCGCCGAATGCGGACCGCGAGCATGGCTGGTGGTCAGCGGCCAGGACCGTGGCGAAGGCGGCCCGCGACGGCAGCCGCGCGGCCTACCCCACGACCCGGCGGCTGATGTCGTGGCAGCCGGCGAGCTACTCGCGGCGGGAAAGACCGTGGCCATCAAGGGAATTGGCGGCTTTCATTTGGCGGTAACGGCCGACGAGCAGGCCATCGTCCGACTGCGACAGTACAAGAAGCGGGCCCGCAAGCCGCTGGCGGTCATGGCACGCGACTTGGAGGTGGCCCGCCAGCTGGTCGTGCTCGACGAGGCCACCACCGCGCTGTTGTGCTCACCCGCCGCGCCCATCGTCCTGGCACCGGCACGAGACCGAGACGACCTTTGTCGATCATTGGCGCCGGGGCTGGGCGATGTCGGTGTGATGCTGCCCTATAGCCCACTTCACCATCTGCTTTTCTCAGAGACCAGCCTCGAAGTGCTGGTCATGACTTCGGGCAACCATCCCTCCGAGCCCATAACGACCACCAATGCGGACGCCTTGGCTGATCTCGGCGCCGATGCCTGGTTGCTGCACGACCGGCCGATCCACGTCGCTTGCGACGACAGTGTGGTGCGCTCGGCGCAGCGTCGCCCGTTGCCCATACGACGCGCCCGCGGCCATGTTCCTCAGCCGCTCGATGCCCGCTTTCTGCCCTCACGCAACGTGTTGGCGCTCGGCGCCGAGCTGAAGCTGACCGTGGCAACCCTGTCAGCTGGCGAGCTGGCGGTCGGTCGTCACCTCGGCGACTTGGACAATCCCCGCGCCGAGGCTGCCTTCCGCCAAGAGATCGACCGCATGTTGGCATTCGGCCGAGTCGAACCCGAGCTGATCGCCGTAGATTTGCATCCCGATCTGTTGTCGACGGTTCATGCCGAGACCGCCTTCGCGACGCTGCCCTTGGTGCGGGTGCAGCACCACCACGCGCATCTGGCCGCGGTGCTCGTAGAGCACGGTCGCAACCCCAGCTGCAAGGTGGCTGGCATCATCCTGGACGGATTGGGCTACGGACCTGATGGCACCGTTTGGGGTGGCGAAGTGCTGCTCGGTGGCTACGCCCATGCTGAGCGCTGGGCTCATCTGCGCCCCGTGCCGCAGCCTGGCGGCGATCGGGCAGCCGTCGAGCCTGCTCGGATGGCAACGAGCCTGCTGATCGACTGCGGACAGCCAGATCATCCCGCATGCAATGAACAATTCGCGAGCATCTGCTCCATCGAATCGGTCAGTCCGCTCAGCAGTAGCACCGGGAGACTGTTCGACGGCGTTGCTGCCATTCTGGCAATCGCACCCGACAAACAGGACTACTTGGGAGAAGCCGCAGCTAGGCTCGAAGCAATAGCCGACCCATGCTGCTCGGATGCCTACCCCCTGCCGCTACGAGACGGCCAGCTCGACACCCGTGAGCTCGTAGCGGCGCTGATCGCTGACCAAGCGCCCAACCCGCTCCGTGCGGCGCGCTTTCACAACGGCCTGGCCGACGGCTTGGCTCAGGCTGCACTCGAGACGGGCGCGAACGAGGTGGTGCTCGGTGGTGGTTGCATGGTCAATCGCTTGCTGAGCACACGGCTCGAGAGCACCCTGACGGCCAGAGGCGTTTGCGTCCTGACCGCTCGCGTGCTTCCACCCGGCGATGGTGGGCTCAGCGCCGGGCAAGCGGCGGCAGCGGCGTGTATAGTGTCCGAACAGGAATAGAAACATGTGTTTGGCAATTCCGCTTCAAGTCATTCGGGTAAGTGGAGCTAGCGCCGCAGTTCAATCCGCCGGCGTCGAGCTCGAAATCCGACTCGATCTCATCGACGGCGTCGCCGAAGGCGATTGGGTGATCGTACATGCGGGTTACGCCATAACGCGCCTCGAGGCGCACGAGGCGCGCGAGACCCTGGCCATCCTCGAGCGTTTGGAAGCGTCATGGCAGAGCTAGCGACGCCAGATTCGTCCGCCCTAGGCGAGGCGAAAGCGCTCCTCAAAACGCTTCACGCGCGCGAAGGCCGCCCCGTGACGCTGATGGAGGTCTGCGGCACCCACACGATGGCTGTTGCGCGGGCAGGTTTGCGCGCCGTGATGCCCGAGCGTGTTCGTTTGGTTTCTGGTCCGGGCTGCCCGGTGTGCGTCACCCCAGTTGGGTACATCGACCACGCACTGGCGCTCGCGGCCCGGCCCGAGGTCATCATCGCAACCTTCGGTGACTTGTTGCGCGTGCCCGGATCCATGCGGCAACGAGGACCTGGCGCCAGCGCGCCCAGCCTCGAGCGCGTTCGGGCAACGGGCGCCGATGTGCGCATTGTCTATTCACCCTTCGAGGCGCTGCATGTCGCCCGCGACAACGCTGCTCGACAAGTGGTGTTCTTGGGCGTTGGCTTCGAAACCACCACGCCGCCGGTCGCTGCTGCAATGCTCACCGCTCACGAGCAAGGCTTGAAGAACCTATCGGTCCTCGGCGCCCACAAAACGATCCCTGAGGCCATGCAGCTGCTCGCCTCGGGCGATCAGATCGGCCTCGATGGCTTCCTATGTCCGGGCCACGTCAGCATCATCATCGGGCCCGAGGCCTATCAACCTTTGGCCGAGCGCCACCGGCTCGCGTGCGCCATTGCTGGCTTCGAGCCTATCGAGATCCTGCGCGGGTTGTTGTCGCTGATCGAGCAAATCGACACCGATCAGCCACGCATCGACAACTGCTACCCCGGGGCGGTGCGCGCAGGGGGCAATCGCAAAGCACGCGAGCTGATGTACCGCGTGTTCGAGCCCTGTGACGCCAACTGGCGCGGGTTCGGCGTCATCCCCCACAGCGGCTTGTCAATCCGCAGTGAGCTCGCAACGCTCGACGCAGCATCCCGTTTCGACGTCGCGCTACCACCACCAGTCGAGCCGGCGGGATGTCGCTGCGGCGAGGTACTCCAGGGCGTCATCGTGCCGGCTGAGTGTCCCTTGTTTGGTGACGCTTGCACGCCGGACAATCCACACGGCGCTTGCATGGTCAGCTCGGAAGGCAGCTGCGCGGCCCACTTCCACTATGGAACCGCCAAGGAGCAAGCCGATGGTTGATCGAATCTTGCTCGGACACGGCGCGGGCGGCCGGCTGTCGCGGCAACTGATCGAGCAGCACTTCTTGCCCGCTCTCGACAATCCAACCCTGCGCGCCCTGCTCGACAGCGCCGTGCTCGACGAGCTGGCCTTCACGACCGACGCTTATGTCGTCACGCCCCGTTTCTTTCCAGGCGGCGACATCGGTCGGCTGGCCATAGCAGGCACAGTCAACGATCTGTGTATGGTGGGCGCGACCCCACTGGCCCTGAGCGCGGCGTTCATCATCGAGGAAGGCTTGCCGCTCGATGAGATCGACCGAGTGGCAGTGTCGATGGCAAAAACGGCCGAAGAGGCCAACGTGCACGTGGTCACCGGCGACACCAAGGTAGTGCCGCGCGGCGCCTGCGACGGCATGTTCATCACAACCGCCGGTGTTGGCAGCATGAGCACTGACTTCGCGCCGCGGCCCGACAAGGTCCGCCCCGGCGATGTGGTCATCGCGAGCGGCAGTCTGGCCGACCACGGCATCACCGTGATGGCCTGCCGCGAGGGGATTGGCTTGAGAGGCGAGCTGCGCAGTGACGCTGCACCGCTGCGCTGTCTCGTGGACGCGCTGCGTGAAGCGCAGCTCGATGTCCACGCGCTGCGGGACCCGACCCGAGGCGGGGTCGCCCAGAGCTTGATTGAGATCGCTGAGGCCGCCTCCGTGCGCATCATCCTCGACGAATCGGCCTTGCCGCTCCGGCCAGCGGTGCTCGCCGCTTGCGAGCTGCTCGGACTCGACCCCCTCTACGTGGCCAACGAAGGCAAGCTGCTCCTGATCATTGCCGAGCAACATGCCGACGCCGCCCTCGCCGTGCTGCGTAGCCAAGCGCTCGGGCGACATGCCACCATCATCGGCCACGTGGTCGATGCCGAGGTGGGCTGCGAGCTGCGCAACGCGCTTGGTGGAAGCCGCACCCTCAGGCAGGCCAGCGGCGAGCTGTTGCCGCGGATCTGCTGACGACGGTCGCTCATGGCTAACGCCCCGACCACGCCCAAAAGACCCTGGTGGAAGAGTCTATATGCGCAAGCCTTATTGCCGATGTTGTTGGGCACCGCGGCCCTCATGACCGTCGTCGTCTTTCACGGCAGCCAGACCGTGCTTCGTTTCGAAACCCAGCTTCTCGATGAGCGGGCGGCGCGGGCCCGCGCCGTTGGAAAGCACATCGAGCTGCTCATCGCGCACGACAGCAAGCACCTGATCCAGGTGGCCCTGCAGGTATTGGCGAGTCAAGCCAAGGCTCCCGCAGGCGCCGGTCCCGTGCTCGAGGTCGACAGCATGGTGTTCAGTGAGGTCGTGGCCATTCAGGACGTCGCAGGCGATTCACGAATGGCGCCGAGCACAGCGCTCGACGGCGCAGATCCTCCCATCGAACTCAAAGAGTTGCTGGCTCGCGCACGACAGCAAGAACGCGCGCTCATCTCGCGCCTCATCAAGACAGCCAAAGGCCGCCCGCTGATGGTGTTCGTCACACCAGTACACGACGAAGCCGGCAAGCTGCTCGGCTGCGTAGCGGGCAGTGTCGAGCCAACCGCGCTGCAGCTTGCCGAGATCGGCTCTGGCGGTGACGAACGCGGTGGCTACCTCGAGCTGCTCGACCGCACTGGTCGTGTCGTGCTGTCCGAGCAAGGTGCGGCCCCCGGCTCCCAGAGCGACCACGAGCAAGTTCTCACACGCGCGCTCAAGGACAAGCGCACCGTTCGCCGGCGCTGCCACAATTGCCACCAGAAGAGCGGAAGGCCACTGCGCGAGGAGCAGGTGCTCGCGTTCGCCCCGCTGCCCAACTTGGATTTGGGCGTAGCAGTGAGGCAATCCGAGCAAGCCGCGCTGGAGCCAGCCCGTGCGCTTCGCAAGCGGATCTGGCAATGGCAGGGCCTGCTGGTAGGCTTGTTCCTGTTGTTCGGCTTCCTGGCGGTTCGCCGGGTCGCCCGCCCCGTGACCCGCTTGGCGCGCGCCGTTCGCCGATTCGAGGGCGACGGCTCCACCGGTCGTCTCCCTTCCTTTTCCGCGTCGGAGCTCAATCAGCTAGCGACCGCGCTCGAACAATGGCGCGGCCGCGTCAGAGAGTCGCTTGGTCTCGCCGAGCAAAGCGAGGAGGCGCTGCGAGATGCGGTCGCCTCAGCCAATCGCTTGCTGTCGGTGCTCATCGACATCACCGAGTCATCTATCCGCTCTGCCAACGTGAAAGCCGTCGTCAGCCATGGGCTGGAGCAATTGCTCGACGTGCTCTCCTTCGACGTCGGTGCATTGTGCGTCAGTTTCGGCGAGCAGCAGTTCAACGCATACCGCGGACTGGATGATGGCGAAGAGGACGTGTTCGAGCGTTGCCGCCGCAAGCTCGCCGACCAAGACGCGCCGCCTTCGACGTCCGGATCGATGGACCAAGCGCGCTTGGTCGAAGCCGCCAGCTGTCCGGATATCGTTGGCGCACTGGACACGGGTAGCGTACTGCTGACCGACACGACGTTTGCGCCCGGCTCCCGCATCAGTTGCGTGCTCGTCAGCAGCAAAAAGCACACTGAGGTCGATCTGCAACGACTTCATTCCTTGCTTCATCACATCGCCATCAGCGCCGCGCACCGCCACCTCGACGACGAGCAGAGCGAGCACCAACGACTGCGTCGGGAGCTGCTTCGCCGCGTGCTCGCCGCCCAAGAAGACGAGCGTCTGCGCGTGGCGCGCGAGCTGCACGACACGGTCAGTCAAGATCTCGCAGCATTACGGCTGGCCCTGGAGCGCTTGTCGGCACGCCCCGACGACGTGCGGTTGGCATTTCGAATTCAAGATCTCGAAGGCCAGGTCAGCGACATGCTCGACACCGTACGCCGCATCATGCTCGATCTCCGCCCTGGTGTCCTCGACACGATGAGGTTTCTACCAGCGCTGCGGTGGTACCTGGAGCGCGTGGAGAGCCGCCATGGTGTGCGAGGCAACCTGACTGTGGATGGTGAGCCACGCGCGCTAGAGCCGGAGCGCGTCGTGACGCTGTTTCGTATCTTCCAGGAGTGTCTGCACAACGTGGTTCAACACGCTGGCGCTGACCATGTCATGGTCACGATCGCCTATGCGCCCAATGGGATTTCCTTGATGGTCGAGGACGACGGCCACGGCTTTTCGGTCGAACGACTCATTCGCCGTTCGCCTGACAGCGGTCGCGGACTCGGCTTGATCGGCATCGAAGAACGGGCCAAAATCCTCGACGGAACCATGAGCATCGAGTCCTCGCCCGCAGAAGGAACCGTAGTGCGCGTCAGGGTTCCTTTGAGTCCGACACAGCGCGGCGAGGAATCATGACGTCCACGCGAGTCGTCCTAGCCGATGATCACGTGGTGCTGCGGGTTGGCCTCAAGGCCTTTCTCGAAGAGCAGAACGACCCATCAATCCAAGTCGTAGGGGAAGCCTCTTCTGGCGAGGAGGCCGTCGAGCACGTCGAGCAACTCGCGCCTAATTTGCTGTTGCTCGACCTATCGATGAAGGGCATGGGCGGACTGGAGACGACCATCGAGCTGCGCAAGCGCGGCAGCACCGTGCGGATCCTCGTGCTCACCCAACACGCCGAAGCAGTGTTCTTGCGACGGCTGCTCGAGGCTGGCGCCAACGGCTATGTCCTCAAGAGCGCACGCGGCGAGGAGCTGCTCGTCGCCATTCGGGCACTGCTCCGTGGTGGCACGTACATCGATCCTTCCCTGGCCGGCGCCGTCATGGCCTCCTCCGACACCGGTCAACAGCCGTTGGACGAAGAGAGTTACGCGCGGCTTACTCAACGCGAACGACAGGTGCTGAAGCTGGTCGCCGAGGGCTACACCAACAAGGAAATCGCGCGAAGCCTCAGCCTCTCAGTCAAAACCGTGATGGCCCACCGCTTCAACATGATGGAGAAGCTCGACATCCACAACCGTTCCAAGCTCGTCAGATTCGCCATCCGCGTAGGTTTGATCCAAGTGGACTAGCTAGTATCTGGCCCCAAAAGCGCTTCGCCGAAGAAGGGGTTTGGGGCCGGGCACTATCCGCGTCGGCGGACGCGGGCGATTCGCCCCTCGAGCCAAGCCAACCATGCGTCCAGTCCTGTTCGGGCACGAGCAGACACTTCGAACACCTCTAGGTCGAGGTTCAAGCTGCGCGCATCTCGCACGGCCCGCCCCACATCGAAGTCAACGTGCTCCAGCAAGTCGATCTTGTTGAGCAACAACGCCCGAGCGGCGTGGAACATCACTGGGTACTTGCTGGGCTTGTCGTCGCCCTCCGTCACGCTCAGCACCATGATCTTGTCGTGCTCGCCCAGATCGAACTCCGCCGGGCAGACCAGATTGCCAACATTCTCGATCACTAGCAGATCGAGCGCCGCCAAGTCGAAGCTGCTCATGCGCCTGGCGATCTGCCGCGCGTCCAGGTGACAAGCCCCACCGGTGTTGATCTGCACAGCGGTAACACCGTGACGTGCAATCCGATCGGCGTCTTGCTGCGTTTGTACATCTCCTTCGATGACGCCTATGCGATAGCGATCCTTCAGGGCTTCGACGGTTCTCTCGAGCAAGGTGGTCTTACCCGCGCCAGGAGCGCTCATGAGATTGACCACGTACACGCTCGCGTCGATGAACCGCTCTCGGTTTTCCTGCGCTGTTGCCTGGTTCGAAGCGAGCAGATCGGCTTCGACGCTTATGTCATGCATCTGCGTCCTCGACGTTGATCGACAGTAGGCGCATCTGCCTGCCGCTTTCAACCTGTAGTGACCCTTCATGGCACGTAGGACAGCTGCGGCGCTGCGCTTCGAGCCGACCGCTCCAGGAGCATGTTGGGCAACGCACGCGCAGCTCCCTGCGCTCCAGGAGCAACGCGCACCCTTCGACGATGGTGCCCTTGCTGGCCAACTCGAAGGCAAACTGCAGCGCTTCGAAGTCGACACAGGTCAGCTCGCCAAGCTCGAGGGTGGCCGTCAGAACCCGACGCGCCTCATGGCCACGCGCCGCCCGCTCGGCAGCGCGTACCACGGCGTCCGCCAACGCTACCTCGTGCATGTTATGCCGCCTCATCGCCTTCGGATTGGAGACGCTCGATTTCGGCCAAGATCGTTGTTGCTGCGATTGGCACGACCGCTTCCAACGCCGGGGTGAGCGTCATTGAAAAAGTCCTCGCATCCGCGGCTTGGATACCGAACACGACGACCTCGCTAGGCATCGGAATTTCCAGCGCGCGGCCCAGGGTCAGCACCGCCATCAAGTCGATTTCGTGCACCGAGCGAATGCGCAGCGAAGTGCGCAAATCGGTCGGCTCGATGCGCACGATCGTCGCCGGCTCTACGTCACGAAACATGATTGCGTCGACGAGAATCACGCGTTCGTAACCGGTCATGAGCTCGAGCAGCGCGTATCCAGCTGTTTCGCTCTGCACCACCTCCACGCCCGCCGGGCCACGCAATCGTACCTGCTCGGCCACGTGCAAGCCGATGGCGTCATCGCTGAGTATCGAGTTGCCTAAACCTATGACGAGAATCTTGTTCTTCATTCGACTCGGCTCACAGAATGCACCAGATCGCCCTCCGGACCGCGAATCTCCACGATGAGCGGCATCTCGCCTGGCAGCGTGTGGGTGGCGCATGAGAAACAAGGATCGAAAAGCCGGAATGCCATTTCGACCATGTTGAGCAGGCCTTGCCCAACCTCTTTGCCAGGCTCGATCAGCTGCTGGGCGGCACGCTTGATGGCAAGCGAGATGGGTGCGTGGTTATTGGTCGTGCCTACGATGATGTTCGCCTCGGTCACGAGGCCCCCGGCATCGGTTTTGTAATGGTGCGTCAGAATGCCCCGCGGTGCCTCCACAATCCCGACGCCCTCAGAAGGCGTCGCTACAGGCATCGTGCGGATGTCATCGCTGACGACTCCTGGATCTCGAGCCAGCTCGAGCATCCGCTCGGCGGCGTAGAGCAGCTCGATGAGACGCGCCCAGTGCGTGGCGAGCAACTTCTTGACCGGTCGACCTCCGAGGGTTTTGAACATCCGCTCGTATTGCGCTTGCGCCAGCTCTGTCGCCATGCCGTCGGCCGCATTGAGACGCGACAGCGGACTGGCTTGGTACATACCCGAGTCCTTGCCCGTCACCAGGCCCTTCCAGCCGATCTTCTTCAGATATGGGAACTTGAGATAGCTGAAGGACTCGACGTGCTCGGCGAAATGCTCGAGGTACTCGCTGGCCTGGTAGCGTCCGAACTCCTTGCACTCGGGATCGACGATGCGATGCTCGCCTTCGTAGAAATTGACGTGGTTGCTCTCGTCAACCGTGCCCACGTAGTAGGTGTCCAACTCGTAGACGTCGCTGAGCACCAGATCCACATAGTCCTTGTTGCTCAGAACGACGTTGTCGAAAATCTCGAGGGAGACTTGGGCGAATTTGACGAAGCCTTCGGCACGCGACACGATCTCCTTGCGCTGCGCTTCGTTGATCCCCTTGGACACGCCACCAGGCAATGTCCATACGGGGTGGGTCGAACGACCACTGAGGATGATCTGCACGTCCTGGGCCGCCGCGCGTTGCTGGATGACCTCGCGCCCGATTTCCAGCCCCACCTTGTCGACGACGCCGAGGATGTTGCGCTGTGCTGGATCGGCATCGGGCCCGACCACGAAGTCGGCCGCTGCCAGGGCATAGAAGTGCGCAATATGGCTATGGACGTAATGGGCCGCGTAGAACATCTCGCGTAGCTTCTTGGCCACTGGCGAGGCCTCCACCCCATAGACAGCGTCGACCGCTTTCCCGGAGGCGAGATGGTGCGCCGCTGGGCAAACGCCGCAGATGCGCGTGACGATACGCGGCACCTCCTCGACCGGCATGCCCTCGACGAATTTCTCGAAGCCACGCAATTCTGGCACCTGGAAATAGCAGTTTTCGACCGCACCTTCGTCATTGAGAAAGATGGTGATCTTGCCGTGCCCCTCGAGACGGGTAATCGGATCGATTTCGATTGTTCTCATAGCGCTTTCCTCTTCAGCATCGATGCGGGTATTCCGAAACGGTTGAGGGTACGTAGGGGGTCATCGATGCTGGAAGCAAGCCTCTTAGCGGCCTCGGCGTCGTCCGCCTCAGCGATGGCTGCGATCGCGCTGAGCGCCTTGGCTCCTTGATCGAGCACGCCAGCGGGCGCACCGAAACAACCACGACAGGCGACTCCGGACAACTGACAACGCGTTTCACAGCCCCCGCGCGTTGCTGGCCCCATGCATAACAACCCCTGTTCCAGAAAGCAGCGCGACGGATCCGGCCGACAGTTGGCGATACGGCGGATGTCATGCAATTTCATGTTCTCCTTGGTACGCGGGCACTCGTCGCATTGCGTCTTGTCCGATGCGCCCACCACAGAGCCGGCCGGAGGCAATTGACCGGTGACAATGGCTTCGACGACCGCCCAAATCTGTGCCGGCGGAGGCGGGCACCCGGGAACGTAGTAGTCGACCTGGGCTACCTGATCCAAGGTGTAGACGGTGTCGTAAAACTCGGGCAACTCGAGCTTCCCTTCCGGCACTTCGGTCACGGTTTGCGGTCTGGTCCCGTTGTTGCAGGTGCTCGGCGTGGTGCTGTACACGCGATCGAATACCTGCTCGCGGTTGTACAAGTTCGCCAGACCGGGAATGCCCCCAATGTGTGCGCAACTGCCAAAAGCCACGAGTACCTTGCTCTTGCGGCGCAGCAGCTTGGCGAGCTTTTCGTTTTCGCTGTTGCGCACGGCACCATTGAAGAGCGTGACGTCGATGAAGTCGTCATCCATCTGTTCGACGTCGGCGTACTTCGTGTCGACTGCGATGGGCCAGAACACGATGTCAGCCGCAGCGGCCAAATCCAGGATCTTGCCGTGGACATCCAACGTCGCCGTATCGCAACCACCGCAACCAGCACCCCAGTATTGGGCGATTTTCAGCTTGCTCATGACGCCTCCTTTTGCAGTTTCGCCGCAACCTCTGGTAGTTCGCCCCCCCTTTCGGTTCGCTCGCCGCCCGGCCGGCACGGCCCGAGCTGGCGAATACGCTCGGTCATCTCATTGACCACCGTGGCGAAGCGCTCACCCTCGGATGCCGATATCCACTCGAGGCGAAACCTCTGTTGATCGATGCCGTAGTCCTCAAGCAAGCGACCCAGCATCGGAGCGCGACGCATCGCTGCGATATTGCCATTGTGGTAATGGCAGTCACCGGGATGGCAACCAGAGATCAAAACCCCGTCTGCGCCTTCGGCGAAGGCTTTGATGACGAAGCTCGGATCGACACGGCCCGAGCACATCACCCGAATGATGCGAATGTTCGAGGCGTACTTGCTGCGCGCCATTCCGGCCAGATCAGCGCCGGTGTACGAACACCAATTGCACAAGAAGCCGACGATTCTAGGCTGAAAGGTCATTGAGCACTCCTTCGATCTCAGCGAGGATTTGCTTGTCCGTGTAATGGCGTGCGGTAATGGCCGCGGAGGGGCAGCCTGCGGCGCAGGTTCCGCAGCCCTTGCACAGCGCCTCGTTGATGGCGGATATCCCAGACTCCAGGTCGAAGCTGATGGCTGAGAATGCACACAGCTCGTTGCATACCTTGCAGCCCGCACAGCGCTCTGGATCTATCTCGCTGATGGCCGCCTCGATCTCGATGTGGCCCTTGCCAATCATGCTCAGCGCTTGGGCGGCGGCAGCCGAGGCTTGGGCCACCGTGTCCGGTATGTCCTTGGGACTCTGGCACGCGCCCGCAACGTAAATACCATCAGTGGCCGTCGAAACGGGCGCCAGTTTGGGGTGCTTCTCCATGAAGAACCCATCCTTGCCTACGCTCACGTTGAAGAGCCTGCCGATCTTCGAGCTGTCGGCCTGGGACTCGAGAGCGCTGGCCAGAACGACCATGTCTACTGGAATGCGCCGCACATCGCCGACCAACGTGTCCTCGACCCGTATCACGAGGCGGTTCTTCTCCTGCTCATTGAGCGGAAAGTCGCTTACCTCCGCAACGCGTCCCCGCACGAAGCGAACGTCCTCACTGAGCAAACGCTGGTAAAACTCCTCGTAGCCCTTACCGAAGCAGCGCATGTCGATGTAGAAGTTGTAGACCTCGGCGCCGGTCTTCTCCTTGATGAGATGGGCGAACTTGAGCGCGTACATGCAGCACACCCGCGAGCAATAATTGTTGAAGTTGCGGTCACGGCTGCCGACGCAATGAATGATACCAACCGCGTTTGGCGTCTTGCCTTTGCTCGTTCGAATGTGCCCACCTGTGGCGCCCGAAGCGCTGTTCATTCGCTCGAACTGCAGCCCTGTCAGCACATCAGGCATCCGTCCGAAGCCGTAGCGAGCGATCCTTTTGGCGTCGAAGGTCTTGAAGCCGGTCGACAGAATGACCGAGCCTACTTCAACCTCACGAACTGTGTCGGCCATGTCGTAGTCGATTGCCTTTGCTTGGCAGACCTTGGCACACTCACGACATCGCGCGCAGACGCCGCAGCTCAAGCAGCGGCTCGCCTCCACCAGCGCCAAGGCGGCGTTGTAGCCACACTCCACCTCGCGAAAGGAGCCGGTGCGTGTGTCAGGGTCGAGCTCCGGCATCCGGATCCGCCGCCGAGGCTTGTTGCTCAGCCGTATGGTGAGTCGCTCCTCCTCGCTGATCGGCTCGGGGGACTTCGCTGGTGCGCTCAGGCCATCGTTGAGCTGGCGACCACTCAGCATGTTGTCAATCGCGATGGCCGCGCGCTGCCCGTCGCCCATTGCTTCCACGACCGAGGCGGGCCCTCTAACAGCGTCTCCTCCAGCGAACACGCCCATGACGTTCGTCGAGCAGTTGGTCTCGTTGATCTCGAACGTACCCCAGCGTGTCAGCGTGAAGCCTCGGCTTCCGGCATACTCTGTATCAGGCTTCTGGCCGATGGCCATGAGCGCAGTATCGAAGCCAACAACATATTCGCTTCCCGCGACCGGCACAGGGCGACGCCGTCCGCTGTCATCGGGCTCTCCGAGCTCCATTTTCTGCAACTTGAGCCCAACCATCCGCCCGTTCTTCGACCTAACGGCTATCGGAGCTGTGAGAAACTCGATACCGATACCCTCGGCCTCGAGCGCTGCCACCTCCTCGTCATCCGCAGGCATCTGCTCCCGCGAGCGCCTGTAGATGATGCGCACGTCCGAAGCACCCAGCCTGAGCGCTGTTCGGGCCGCGTCTATGGCCGTGTTGCCGCCGCCGATGACTGCGACCCGCGGACCAAGGTCAATCTCTTCGCCGAGATTAGCGCGGCGCAGCATTTCGATGCCGTGCACAACTCCCTGGGCCTTGTCGTTCTTGACGCGGCTGGCGGCCGGCTTGTGTGCGCCTGTAGCTAGGTAGACGGCGTCATATTGCTCGCGCAAGCGGTCGAGACCCACCCCGTCGATATCTACGCCGGTCTTGAAAGAAACGCCAAGCTGCCGAATGACGTCGATGTCGGCGTCGAGCACCTCACGAGGCAGCCGGTATGCAGGGATCCCCAGACGCAGCATGCCGCCGAGCTGCTCAGCGCGCTCGTACACCATCACGTCGTGGCCTCGCAGCGCCAACGAATGTGCTGCCGCCAAGCCCGCAGGTCCCGAGCCCACGATTGCGACGAGCTTTCCTGTTCTGGCTGCGGGACGAAGCAGGTCGCTGGGAACCGGGCTGTTGTCGAGCACGAACCGTTTGACATGGCGCACGGCCACTGGATCGTCGACTGCGCTACGCTTGCAGCTGCTCTCGCAGGGGTGATAGCAGACGCGGCCGCAAACAGCTGGCAAAGCACTGGTGCGGCGAATCAGCGCATGCGCCTCGTCCAGCTTCCCCTCCGCTGTGAGCGCCAGGTAGCCCTGCACGTCTTGGCCAATGGGGCAGGCTGCCTGACAAGGAGCTGTTTCTGGATGATCGATCAGGAAGCTGCCCGGAACCGCTTGCGGGAAGTTGCGATAGATGGCCTTGCGCCTGCTGAGCCCTTCCTCGAACTGATGCGGCGTCTCCACAGGGCAAACTGCTGTGCATTCCCCACAACCGGTGCACTTGGCCGTGTCGACAAACCGCGACTTCTGCTTCACCGAAACCTTGAAGTTACCCACATATCCGTTGACGCTTTCGATAGAGGCGTCGGTGAGCAGCTCGACATTGGGATGACGCCCAACCTGCACCATTTTGGGCGTCAAGATGCAGGCCGAGCAATCGAGCGTGGGGAAGGTCTTGTCGAACTTGGCCATTTGGCCACCGATGGAGCTCTGCTTTTCGACCAAGTAGACCTTATGGCCCGCGTCAGCGATGTCGAGAGCAGCTTGAATCCCCGCAATACCAGCGCCGACGACCAAAGTCTCTGGCCGCACCGGTACCGTACGCCGCTCGAGCTTTTCGAGGCAGCCCGCACGCCGGACCGCACCTGCGACCAGCGCTTTGGCCTTGTCCGTTGCGTCCTCGGGACCAACGGTCACCCATGAGCAGTGTTCACGGATGTTCGCCATGGTGAAACGGTAGCCGCTCAGGCCCTTGCGCTCGCAGGCGGCGCGGAAGGTGGACTCGTGCATCAACGGGGAGCACGAGGCGACGACCACCCTATCGACCAAGTCGTTGGCAATATCCTCTTCGACGAGCGCTTGGCCTGGATCTGAGCACATGAATCTATACTCACGAGCCACCGCGACACCAGACAGAGTCTTGGCAAACTCCACCACGGCGCTGACATCGACCTTGCCGGAGATGTTGGTGCCGCATTGGCAAACGTAAACACCAATCTTCGCGTCGGTCTTAGTCATGGCTGAATCTCCAGGCTTTGACGAAGCGGCTTGCCGAGACGCACGATACCTCGTGACAATCCGAGGGCTTCGGCCGACACACCAAAAGCGATTCCCATCAGCTGGGTGAAGTACAACACCGGGAAACGGAAGTTGGCGTCGTAGCGGGAGTTGATGCGCCCTTGGTACGCGTCGAGGTTGATCTGGCAGAGCGGACAGGTGACGGCGATGACATCCGCGCCATGATGCTGAGCGCAGAGCAACAGATTGCGGCACAAGCGCAGCGCCACGTCCTCTTGGGTGCCCATCAGCGACCCCCCGCAGCACACAGTCTTCATCGGAAACTCTACCGGAGTGGCGCCAAGCGCCGTCAGTAGATAATCGAGCATCATGGGACGATCTGGGTCGTCGTCGATGCCGAGTGGCCGGACGATTTGGCAGCCGTAATAGGGCGCCACCTTGAGCCCCTCGAGGGGCCTCGTCGACAGCTCGGCAATGCGGTCGAGACCCAAATCCTCGACGATTACTTCCAAGAAGTGCCTGACCCTCAGGTCACCCTCGTATTTGAGGTCGGCCTCCGCGAGGGCGACGTCGATCTGCTCCCGAAACTCGCTGTATTCGTCGAGGTAACGATGGGTCTTTCGCAGGTTCGTGTAGCAGGCGCTGCAGGGCGAGACGATCTGGTCCGATTGTTTCTCAGCCAACGCCAGGTTGCGCGCTGTCAAGCAGTGCGAGAACGCCTCGTTGACGTTCATGTATGCGGTGGCACCACAACAATTCCAGTCATCCACTTCCTCCAAGTCAATCTCAGCGACCGCGGCGATCGCGCGAATTGACTCGTCGTAGGCCCGTGACGTGGCGTGCAGTGAGCAGCCTGGGAAATACGCATAAGGCTTCGTCATGAGTCACCTCCCATCTCGACTGCGCGGGCGATGATCCGCTTGAGCCCGTCGATGTCTTTGATGCTCTTGTTTCTGAACGGAAGGCGCCCGCGAAGCATCAACTTGAGCCCAATACCGCCTTCGGTCAGCACCCCGAGCGGCCGGCTCGAGAGGATGAAATGAGTCATCAGCGCGATCTCGTGGTTGCGTCCGAACCGGTTGACGAGAGCAATGAAGTGCTTTGAGAGCGCCTGAGCGCTGCCGCTGCTGCGTCGGCGCTCCTGGATGGACATGCGCTTGAGCGCATACATGATGTCGGTGATCTTGATTTGCTGTGGACAGCGAACAGCACAGGAGTAGCAGGACGCGCAGGTCCAAATCGTCGCGCTGTCGAGCGCCCGGTCGCGCATTCCGGCTCGAATCATCGCGAACACCTGCCGCGGCGTTTCTTCCATGGCCCAGCTCACAGGGCAGGAGCCCGAGCAGGTACCACACTGGACGCATCGCTTGATGTGCTCGCCTCCTGGGATCTTGTGCACCTCCTCCAGGAAGTCCAAGTCCATTCCCGCTTCGTACATGACGGTCTCTTGAGCGTTGTCGCCGTTGTCCTCTTCGAACTCGGCTCGAGCCATTGGCTCAGGCTTGCTGCCCTCTTCTAGGATGAGCGTTCGCTGCTCGGCTGGATCATTCACCGCTGCCTCCGAATGAGCTGTCGACCATTGCCTGTTTTTCTCACCCTCTGATTGTCTCGCTGATGGGCGATCCGCGCAGCGGGCCGAGTACCTAATGGCACTAGGTAAAAGTCCCTAGTGAGCCACGATCCAGCTACCTAAGTGCGGAGAATCGAGGCAGCGCGCTGACTCTTGGTGAGGTAGAACGGAGCTGTGGTCACCTATCGTGAGATCGATGCCAAGAGTCTCACGCGGCTGAGCGGCATCGTCGATCCTTGGTTCTTGGCTCGCTACGGCATGAACCTGTACCGAGGCTGTGAGCACGGCTGCACCTACTGCGACGGCCGGGCGGAGCGCTATTACGTACAAGGGGACTTTGCCCGCGACATCGTCGTCAAGCGCAATGCGGTGACGGTCCTGGACGCTGAGCTCGCCCGCGCCAGAGAGCCTGGCTTCGTCTTCATCGGCGGGGGGGTGTGCGACGGCTACCAACCCGCCGAGGAGCGCTTTGGTTTGGCCCGCGGCGCCCTCGAGCTGGCTCGCAAATACGGATTGGCCGTACACGTGCTGACCAAGTCGAGCTTGGTGGAGCGTGACCTGAAGCTGCTCGCCTCCATCAATGCGGAAAGCCGCGCCATCTTGTCGATGAGCATTCAAACGCTCGATGAGACGGTGCGCGAGCGTTTCGAGCCGCTGGCCTCACCCATCACGGCTCGTCTCGAAGTGCTCGCACGGGCCAAGGCAATGGGGATCAACACCGCAGTGATGGCCATGCCGGTGCTACCTGGGATTTCGGACCAACCTCCAGAGGTCGACGACTTGGTCGCCAAGCTGGCCGAGGTCGGTGTGGATTTCGTGTCCTTCGGTGGTTTGACGCTACGGCCCGGCGTGCAGCGCGAGACTTACCTCCAGACCGTCGCGGAGCACTACCCTACGCTGCTCGATGGCTACGCACGCGCCTACCGCAGCGGCCATCGCTCCGGCGCACCAGATCGTCGCTACCTCAAACGCGTCGACGACCGCTTTCACACGGCCCTGCAGCGACACGGGCTGCCGGCGCGGCCACCAAGGCGGCTCTTTCAGGGCATGATGCCCCTCTACGCCGAGCTGGCGGTACTGCTCGAGCATCACGACGCGCAAGCCCGCATCGCCGGCTGCTCGACGCCATCACTTGGCCGGTCGGGCTTCGCCATTCAGCAGTGGGCGCGCAAGAGCTTCGCCAAACGCGGACGCCGCAAGGCCTTCAGCTATCAGCTCCTCCAAGAAGAGATTTCCAACATGATCGCCGATGGCTCGGTCACCGAGCTCGCGGGCTTCGACCTGCGCGCGCTCGAACAGCTGCGAAAGCTCACGAAAGACGCCAAGCGGAGCGAGTGGATTGCTTGGCGGCATCGGACGGCTCAGTAGGTTCCGAGGCCGAGTCCGAGTCCGAGTCCGTTTTCGAGTCCGAGGCCGAGTCCGAGGCCGAGTTCGAGTTCGACGGTATGACTTCGCCGCTGATGCTGTGAAACAGTCGGTCAGCACTGCTGCTGGCGGTCAGCTCTTCTTTTTCGGCGCAGCGAGAAGCTTGCGCAAGACCACGAGCTCCTCGGCTGCGGTCACACTGCGATGGGCGCGATTGATCTCGCCCACAGCGGCAGCCGTGAGCAAGCGAAGCCGGATGGGATCGATCGGCTCTCGGCACAGTGCCGCGACCACCGGCCGGCTGCGATCCAAGATGACGCGCTTGGCGCGCTTGTTGAAGCGCACCGCTCGCCCTCCTTCGTCGACCAGCACAACCTCGGCGACTTCCGCGCTCAGCCTGAGTCGCGTGATGGCCTCCGACAGCGCGAACACCAGAGGCTCGACATCGGGGCCGGCGGGCTGCTGGGCCGACTCATCACCAGCTTCCGTAGCTGAGCCACCTTCGAAGACCGCAACCACGCGACGGGCCAGCCCGCGCAGCCACGACGGGCCGGCGGGCTCAGGCGCTTGAATTGGTGTTGAGGTATCAAAGTCGACGGCCCGCGGCGCGTCCTGCGGCGCGGGCGGCGACATCGAGGCGGGTGACGCGTCTTGGCGAGGCGGCGGCAACGTGTCGCGCTCGTCCCTGCTATGCATCCGTTGCCCGAAACTCTGGGCCACGAGCTGTCCGAGGCTGGGTGGCTGGGCGCCACCTAGCTCTCGCAACATGGACCCGACGCCTCGTGCGCGCAGCACCTCGAGCAGCCGACTGCTCGAGTCGTCGAGCAACACGAAGGGCGGCGCCGCGTCAGGAAAGTCCCCCTCAGCTTGACCTTTCTTTTCAGTAAACCAAATCCGTCCTCGACAAGACAGCTCATCGAGAATCTGCTTGGGGCCAACCTGCCCGCCGGCAGCGCTGGGAGCCTGGGGCTCAGGTCCCGCGGGTATGCCGAGAAGCCACAGATTCCAACGATAGGCCTCTAGCGCCGCGGTCGCCTCGGCCGTCGTCGCATTGGCAATGGCTTCTTCGATGAGCGCCGAAAAGCGGCGCCTGGCGATCTCGGACAGCACCCGTGGCAAATCTGCCGACCGCGCCGCGCTCAACACCAACAGCTTGCCTTGCATCGGCAAGGCGTGCAGCAGATGCGGCGAGCCTCGAAGCGTGCTGAGCTTGAGCGGTACCGAGCCCGAAAACGTGCCAGCGGTCCACACACTGAGCGCGTGCTGCCCCTGCCAGCGCGGGGCAAGCCACAGGCTGCCGATGGCCAGCATTCCGCCATGTGCCATGCCCTCGGGCTCCGACTCGCTGTCCAAGGGTTGGGAGGTGTCGATCCAACAACTGCTGAGCGCCAATCGAGGCGGCGCCAGCTGCTGTGCGAGCAGCTCATCGGCCACACTCCGCATCTTCGCAACGACGGCCACCCGCTGTTTTTCGGTTCGAATGCGATCGAAGTACCGACCGGCCGAGAGACTGTCATCATTGAGCAGCGCAACGATGGGCCAGCCGACCCCATCGCTCAAATTGCACAACGGCCGCCGCGTGGTGTGCACATGCAGTCCGCGAGCCGAAGCCGCATCGGGCCGGAGGATGCCGAGCTCGCCTGAGATGCCCTCTCGCAGCCGAGTGGTCCACAGAGACTTCGCCCGGTCGGCTCCGTCCAAGCTCATGCTCGGTCGCTGAGCTGCCCGGCGCTTTTGCTCGCCGGCGAGATCGCCCGCAATGACCGTCCCCATGTCGTAGAGGCTCAATAGTTGCCGCAAGGCATGCACCTGCTCTGACTCGAGCCGTAAGACCACCCGCTTGTAGTCGCGCTCCGGATAAGGGGGCCGGGTGGTCGTAAACCAGACGCGCCCCGGCTCCCCGTCACCGGCCTCGGCTTGAAAATGCGCCGCGCTGTGCCACCCACCGCGAATGTCGGGCAACACGGCAGCTGCCAGCAGACGCTTACCCAGGCGTGTGTTCGCTTTCTTCTTGCTCACGCAGGTCGTGATCATCTCTGCGCGAAGGTGATCGTGAACGAAGCTGGGAAGCTCCTCGAGCTTGGTCGTGAGACTGAACAACAAACGTCGGACCACCCGCTCGACGATGTCGATCGCTTCAGCTCGAGCGACCGCGACATCCACAGCCTCGACGCGCACGACCGCGTGCACGGGCACCGAAAAACTCGCTTCGACCTCACGCGGCGGACCATCCATCACCATGAGTGTCAAACGCGAGCGCGGACCGACCACGATCTCGAGCTCGCCGGCACCGCTCAGAGATAGCAATTGCACCGAGGTGCGCAGCGCAGGATGCGGGGGCTTGCCTGGCAAGACGGGCGCCTCGAGCTCGCCACCCGAGCGCCGGCGGGCTTGCAAGCGTTCTACCGCAACGCTCACGTCACGCAACTTCGAGCCCAGTTTGCCAAGTAGCCACCTGAGACCATCACGCTGCTCGACTGGCAAATGAATGATGGGACGATCGAGCTGCGCTGCTGCACGCTTGGCTGCAACCCACTGCGGATAGCGCCTTCGCCCCACATAGACCTCACCGACGCGTCGCGCGGCGGCCAAGCTCGTCAGCCGTCCTCGAATGGTCGGCCATATGGCGAGCTTCCGAATCGAGCTCATGATCGCCTTGTGCTGCTCGGCCTTCCGGTTTGGCCCGAGGACGTGAACGAGCAAACGGACCAGACGTCGGTCGGCCAACGACAACAGGTCGGCCTCGGCTTGCTCAGGACGCAACAAGCGCAAAGCCAACATGGCAGCAGCTTCGAGCAACTCAGCTTCGACGAGCTTGCGGCCGCGTGAGCCCAGCCCCGCCCAATCCGCAAGGAAGAGCGCATGCTCGTCGAGCCCCACGCGTGCGGCCACGGGCGCAGCGACAACGCTACTCTCGAAGTTTCCGACCAAGCGGCCGTCGTAGAGCAGCTCGAAGTTGGCATAGCTGACCTCGCCAAAGGCGATGTCGGCCTTCAGTGAGGCCGCGACGGTCACAGCTCCTGCCCCGTCGAAAGAGCTCGCCCGGTAGATGACCGGCGCGCGCTCGTCGGCCAGCTTGCCTGGCTTGCGCGGATCTACGCGAGGCTGTTTGAGCAGCGCGCGTCGCCCTCGCTCTCGCTCTGCCGCTTTCTTCATGCTGCTGAGCTGCCAGCGCGCATCATGACAGCGGCCATCGAGCAACTTGACGAGCGCATCGAACACCGGCGCGTCTTCCAGCACCGAGGAAACCCCCAGCACCAGCGGCTTCCAGTCGATCGTGGCGAAACCTGGAGCGGCGGGCAAGACCGGAACCCGCTTCGGCGCGGGGTGAGCCCGAAACAGTTGGCTGATGCTCATCAGCTCTGGCTGGCCCGCCTCATCCAACATCTCGAGCAGCGGCAACGCGAGCAGCTGGGCGTACAGCTCCTTTCGCTGCTCGCGGATGTCGTCGTCACCGCGCCACTGCTCGAGCTCGGCGCCCAGCTTCCTGGCAGCGCAAAGCAGATATGCTGTCAGCGGCTCGCCCAGAGGCTGACCTGGCGCGGGCAAGCCAGCGACCTTCCCGTCCTGGCGCCCGCCAGCAGCCAGTGTGGCTACGATCTCGGTGAGAAAATCGAGCTGTAGCCGCACGACGCTCCAGCCAGCGCTCGGCTCGTGTAATACGCCGCACCAGTCCTCGGTTGGCACGACCCGCTCGTCGTCGACCACGACGACGACGCCACCGTATTCGAAACACAGCGCCTGGGTACACAACTGGGCTCCGGCGTGGAGGCGAACGATCGCTGAGCGAGATGCCACCGCGACGGTGCCATGGGCGGTCGGCAGCTCCCAATCGAGCGTTATGAACGGCTGATTGAGCCCTTGCTCAGTCAGCACGTCGCTCATGGCACGCCGAATGGCTCGCTGCCGCTGTTCAGGCCAGCGCTGGCGCTCCGCCTCGTCGAACACTGCGCGCGCATAAGGAACTTCGGCCGGTTCCGCCCCGAGCGCATCGAAGACGATAGGCCGCTCTGCAACACCGAGAGCGAGCACAGGTCGGCCGTCGAGCGCCTTGCCGCGAACCTTCGGAGTTGCAACACAGAGCGCGCCGCAACTGCCCAAGAAGTGTCGCAGGACCGCCAAACTCTCGAAACGCCCCGCCTCGGTAGTCGGCCAAATGTTGGCTGTGAACAGCGGCTCGCCTGGATAGGGCAGCATGACTTGGTAGTCCTTTCCCTGCAGCCCGAGCCGCGCTGCAGCGCCCATCATCCCGCCCAGCGCTGCACGTAGTAGTGGCCGAACACGCGCCGCTTGTCGCCCGTCGAGCTCCCCGAGGCGCTCGGCCAGCCGCCCGGCTGCCAAGGCCCCAACCTGGCAGGCGTACCAAACTGCTCCACGCAGGGCGGCGTCGTCCTGAACACCGTCGAAGCCAAAGCTGATCGCAAAGCGCTGATCCCAACTGACCGCAATATCGACTGGCATGGCGACCCAACGAGCGTCGAGAACATGATTGGACAGCTGCCTACCTTCGTAGAACAACCCCAACGTCGATGGCCTGCCGCCCGACGCAGAGAACAAGGCCACCTGACCTTGCAACCCTGCAAACTGCCCCTCGCTGACCTCGAAGGACTCGACGGCAAGGTGGTCATCAGCGTGGGGCACGACAACGGGGCCGGGGGCGTGGGCCAACAGCTGGCGCCGACGCGCAAGCCCCTCGCGCGCCAGGGCAATGAGCTCTTCGGCATCGAGCATGTGCTCTTGGTCGACCACCCGCTCGGCCACCCGCCCCCGCAGCCACAGCACCTGGCGTACCCACCAGGCCAAATCCGGCTCCAAGGGCTTTTCGCCTCGATACGCATAGAGCCTGCCAGCTTGGAGCTCTCTGAGCCGCAAGTAGCTGCAGGGCTCACCGCAACCGTCGGCGAGAAGGGGCAACTCGAGAAGCTCAGCTGCAAGACTCGACGGTGCTTCGTCACGACGCCAGGCCGCCATGACGATGCACCCGATCGTGCCGAGCGCGTTTTCAATATCCAAAGCGTTGGAGCTGAGCCACTCGACCGCTGCCGGCCCGTCCGCATCGTCCTGCTGCGGGTCACGCGCTGCGCGCGCCGGCTCGATGCGCGCCATCATGGCCCGCAAAGCAGTCTCGAAGGCCTCGTGGGAGGCCTCGAGCAGCTGCCCGTAAAGCGGCGCATCCTCGCGCAGATCGGATCGTGAGGCATTGGTCGGCAATGCGTCAGCGTCCACCAAAACTCTGACCGGCAACGCTAGCGTGCGGTGCGGCTGGCTCGGAAACCCCTCGGGCGGCTCCCAGCCATAGTGCACCAAGCGTACGCCGTACTCGAGCAGCTCTACGGTCGGCGCGGGCCACCCGCTCGGCATGATCTCCAAGAAACCCCGGCGCACGTCGGCGAGCGTCAATTCGACGCGAAGCAGCGGCCGCGCAGCCCCTTCTGCGTGGAAAGGCTCACCATGCAAACACAGCTCAGTGGGCATGGTCGTGGTGGCAGTCCGAAGTCTGACCAGCTCTTGCGGCATGCCGCCCAGAGCGGCTCGGCGGAGCACATCCCAACCCAGCTTGCGGCGAACCTGGATCCGTATGGCACCCGGCGGCAAACCGTCGGGTCGGGCAACTCGAGCCTGCGACGGCTCGACGAGCTCGTCGCTGGCCTCGAGCAACTCGGGCTCGAAGCGAATGCGCTCACAGCTCGCCTCGTCGCTGCCGAAGTAGATGTCGACGTGCGCCGGATCGCGGCCTAGAGCCGCATTGACCCCAAGGGCGAGCAGGCGCAAGCGGCGCGCTTGCTCATTGTTGGCGTCAACCAGCACGTGATCGAGCAAGCGCACCAAGGTATCGGTGCGAATGGGCTTGCCAACCCAGCTCAGCTCGACATCGTCTGCGTCGAATCCGAGGTCAATCCGCTTGGCACCAGATGCTGAGGCTGCACGCGCAATCTCGAGGGTGTAGTCGCGCAAGTCTACGAGCAAGTGTTCCCGCAGCTTGGCAACCGCGCGACGCGCATCGACTCGGATCTTCCCACTCGACACGACGGTCCCGGTCGATTGCGGCCTGCTGCCACCGGCGCCGCGGCTCATCTCGCAGCACCAATCTTTGGCAGACCGGCCTCGAGCACGCCGTCGCTTTGCCGCTTGCTCAGCTCGCCTTGCGCCTCGAGCAGCAGATAGCGGGCCAGCAGCGAGCCAGCCACTCGGGGGTGAGTGGCGGCAAGCTTGCGCGCTTTGCGTACCGCCTCATGACTCAAAATCAACAGCAAGTCGACATCACGAAATCGGCTCCACCAGCTGGGCCACGCCGCATTGTGGATCAGGAGCATGTCCTCGTCGGTGCGCGCCACGGCTGCGCGCGCGGGCTCACGACCAATCAACTTGGCGAAGCCGACCCGGCGAACCGTCGCCCCCGCCGCTGCTAGGGCAGCCAGAGTCGCCCTGCGTAGCGCGCGGTCACGCTTCAGCGGTCGCTCGGCCCGCACCATGCTGAACGATGCGCCGATGTGCGCCAACTTCACCTGACCTGTCGACTGCAAAGCGCGACGGCCCTGAACCGACGGCAGGCACGCAACACGACGTCCTTGTGCCGCCAGCGCAGCGGTCAGCTCGGTGCTCTGTGCTGACCACAGCATGGTCTTGTTTCGCATGCGCGCCTCTTTCAAGGTGCACAGCGGCTGGCCGTCGACCGGATCGGCCAGCGGCAACCAAATCTGGCGCGGAGAAAATGCTGCCGGCATGCTGGCAGCCACTTCGAGCAGCGCGTCGTAACGTGCAGACACGGCGGCGACGTCACTGTTTACCAAGAGCGCCTCAGCCGCCTCGCGCATGGCAGTACGAAGCGCGTCGGTCAATGGCCCTTCGACCAGCTCTTGAAGCTGATCGACCACCCGCAGGTAGGCCTTGTCGTGGCGGACATTGTCGCGACTGAGGGTGTGCTGAAGGTGGGGGGACATCACTTTGAGCCGCATTCCCTCGAGCCCGGGTAGCGGCTGTTTGGTCTCGTAGAGGGTCAGCCCGCGATTGTAGAAACCTGCGAAATTGTCCGCGTACTCTGGCTCTGCCCACCGGCTCAGCGCGTCGTCTACCTCGCTTTCTGTCTGCGCGCTGGCGTTGTGCTCGCCTGCCGGATCGCGCACAGCGACCGATGGCCCCACCACAAAGCGCGTCTCATCGATGGTCACGTCGATGCTGAGCACCGAAACCACCTCCAATGGCCGATCGATTCGCTCGTTGACTGGTGGCTCCGCGCCGGCCCGGCGCACCGACCAGCTGATGGGCACACTGGCGTGGCGACACCAGCGCAAGAGGGCTTGACGTGCCCGCGCGGTATGCTCCTCGAACTGCTCAGCGGTGGCCTGCTTGAGCAAAGTGACGATGGTGCCGCTACCGGGACGGTCGCTGCCGACCTCGAGGTCGTAGCTGTGGTCGGGGTTGAGCCGCAACAGCCAGCTGGCATCCTGGCGCCAAGTTTCGACGACGACCTGGTGTGGCGCGATGGCAAAGACCGAAACGAAGCCAACACCATATTTGCCGATTTTCGAGCTGTCGCCGTCCTTCGCGGAAGCAAACAGCGTCAACAGTGGCCCTTCGATGATGTCGCGGCCCATGCCTTCGCCGTCGTCACGAACGAAGAGCGACAGGGTGCCATCGTCAGTCAACTCGCTCCCAGCGCGGATGGCGGTTGCACCTGCATCGAGGCCGTTCTGCACCAGCTCCCGCGTAAAAGCGTAAGGGTCGGCAAATTGCCGAACCATGTCCACCACCAGACCGCCCTCGGCCCGTGCAGCTTGCTTCTTCTGTTTGCGGGAGCGGTAGGGCATCGAGAGCGGATTATTGCTCATCCTCGAGCTCCCCAGCCCGATTTTCCTGCGCACATGTGCTACTGATACTATGTTCAGTGCTTATTGTTTCTCGCTGCTTGCTGTCCCATGCGTTTTGCTGAGCTGCTCGGTCGTTCTTGCTACTCCTTTTTGGAGGGCGCTTCTCATCCACATGAGATGATGCAGCGCGCCCAAGCGCTCGATCTTCAGGCCATTGCACTTTGCGATCGTGATGGGCTCTACGGCTCGGCCCGGATGCACATGGCGGCGCGCGAGCTGGCCCAAGAAGGGCAACAGAACACGCCGCGACTCATCCTGGGCGCTGAGCTCACCCTCGCGCTCGAGCAGCAGCCGCCGCGCCCGTACACCGAGCGTCCTTTGCCGAGCCTGGCACTGTTGGTCGAGGATCACGACGGCTACGCCACCTTGTGCCGTTTGCTCACACGGGCTCATGCCGATCACCCCAAAGGACAAGCCGCCATCAGCCTGCGTGAGATTGCCGAGGAGGCCAGCGGTTTGTTCGCTGTCTTACCCCTCGATCCACGCTGTCAGCCCAGCGCTGTTGAGCTCGAATTGCTGCGTGAAGCCTTCTCAGAGCGCTGCGCCATCGCCACCTGGCGTCACCTCGACACTGACGACAGCCCGCGGTTGAGTGCGGCACGTGAGGCCAGTCAGCGTCACCACATTCCCATCGTTGCAAGCAGCCGTCCGCTCTACCACCAGCGCACACGCAAACCGCTGGCCGATGTGCTCCGCTGCATTCGTTTGACGACGACCCTCGAGCACGCCGGCACCGTACTGAGCCCCAACGCTGAAGCGGAGCTGCGCAGCGGCAAAACAATGACCCGCTTGTTCGCCGCCACGCCCGAATGGATCAACCGCAGCGTCGAGATAGCCGAGCGCTGCCAGTTCTCTCTCGATCAGCTGCGCTATCACTTTCCCTGCGACTACGGCGCGCCAGCACTGAGCCCCGATGAAAACCTGCGCTGCGCCGTGGAGCTCGGCTGCCTCGATCGCTATCCCGAAGGCGTTCCCGAAGCCGTGCAGCAACAGCTCGAAAAGGAGCTCGTGCTAATCGCCGAGCTCGAGGTTGCGCCCTACTTCTTGAGCGTGAAGCAAATCGTCGACATCGCGCGCGCCCGATCGATTCTCTGCCAAGGACGCGGCTCCGCTGCCAACAGCGCGGTCTGCTTCGTGCTCGGGATCACTGCCGTCGATCCGGTGCGCAGCTCTCTACTGTTCGAGCGCTTCATGTCGACGGCGCGCCGTGAGCCACCCGACATCGACGTCGATTTCGAGCACGAGCGCCGAGAAGAGGTCATCCAGGAGATCTATCAGCGCTACGGCCGCGATCGGGCCGCCATGGTCAGTGAGGTGATCTGCTACCGCGGCAAGAGCGCGCTGCGCGAGGTTGGCAAGGTCTTCGGGCTTTCAACCGAGCAGCTCGACCGGCTCAGCAGCATCGCCAGCCACTACAACAGCGAGCGAGAAGTGAGCGATTCGGCACTCTGCAAGCGGGGGCTCGATCCACGTGATCTCGGCTTGCGCCAAGTCGTCGCGCTCGCCGCTGAGCTCGAGGGCTTTCCCCGACACCTGTCGATCCACGTCGGCGGCTTCGTGCTGTCGAGCGAGCCCCTCAATCGTGTTGCCCCCATCGAGCCGGCCGCCATGGCCGGCCGCACCGTCATTCCCTGGGACAAAGACGACCTCGAAGCGCTCGGTTTCTTCAAAGTAGACGTGCTCGGTCTCGGCATGCTCACTGCGATTCGCAAAGCGCTCAGCTACGTCCATCAACGCAAACACGGCAGCCTCGGGGGATTTGATCCCATCGCCGCCATGGCGCAAATCCCAGCGGAAGACAGCGTCGTATACGACGCCATCTGCAAAGCCGACACCGTGGGCGTGTTCCAAATCGAGAGCCGCGCACAGATGGCCATGCTGCCAATCCTCAGGCCGCGCGCCTTCTATGACCTGGTAGTCGAGGTGGGCATCGTCCGGCCCGGCCCCATCCAAGGCAAGATGGTTCACCCCTACTTGCGTCGACGAACCGGCGAAGAGTCCATCAGCTATCCCCACCCCAGCCTCGAGCCGATTCTCAAGCGCACCTTGGGCGTGCCCCTCTTCCAGGAGCAGGTCATGCAGATCGCCATCGTCGGGGCTGGCTACGATCCGGGTCAAGCCGATCAACTCCGCCGCGACATGGCCGCCTGGCGCAAGAACGACCGGCTCTCACGCCATCGGGACAAGCTCCTGAGCGGCTTTCAAGAGCGAGGGATCCCGCTCAGCTTCGGAGAGCGGCTCTTTCAGCAGATCATGGGCTTTGGTGAGTACGGTTTTCCCGAATCGCACGCTGCTAGTTTTGCGCTGATCGTCTACGCCTCGGCTTGGCTCAAGGTGCACCACCCAGCTGCCTTCGCCGCTGGGCTCATCAACGCTCAGCCGATGGGCTTCTACACCCCCGGCAGCATCGTACGCGACGCCCAAAAGCACGGTGTAGAGGCCCGTCCGGTTCGGGTCGAAGAGAGCGACTACGACTGCACGCTCGAGCCGGTTGGTCCCAGCCCCGAGCCACAAGCGCTTCGCCTCGGGCTGCGGCTCGTCCGCAATCTCAGCCGCAGCGCAGCCGACCACATCGTCGCCACCCGTGACGGGCCAACCATCATGAGCCTCGACGACTTCATCGAGCGCGCCAACACGCTGCGTCGCGACGAGCTCGAGACGCTGGCCGAGGCCGGCGCGCTCGAGGGCTTGTGCTCTTCGCGCCGTGAAGCGCTCTGGCAAATCCGCGCCCCGCGCGAGAAACAAGGGCTTTACCAAGGCCACAACATCGAGTCTCCTCAGCCCGCAGATCTGCCGGCGCTCAGCGCACGCGAACAGCTCACGCTCGACTACGGCTGCACGGGTATTTCACTACATGACCACCCGATGCGCCACGTGCGCAAACTGCTCGCACGGCGCCGGATCCGCAAAGCTGAAGAGCAGAGCGGCTGGCGCAAAGGACAACAGGTGACCGTGGCAGGTGTGGTGCTCAGCCGTCAGCGCCCCATGACGGCCAATGGTGTCGTGTTCGTCACCCTCGAGGACGAAACCGGCGTAATCAACCTGGTGCTCTATGCGCGAATCTTCGACAAGTACGAGCTCATCGCCCGCCACGCTGGCTTGCTCCTAGCGCGCGGACGTGTCGATCGGCGTGGGGAGGTCGTTCACGTGCGTGCTCAGCACCTCGAGCGACTCGATCTGCCCGCCCAGAGCAGCCAGCCCCTCGCCCTGCGCTCACGCGATTTCCATTGAGAGCCGCGAACGACGATCAAGACCAAAACCTGCTCGCCCAGCCCTCGCCCGATGACGGCGACCCCCGGTTGATATAGTGTTCCACGCTGTCCGCTGTGAGGGAGGAATGACCGAAGAGAGTCGCTACGGCCCCGCCGTTCGTGAACGAACCAAACTGCTCGCCGCGCTGCTACGCACGCCCGACGAGAAACTGCTGACCTACATTCAGGCCAACGACTTGGCGGAGCACATCAATCAGAGCCAAGTGCGCCAAGTGCGCGACGTGATGGATGCGCTGGGCATTGGGCTCAACCGTCCCCCTTCTGATCCTTTTTGGCACCAGCTCGATGCGGTTTGGTCGCTGCTCTTCGGTCCCCCCGGAGCTGCCCAGGCCGCGACCTCCGGTGCCCACGCGGCCGCCCCCCAACCCGTCGCCGCGCCGCCTGCTGTCCCGCCACAACCCGTGGCTGCACCGCCTCCTATTGTCCCGCCAGAAGCAGCGCCTGCTCCGCCCCAGCCAGCGGGCTCTCCTCAGCCGGCTGAACCGACGAATGAGGAGGCCCTCATGCCAACGTCTGAAAACGCGGTCACCGCGGTTCGCAAGCGGGACTTCCGACACCAGGTGATGGAGGACAAACCGCCACAACGCGAGCCTTCTGCCCCGGCCGCACCTGCCGCGCCTGACGCTTGGAAACCCCCTGCCGCTCTCATACGCAGCCCTACGCCCGGTCAGCTCCAAACCGAAGCGCGCGTCGAGAGCAACGATCTCAAAGCCAGCCTCGAGGCGGTGCGTGGTGCACTGGGCTGGCCCCTCGAACGCATCGCCCAGCTCTGCGCCGCACTTGCCAACCAGCGCGCCCAGGGCGAGCCGCACATCGACGAGATTTGCCGCAGCTTCAACCTTCCTGACGAGACAATCTTGAACAACGTCATGCGGCTATGGCAGCGCCGCCTGGACGAAGACCAAGAGCTAGCACGAGAACACGCCCGGCTCGTCTTGAAGTTCCGACAGGACAAAGACTACTGGACGCTCGAGCCAGACTGACAGCTAGCGCGCGCCACTCATTTCAGACCATTGGGGATCAATGACCACCAATACGCCCACCATCAACCCAGTCCTTGTCGGCAACTTCGAGCTGTTCGTCGAAACCTGCTCGAGCCCTTTGAACGTCATCTCTTTCAAGGGTCAAGAGGCCATCTCGAAGCTGTATTCGTTCGACGTTCGCGTCACCTGTCCCGACAACTTGCTCGCGTCGTCAATCGATCCGACCGCGCCCGCTTCACCCCACCTGCGGTCGCGCGCATTGCTGAAGATCCCCAGCCAGACTGGCGCGCGTTTTGTCCGTGGAATTGTAGCCTCAATCACGCCAGAAGGTGAGGACTCGACGGGTTTGGGCGCAGACCACCACCAGTTCTGGCGAATCCGCATCGTGCCATTGCTTTGGATGGCCAAGCACCGCATCCGCAGCCGCATCTTCCAGCAAATGAGCGTTGTTCAGATCGTGACCGAAATCCTCAGCGGCCAGGAATATGCCGCGCTGGGGGTCGTCGTCGCCGCCCAAGGCCTGCAGCAAGACCATCCTGTTCGAGAGTATTGCATGCAGTACCGGGAGTCGGACTACAGGTTCATCCGCCGTATCCTCTCCGAGGAAGGGATCTTCTGGTACTTCGACCACGGCACCGAGGAGGGTGTCAGCGACGCTAGCGGCAACATTGATCGCTTCGTTCAGGACTCCAGCGGCGTGGACTGGACGGCCAAGGACTTCGCCTGGCAACCAGTGGGGGCGACCGATGCGGATGGCAATGCCCTGCCCTCGTCGAACGCAGAACGAATCGTCCTGCTCGATTCCGCCACTTACCCCCGCCTGGATTTCGATCCCACCGACGGCGACCACGATCCCGAGACGCTGTACCTCCCGAAGCTACTAGCCGATGCCACCCCCACCGAGCCGCACAACCTCGCCAGCTTCGTGCTGGCCCATAGCGTCAAGCCCAACACCTTCCTACTGCGTGACTATGACTACGAGAACCCACGTCTCGACGTAACAGCTAGCGCGTCCCGAGACCCGGGTGCTCCGGGCCCTGCACCCGGCACCGAATTCGTCAACGACGAAGACGCCAAAGAGAAATGGTGGACCTGGGACAGCACCTCCCGTGGCACTGAGACGCGGGGACCAGATGGACAGCACACGCGCGCCTCCTCAAGCGGCGCGCTCATCAGTGGCCAAAGCGAGGCCACGCTTGCAACCGCCGCAGACGCCGCTGCCCAGAGCCAGCTACGCGTCTACGAGCACCATTGCCCCTTGGGCCCCGATCGGGTCGACGAGACCCGAGCCCGGGACCGACTCGAAGCCTACCGGCGCAACGCCGCGCGCGCCGCCGGCTCGGGCTATTGCCGCCACCTCGTTCCAGGCTATCGGTTCAAGCTGGAGACCGAGGCTGCATACACCAGCCTCGATCAGATGTACGTATTGACCAAGGTCGAGCACGAAGGGGTAGACCTCGGCGTCGCCGTCAAGCTCGCCAAGCAAGGCCAGCTCGGCAACGTTCTGTCGACCCCGTCCCCCGGCCCCATGCCCGCTATCGGGCCCCAGGCGCTCACCGGGCCTTTCGGCGCCGCGGGATTCATCGGTCCTCAGCTGTCGCTAGAGGACAAGGGACAGCGCTACAGCAACCGTTTCAGCTGTGTGCCGGCCACGGTTCCCTACCGATCGCGCCAGAAACCAAAACGCAGGCGCGAGGTGATCGAGTCAGCCACGGTTGTAGGACCCGCAGGCAACGAGATCCACACCGACAATCACGGCCGGGTCAAGGTGCAATTCCATTGGGATTTGCACGGCAGCATGAACGAGAAGAGCTGCTGCTGGGTACGCGTAATGCAAGCCTGGAGCGGCACCGCCTACGGCGCGCAGTTCCTTCCGCGGGTGGGCAGCGAGGTGCTCGTGTCTTTTCGCGAAGGCGACCATGACCGGCCATTGGTGATCGGCAGCGTGTACAACGGTGTGCAACCCTATCCCTTCACCCCCGAAGGGCAGACCCGCAGTGGCTTCCGCACCCGCAGCACGCCCGGCGGCAGCGGCTACAACGAGCTGTCCTTCGATGACAGCGCTGGCAAAGAACGGGTGATCCTGCGCGCCCAAACCGACTACGAGACCTTTGTTGGCCGCGATCGCAAGACCCAGGTGCTGGGCTGCGAAGTCAAGGAAGTCGAAGGCAAACAGACTGACCGCATCAACGCTGATGTCGACCGCGGCGTGGGCGGCGATGAGAAAGTCGTCGTTCGAGGTTGTCGCCTCGACTCGGTGGAAGGCCGCAGCGAGACGCTGGTCGGTGAGGACCGATTGGTCGAGATCGGAGGAGCCGAACGACACATCATCGAGCGCACCGGCTGGCTACGGGCCGGTGATGATCTCACCACTGAGACCGCGGGCAATCACGCCACGGTCATCGGCAAACACGACGCGAAGCGATCGTTCGCACTGCACGTCGAGGGGAGCTCGCAGCTACAGAGCACGGAGCTCACCGAGATCGTCTCGCCCAAGGGGCTGCGGCTGCGTTGCGGCAGCAGCATCATCGAGGTCATGGAGGACCAGATTCTCCTGACTTCGGACAAGATCATGCTCCACGCCCCCGGAACGCAGGTAGAGCTGCGCAAGCAAGGCGAGTTCTGGGTCGACGCGGACTGCAAGGCGGTCGTGAAGTCCACCGAGGTAACCCTCAAGGGCCAGCCCG
>CAZRGL010000035.1:33809-34863 GCA_964599485.1 uncultured Polyangiaceae bacterium
ATGCTCGAGCTCGGAGCAAAAGCAGTTCTTCGAGGTCCGAAGATCTCGCTGTCCAAGCCCAAGCCGGTCGAAGGCCTCGACGAGACGGAACGCGAGCTTACTACCATCGAGCTCAAGGACGAGGATGGTGAGCCTTGCCCCAACCAGCGCTACGTTCTGGTCTTCGCCGACGAGTCCGAACAAAGCGGTTTCTTGGACGCCGAAGGCAAGGCCGAGATTTTCCTCGAGGAGGGCGCCACGGTTCGCTTCCCGGGACTCATCGAGGTGGCCAAGGGAGCCGCAGAGTAGCGCCGTGTTGAAGCAAAGGACGCAAGTCATCAACTACCGCTGGACGGTGCTCGATGCGGCCGCAGCGCAGATCGCGGTGCTGCTCGACGTGTGGGCGACTCCATATCGAATACGCCCGCGTGATCTCGACAAGGGGCGGCGCGGCATCAAGCTTGGCCTGCCGCTGCTCGACAGCGAGGGCTTCAAAGCGAGTGACATCTCCGGCGGCTTCAACACCGGCGAGCTGGTCAGCTTCTCACTGGGCCTCACGGCGGACCCTCCCTCGGTGGCGCGCTTCTTCCGTGAAGGATACGAATGGGTTGATGTACCGACCGAGATCGACATCTCAGGCATGAAGATCAAGGAGGTGCTCGAGGCCTGCTACGAGCACGATGCGGTACGCTTCGCCCACTGCGATCCCAAGATTGTCTACAGCACCTACGCCGCCTCGGCGGCAGCGCGCTGGCCTGAGATGATGCCTATCTCTCCGCTCCGGGTGCCAGGCTTCGCGCTCAATCCCTACAACTACCCTTGGGGCGACCTGGCGATGCTCCACCTGGAGTATTGGGACAACACTGATTTGCGGGCAGCGTTGATCAACCAGTACGCAAACTTCGATCAACCCAAGTTGTCCCAAACCGGCTGGCTCGACGCGCTCAAAGGCCTGGGCGTATTTGCCCTCGCGCTATTGGGCGACGACCCCTGGACCGGGGTCTGGGGCGATCTCTGGCCTTGGATGCTGCCGGCCCAAGAGGGTGAGTACAAGCTGAAGAAAGTGCTGGCCCGC
>CAZRGL010000036.1:0-34311 GCA_964599485.1 uncultured Polyangiaceae bacterium
CTTCTGGGCTTGGACGTAGACCAGCTCCTTGTCCTTGAGATCTTCGAACATGATCTCGTTGAAGCCCTCGCTCTTCGGGGTCGAGCGGCTCCGCCACGTGCTGCGGGTCTTGTGCTTGGGCAGCTTGTAGGGCACCGGCTGGACGGCGTTGAACACCCGCCCGGTGATGATGGGCTGATCGGGGTCGCCCTCCAGAAAACTGACCAACACCTCTTGCCCACCCGCGGGATGGTGATCAGACCGAACCCCGTTCCCGCCCAACCTTGACTGGCCCGGATCCAGCACGAGCTGTTTTCGTCGCTCTTACCGTCGCGCCACCAGGGAAACTGCACCTTGACGCGACCGTGCTCGTCGGTGTGGATCTCCTCGCCTTTCTTGCCGACGACCGTTGCGCTCTGAACGCCGTTGACGCGAGGTTTGGGCAACATGGGTGAGCGGTAGACTTGATCGGCAAAAACCGCTTCGCCGAAGGTCTCCCAGGCTTCTTGTGGCGCTCCCTCCATGGTCAGCGAAGTGACGAGCAGCTTCGCGGACGACGACAGCTTGGCGTGGGGGTGGTCTTCCATTCGAAAGACCATGCCGGGCCACAGATCGACCGTGTTGGTCGAAAAGGAGACGGTACGACCATCGACGCGCTCTGCGTCCTGGCAGCGCTGCGCCAAGGCTTGACCAAAGACAGGATCGTGGCGGGCAACGCCGTTGCCATCGGCGACCGGGGTGTCTTTGCCGCCGTCCTTGACCTCCGCCACGAAGGCCCCTGGACGGTAGTCGAATATCTCGTACTTGCTTTCCGGGTCCGGCGCAGCGGTCGACTTGCCGTACAGGCCGAAGGTGGGCTTGCGGAAGTCGTAGTCTCGGATGACGTATGCCCCGACATTGACTTCGTGACGCAGCTCCACGTCGGCGATGAACTCGAGCTCACTGGCTTGGTTGGGGTTGTCGGTGAACTTGAGCTTGTCTTTGCGCGGCGACAGCGCGTGGAAATTGTCACAAAACGTGAGCTTCGAGCCTTCCTTGTTGTTGTCCGGGAAGTTGTACGAGATGCCTGCCTCGGCAACGATGCGCGCCAGAAAATCGAAGTCGCTCTCGTCGTATTGGACCTTGTATTCGAGCTTCGGATACTTGCTCCGGTCCAGCTTCCAAGTCGCTTCGATTTTCCAGTCCTTCCAGTCCTCGAGCAGCTCATCGACGATGTCCGGAACGTTCTTGTGCTGGAAGATGCGGAAATTGGTCCGCTGGGTCAGCAGCCAAGCCGTGGGCACGATGTGCAGCACGTAGGTCGACTCGGCCTTGACACCCCCTGACGAGGTCTCCGAGTGGGCCAGCTCCATGTGACTGCAAATCCCAGTCCAGTAGCGGATGCTGTCCTTGACCTTTGCTTTGCCGGTGTCGAGCTTCAAACTGGCCTGTTTGCCGACGATCGAATTGAGATCGATATCCGCCTTTTCGGAGCGCGCCATCACCTCGACACTGAAGAGGCCGGAGATGGATTCGTGGATGCTGAACTGACGGACGCTGAGCGTCGATTCCTTGGAGTGAAACTGCAGCTCGAGCTTGTTCTTGGACTTATTCTGCGACTTCGACATCTAGTTCCTTCGGGGGCGGCGATTGTAGACAAGCCTTCTGCGCAATCCAACTTGGGTATTGGGTGTCGATATCGAGCTCCTCATGCTTTTGACCCGCCAACAGCCGTGCTGGGCACGGGCTGGCCAAAAGGCAGCAATTCGACGCTGCAGCGGCACGCTCGACGTCAAAGCGGTCGAACGCCGCGCAACAACAGAGCACCGTCGCTGACCTGTTCGACCCGGCTACCGTCATCGAGATCGACTTTCCAGCGAAGCGCCCCAGTTTCCAAATCGAGGGCATAGAGCACTTCATCATGCGGTCGCAGCAGTACCACGCCATCTTGCTCTGCGACGAGGGGCGGAGCGAACAGCCAACCGTCGAGCTCTACCCGCCACAGTTGCCTCCCGTCCCTCACATCCAGAGCGGCAAAGACTCCTTCGTCCAGGGAGGCCACGATCGAGTGCGCGCCGAAGCCGAGCGCTCGTGCTTTCGGTCCCTGCCAGCGCAACGCGCGGGTCCGCGCATCGAGTGCAAGCACATGGCCGTGAGCAATGAAAAAGACGGCTCCATCGAGGGCGCCAAGCCGCGGCGAACCAGCCTGAGTGGGCTTGAACGCCTTGGGGTCGCCGGTCGGGTACTGCCAAATGCGCGCGCCCGTGGTGGCGTCGAGGGCGTGCAGAAGGCCGCCATCGGTACCCACGAAGACCTCGGTGGCGGTCGCCGATGGCCAACGTGGCGACGAAGCCGTTTGATAAATCCAGTTGCTGGCGCCGTTGGTGGGATCGAGCGCTTCGAGCCCCTTGTCGAGTGTCACCAGCAACATGCCCGCTGTCAGGACCGGATGTTGGGAAGGATCTAGCCAGCTGCGACGAGCGTCGATCGGGCGGGTCCAGGCCCGTTTGCCAGTACGCCGGTCGACTGCCACGACGCGCTCGCTCAGCGACTCCTGTCCCTGGGTCTGCAAGTAGAGGTTTGCATCGTCGACGAGCAGGACATCGAGCAGCGCGGCGCCCTGGTGATGGTAGGCGAGCTGTTTGCGCCCGCTGGCGTAGTGCTGGGCGTGGACCGCGTGGGATGCGACGCCGTAGACAATGCCGTCTCGAAGACGAGACGCGCGGCTGAGCCCGGCCGGATCGAAGGAGCCGCGGCTCTGGCCGGAGGCAACGTCGATGATGTGGACCGGACCGCTATACCAAGCGTGAGCCAACACGGTGGTCGGCGCATACATCGGACGTGGAGGCACGGCCGGCGAAGTGCCCATGCAAGCGGCAGCCCCGATCGCCACAGCCAACACCCGCGCGCCGCGGTGCCAGGCGCTCTTCGTCACGGTCCGCTGGGCTCGGCGGAGCAGCCACCAAGCAAGGGCCAGAACCGGCAACGCGAGCAAATCGCTGGGGTCGCACCAAACGCGCCAGCCGATGCCCAGGGCGGACGTCAGCTGCTCCCACAATCGGGCCGCCGAAGGCAGCAGGTTGATGACCGCAAAAACGGATGCTGTTGCGGCCAAGCACCCCGCTTGGGCCAAGCGACCTCGAGCGCGCAGCAGCGCCGCGAGCAGCACGGGCGCGACGACCAAACCGCTCACGTCGCTCAGCTTGCCGGTAAGCCAAGGGGGCAGCAGATCCGCCCCCTTCAACAGATGATCGTTGGCCACCAGCAGTAACAGGGCAGCCCACCACAACGGATGCAGCAGCGCGTGCTCAGGTCCTGCGGACGGGTCAGCGGGCTTGGCGGACCTGGGCGTTTCGTTGGCGCTCACGCCTTGCACAACATCACCGACCCGCGCACGGCGCAAGCGGGTTGCACGCCAAGCTGCCCATCAGGTCGGTGGATTGAACTCGTCGCAGGCCTCGTCGATGATGGCCACCGCTTGGTCGAAGAACGGGGTGTAGTCTTCGTTGCAGACTGAGGCTTCGAGGCCGTGATCGCCCCACATGGCGATGAACTCTGACCAATGCTTGCCCTTGTTGGGCTTGGATTTGGAACCGCAACCATCAAAAGCGGGGGTCAGGCCCAACACCACGACAGCGTCGGCATTGCCGCCTTTGGCGGCGACGACCGCGTCGTACCAATCCTGCGGCATGCCAGCGTCTTCCACATTTGGGTCGTCACTGATGAAGGTGATGACCAAGATGGCGTTGTCCCGTAGGAAGCCCGCGTTGCAGCCTTCGGCGCCATTGAGCTCGGCGGACATGGTGGCCACCATCGAATCCATGGGCCGCTCAGATGGGTGGCCCGCTAGACCAACGGTTGCCATACAGGCGAAGGTGTCTGCCAAATCCGGCTGACCGTCGACGATGTAGCGGTTTCCGCCTTCGATGTTGCACAGCTCGTTGCTCGCCGCCTTGCCCGCGGGATGTACGACGCCCGCCCCGATGGTCTTGTCGCACTTGTCGAACTCGGTCTTGCAAGCGTAGCCCTTGGCAGCGTTGATGCAGAGTGAATCGGCGCTCATGTCGCCCGACTTGCAATTCGACTTGGTGCAGCGGCCCCAATCGTCGGTATCGGTAACCATGATGTGATAGTCACTGGCCGACAGGGTGGTCTGAATGGACTGCATGAAACCGGGGAAGCTGGCGACCAGCGCAGCCTGCTGATCTTGCATCGAGACGGAGTTGTCGACGATGAACAGGAAGTCGACCATCTCGCAACCCGTACCCTCCATACCGCCGTCAGGGTTGCCGACGAGGCCGCCACCGATACCGGTATCCGTACCCGTCCCGCTGGTGCTGGCACCACTACCGCTGCTTGCGGTGTTGGTACCGCTACCCCAAGGCGACTGCTGCTCGGAAGTGGCATCGCAACCTCCAGCTAGAGGCAGCGCGCAGGCAAGGATCAAAGCGATGGCGGAGAGAATGGATGGTCGGCTCACGAGGGTGCTCCTTGGCGCGTATGCGCTTACCCAAAGGTGTAAGCAAGCATCGGACCATCTCAGATCATCAAGAGATTCGCCAAGATGCAATCGCTCTCTGTTGTCTGGATCCGCCCGCAGTGGATCGTCCACTCACCATCCAGGTCCCCTGCGCAGCGGAGCGCCACTTGGTCCACAGCCTTGACTCGGCGCGCTCAGCGACACACAACGGTCGCTCGCGCGTAGGAGAGAGACCATGGGTATTCTGATAAAAAACGGCACCATCCTCACCGCTCTCGACGAGCTACAAGGCGACGTCTACTGCGACGACGGCAAGATCGTTGCAACCGGCGGCAACCTCGATGACCGACGCCAGAGCGGCGACGAGCTCATCGATGCCTCAGGCCAATACGTCTTTCCCGGGGGGATCGATCCACACACCCACTTCGAGCTGCCCTTCATGGGCACCGTGAGCGCAGACGACTTCGCCGACGGCACCGCTTCGGCGCTCGCTGGTGGCACCACCACCATCATCGATTTTGCCATCCCTGCGGTGGGCGGCTCGTTGCTCGATGCGCTATCGCAATGGCACGAAAAAGCCGCCAAGTGCGTAGCCGACTACTCCTTCCACATGGCGCTGACCGATCCGAGCAAGCAGGTGCTCGAGGAAATCCCGGTGCTCGTCGAGAAACATGGTGTGACCAGCTTCAAGGCCTTCATGGCCTACAAGGGCGCCATCGGCGTCGACGACGAGGCTCTGATTCACTTCATGCAGACCGTCCACAAGGCCGGCGGGCTACTGTGGCTGCACGCCGAAAACGGCGACGCCATCCTCGAGCGACAGCAGCGCTTCATCGCCGAAGGCAAGACCGGCCCAGAGTGGCATGAGCCGAGCCGCCCAGCGATCCTCGAAGGCGAAGCGGTCACCAGGGCGCTGACCCTCGCCAAGCTGTACGACGCGCCGATCGGTTTCGTCCACATGTCCAGCCGTGACGCCTACGAGGCTTATGCAGCCGCACGAGTACGCGGCCAGCAGGCCTACGCCGAGACCTGCCCCCAGTACTTGGTGCTCGACGACTCCGTCTATCGCAAGCCCGACTTCGAGAGCGCCACCTTCGTCATGAGTCCCCCAATTCGGCCCGCCGGACACAGCGAGTGGCTGTGGAAGGGCTTGGCCAACGGCCTCATCCACACGCTCGGCACCGACCACTGTCCCTTCCGGCTCGAGGGTCAGAAGACGATGGGGCGCGACGACTTCACGAAGATCCCCAACGGCGGACCTGGCGTAGAGCACCGCCTCGAGCTGCTCTGGCACCACGGCGTGAAAGGCGGCTGGGTGGACCGACAGCAATTCGTGGCGCTGACCTCGACCAACGCTGCGAAGCTCTACGGCATGTATCCCCAAAAAGGCTCCTTGCTCCCTGGGGCGGACGCCGACATCGCAATTCTCGATCCCGAGGCCAGCCGCGTCATTTCGGCCAAGACCCACCACAGCAAGTGCGACCGCTCGCTCTTCGAAGGCTTCGAGGTCAAAGGCGGCATCTCCCACGTCATCGCTGCGGGCCGGTTGCAATTCAAAGATGGCGACCTCAAAGTGCAGCGCGGAGCTGGCAAGTACATATCCCGTGCGCCGAGACCCTCGTAGACCAGCTGGCAACGCTATCTGACCGCCCGCCGCAGCGCGTCTTGCACCAGGGCGCGCACCGACGCGCTGTCGAAGGGTTTGTCGATGACCTTGGCCCCGACGACATGGGTAAAGTCGCGATCTTCAGGTCCTGCGGTGCCACCTGTCATGAAAACCAATCGTTCGCACGCCTCTGGTGCTGCAGCCGCTAGCTGTTCGTAGAGCTCACGCCCACTCATCAGGGGCATCATCAGATCGCAGAGCACGATGTGGAAATAGTCGTCGCCGTCGAGCAGCAACTCGAGCGCTTTGGCACCGTCCTGAGTGGAAGTCACTTCGTGCCCGCGCAGAACCCGCCGCAAGGCGCGGCTGACCAACTCGTCGTCATCGACCACCAGCACGTTGGCCCGCTCATCGGGCGGTACGTAGCTGGGCGTAGGTGAGGAGACTGGGCCGCCATCCACCCCTGGCAGAATCACCCGCACGGTGGTCCCCTCGCCCGGGCTGCTCTCGACTGTGATCTCGCCGCCGAGTGACTGAACGATGTTGCGGCAGATGGGCAGTCCCAAGCCCGTACCCGTACCGCTCGGCTTGGTGGTGAAGAAAGGATCGAAAATGCGCGCCAGCACAGCGTCCGGAATGCCCACTCCGCTGTCCTTGACCTCGATGACCGCAGTGTCGCCCGGCCCTGTGCGGGTCGAGACGGCGATGGAGTTCTGCTGAACCTGTCCTTTGGGGATTGACTGGGCAGCGTTGACCAGCAGGTTCAAGAACACCTGGCCAATGCGCGATTCGTTACCCTCGACCGCCGGGACCCGCTCGATGTTCTTGTAGAGCTTGGCGCGATGCCGCAACTCGTTCCAGCTCATGTTGATCGACGACTCCAGCACGCGCTTGATGTCGACTGGCCCGGTTTGGTCTTCGTCGCCGCGGGAGAAGGTCTTCAGGTCGCGAACGATGTCGCGCACACGCGCAGCCCCCTCTTTGGCTTCGAGCAGCGCGTCGCGTAGATCGCGAATCTCGTCGACCGATAGCCGGCTGCGCCGTCTGAGCTGCTCGATGCCAAACTCGATGTTTGCCAACACATAGGCGAGCGGCGTATTGACCTCGTGCGCGACGCCTGCAGCCAACGTGCCTATCGACAACATGCGGTCGATCAAATGCAAGCGGCCCGCCAGCTGACGGCGCTCAGTGACATCGCGGACGATGGTCTGCTTGCTGTCGCTGCCCGGCGCGACTGCGCTTTCACGCAACTCGACGAAGCTCGTATCGCCATTGGCGTGTCGCAACTCGTGTTGCGGGGGGTCGCCGTCGTCGACGTCGGCCTTGCAAAGCAGCTCATCCAGGCGGCGGCCAACGAGGTCGCTGCCCTTGCTGACTTGCATCAACCGTGCGGCCGCCTCGTTGGCGAATTCGACCTCGCCGTTGTGGTGCACGAAGATGGCGTCCGGGGCGAGCTCGACCAATTGGCGGTAGCGCTCTTCACTTGCACGCAGCGCGTCTTCGGCTTTCTTTCGCTTGCTGATGTCGTGGGTCGAGCCCTGGATCGCGATGGGCGTGCCGTCAGCGTCGCTGACGAAAGAAGCGCAGATGTGTACCCAAGTCGTCGTCCCGTCCTTGCGGAATTGCTCGATCTCCACCTCCATGAGGCGGGGCTCCCCTTTGGCTTTGAAACTCGTCAGCGCGTCACTGAGTTGCTGACGCAGCTCGGCAAGAGCCAGCGGCGGGAACACTTCTTCGAGGGTACGCTCCAGGCCGCGCTCGACATCCCAGCCGCCCAGCATCTTGGAAGAAGGGCTCAAGTATTGAAAACGCAACTCCGGGAGGCTGAGCCGCCACATCACCTCCGCGGAATTGGCGAGAAGACCCGTCTTGACGCTGTCCTGCTCGGCGAGCTGGGCGCGCTTCGCCTCGCACTCGATCAGTCGTTTGGCGAGGCCGAGCCGGGCGGCGAGCAGGTGCTCATCGGCAGGCCAGCGCAGCAGATCATCGGCCCCTTCGACCGCCTGTCGCTGAGCGTCGCTGAATACCAGGGCGATCACGAAGGCGCCCCGGTCGTGGTGCGAATGCGTTGCGCTTTGCGCACCGTCCAGCCGCATGTCGACTACCACGAGCTCGGGGTCATGCTCAGCTTCGGCGAGAAGGTAGCCCGCGCCACGCAAAGCCTCGTCGATGGAGCGCAACAACTCCTCGTCCCCGACCAGGGCCAAAGCTGCAGGTACCCCGTCCACACCCGCCACGTCTCTCATCGTAACATGCTCGTGGCCGTGGCCGATCGACACACTTGCCGCTATGCTGTCGCGTCCGCGGGGGGATCATGAACGACCAAGTAGTGGAGCTGGCAAGCCCCGGCCTTCAAATTCTGCTCTACTCGCCCTTCGTTGCCGTCGAGCTCGAGGATGGCGGGATGTACGCCAAGCACTTCCCAGACGGCAAGGATCTGGTCGACTACATGAACGAGTGCCGCTTCGCCGCGTTGGCGATGCGCTGGCCAGGACGTGACTATTGGCTTCATTTCAGCACCACAATGGATCACAGCGTGATCGCCCGAGCCAGTGATCATGTACGCCTCGGCATCCAAGTAGCCGACCAACAACTATGCGTGCGCGGCAGCGATGACCTCCACGGCTGGCGCCGCGAATGCCCCAACGAGCAGCTCGTCACCGTCGAGGACGGCATCTACGACGTGACCGCTTGCATGGTGCCCTACAACGGCGACGGCCCGCTGCGCATCTATTTGCATTTGGCCCCCGCCGTCGCCATGCCTGAGCTCGGCTACGGCCGTGTCCCCGAGCTGTTCTGCGAGGCGCCTGTTTTCTGATCGGGCGGGGCCGCTATGGCATGAGCACCGTCGTGACAATCCATGCCGGCACGATTTCGACGACGAACCTCGTTGAGCCAATCCGAGCGGCAAATGACGGTCTGGCGGCGAGCCGCTACTGTGGGTCGTCTGGATGAGCCCAATGGGAGAGCCACGGCAACAGTTCGAGGCGCGGGCGGTGTGCTACCGCTGCCACAAGCCGCAGCTCACTTGCATCTGCGCTCATGTTCGGCGCGTCGCCAATCGCACGCGGGTGTGGGTGGCGCAGCATCCGCGGGAGCGTTTCCATCCGATCGGTACGGCACGTATCGCTCGGTTGGGCCTGGACAACGTGCATATCGAGCTCGTACGCAGCTGCACGCAGACGCTGCCGCCGTCGCTGCCGGAGCGCGCGGCTCTGCTCTACCCTGGCCCGCGCGCGGTTGAGCTGGCAGCACTACAACCCAAGGAGCGACCTGAAGCGCTGGTCGTTCTCGACGGCACGTGGGCTCAGGCTCACACCCTGTACCGCGACAACCTGTGGCTGCAGGGGCTGCCCCACGTTCGACTCACGCCCCAGAGCGAGAGCCGCTACCGCTTGCGCAAAGAGCCTGCCGCCACGTGCGTATCGACTATCGAGGCGATCGTCGAGGCGCTACGCATTCTCGAGCCGGACACCCCCGGCCTCGACGGGCTGCTGGCCTCATTCGACGCGATGATCGATCAGCAGATCGCGCTGATCAATCAGCACCGCGCTGGTCAACGCCAGCCCAAGGGGCCGCCATCGCTTCGAGGAGCTCCTCGCTGCAGCCTCGAAGAGCCCGAGCGTCTCGTCGTGGTCGGTTTCGAAGCAGCACGCCGCTCTAGCGGGGAGCACGACGCTTTGGTGATCGTTCAATGTGTGGCGATTCGGGTCGCCACCGGCGAGGTGTTTCAACAATTCGTACGTCCTCCCGAAGCGCGATTCCCCACGCCATTTCACCTGCAGCACATGGGACTCGACCCACAGCTTCTCGAGGCTGGCTCGACGCCGCACGCGCTTCGTGAGGCATGGCATCGCTTCATCGCGCCCGACGACATCGTGGTGGCCTGGAACAACAGCGTGCTCGAGGCGCTCGACACGGTAGTGGGCTTGCCGCGGCGGTGGGTGCATCTCAAGTCGGCCTACCGCAGCCACGCCAAGCGGGTGCGCGGGCCGCTGTCCGTCTTGATCGACCAGCTGCAGCTGGAGCGATCCACCCCACCACAACTTCTGGGACGCGCCGGCAAGCATGTCGCCGACATCGTCGCCTTGCTGGCGTACCTGCAATCCCGAGCGTCACGCTAGATCGCAGCCTGCACGCGGGCTAACAGAGTGGCATGGAAGGGCAAGTCGCCATGTACGGTCCACGCTTCGAGTCCGCTTGCGTGTTCGCCTGCTCACGTCATCACGGGCAGCGACGCAAGGGCAGCGGGGCGCCCTACGTCACTCATCCCATGGGGGTCGCATCGCTGGTCGGAGACTACGGCGGCAATGAAGACCAAGCTATCGCGGCGCTCCTGCACGACGTGATGGAAGACTGTGGCGTCACCAAGGAAGAGATCGCTGCGCGTTACGGCGAGCGGGTCGCCAACATTGTCGATGCCTGCACTGACACGACCGAGAGTCCGAAGCCTCCCTGGCGCGAGCGCAAAGAAAAGCACTTGGCGCTGGTCCGCAACAAGCCAGCCGATGTGAAGCTGGTGCTCAGCTGCGACAAGCTTCACAACGCCAGCACGATCTGGCGTGATCTCGGTCGGCCATCAGTCGGCGATGCGGTGTGGTCACGCTTCAGAGCAAGCAAACCAGAGGTACTCTGGTACTACCGCACGATGCTCGAAGCGCTCGGCGACGGCTGGGAGCACGAGGTGCTCGGCGAGCTCGATCGCGTCGTCACCGCGATCGAAGACTACTGACCACAACCAACAGTGGGGAGGCTCCAGTCAGCGTCCGGGCTTGCTCACTGAGCCGTCTTGCTTTTTGCCCGAGTCCTGCTTGCCCTTGTCGCCGCTCTTGTTCTTGTCGCTGCTCTTGCTCTTGCGCTTCTTGCTTTTGGCGCTCTTGGCCGGCATCGGAGGATTGCCATGCTCGCTTGCAAGCTTCTGCTTGAGCTTCTGAACGATGATCTGCTCGTGGTAAGAGGGCATGCTCGGCACTTGGACTGCCACCTGGATCTTGTCCTTGCCCCGAACGAACTGGAGCGAGCCACGGTTCTTGCGCTTGCCGCTATCGGGGCTGGTGTACTCGAACATCACATAGCCCCACTCCGAGTTGGTCTCGGTCACGTCATAGCCGAGGTCGACCTTGACCAAACGGAGCGCCGAGCCGAAGGTCTGGCGGTAGTTGTAGGGCGAGTCGTGGAGCGCTTTGGCTGTGGCGAAACCACTGCAAAACACCAGCGAGCCCAGGGCGCAGCAGGACAATAGGACTCGGGCGATCATGCCTTGCAATTACGTGGCGCCGTCGCTCGTGGCCAAGTTCTCCGCGCCCGTACGCAGCAGCCAAGCACCGATGGCGCCTCCGATGGCGTGCAAGCTCAGCTGACAGCAGTACGCAATGAAGACGAACGCGGCTCCTGCCTGTGCGATTTCCGTAGCTTGCACGAACATCGCCAGCGCGAGGTAGACCGACAACTGATACACGCCGAAAAAACCAGGACCAGAGGGCACCAGGATGCCGATGCCCAAACAGCCCATGAGCACGCAGGCCTCCCAGAACCCAATCGCCGTCAGCCCGCAGCCCTGAGCGAGGATCCACAAACCGGCAGCGTTGAGCGCCCAGTAGCAGGCCGTCTCGATGGCAAACGGCAAGAAGTGCTTTCCGGATGGGAGAAAAGAAAGCCCCTTGGCGAGGCGCTCGGCGATGGATGCGAGCCGTTCGGCGGCAGACTCGGAGACGACGCCGACGGTGGAGCGCAGCAGTCTCACGCTCCAGTCGCGCTTGAAGTGGAATACGCCCAGCAGCAGAAAGCAGGCTGAGAAACCGGCCAAGGCAGTGTAGGCCGCTTTCGGGATCGCAGCGACAGGCAAGAGCAGCTCGCCAACTCGGTCGGGCAGCGGATCGATGGGCGTGGTCAAACTGAGCGCGGCAAAGAGCACGGCGCTGAGCACCAATCCATCGATCACGCGCTCGCCCGCAACGGTCCCGGCCGCTTCCCAACCTTTCACATCACCATGGCCACCAAGCAAATAGGGTCCCGCGACCTCGCCCACCCGGAGCGGCAAGAACAGCACGGCCGCGAAACCAACCCAAGCGGTGCCCAACACGGCGCGTAGCTCGACCTGACCAAGAGGGCGCAACAGATGACGCCACCGCAGAGCCCGAACGAGATGGACACCAACCAAAGACGCGAAATATGCGGGCGCTGCCCAGCGCTCCACCTTCGAGAAACCAGCCGCCGGGGGGATGATGGGCAAACCTCCTGATACCAGCATCCATGCCAAGGCCACGCCGATCAGAACCGATACGACCAATCTGAGCACGAGGCGCTTTGGGCGCGGTGGTGGCTGCTCCTCGCTCATCTCGCTCGACGTAGCACAGCCCTCGCTCGTCGGGGGCGGACTCACAGCTTCGAGACTTTGCTGTGATCGCCTTCGAAACCACGGAGCGCGTCACGCGTATCGACGATCACCTGCGCTTCACGAAGCATTCTCGCATAATCGATGCACTCGTGATCGGCGACGATGATGATAGCGTCGTAGTCGTCGAAGGCGACGTCTGCTGCCACCGATACCATTTGGCAGCCCGGCTGGTCGAGCCGCGGCACCAGTGGATCGAGGTAGCTCAGCTCGGCACCGAGGCGTTCGAGCGCTTCGATGATGGCGAAGGCTGGCGACTCGCGATGATCGGACACATTGCGCTTGTAGGCGACGCCGCTGATGAGCAACTTGGAACCGTTGACCGACTTCTTGACGCTGTTGAGCGCTTGTTGGGTGAGCACCACCACGTGGTCAGGCATGGCGCTGTTGATCACGTCCGCCAGCTCGATGAATCGTGCTTGGTATTTCAAGCCGCGCATGCGCCACGACAAGTAGAGCGGGTCGACAGGAATGCAATGTCCGCCTAGCCCGGGCCCCGGGTAGAACGGCATGAAGCCAAATGGCTTAGTCGAAGCCGCCTGGATGACCTCCCAAATATCGACGCCGAGCCGCCGCGCCATCAGCGCAAACTCATTGGCCAGCGCGATGTTCACGGCGCGGTAGGTGTTCTCGAGCAACTTGACCATCTCGGCCGTGTCGGTGTTGGACACCGGCACCAAGGTCTCGATCACCGAGGCGTACAGCGCAATGGCGGCACGTTGGCATGCTTCGGTGGCACCCCCGATGACTTTTGGCGTGTTTCGCGTGTGGTACACGGGGTTTCCGGGATCGACGCGCTCCGGACTGAAGGCAACAAAAACATCATGGCCCAGCGTGAAGTCTCGCCCGCTCAGGCGTGGCAACATCACTTCGGCGGTGGTGCCGGGATAGGTCGTCGACTCGAGAACAATGAGCATGTCAGCACGCTGGTGCTCGGCGATCATGTCGGTTGCCTCGATGACGTAGCGCAGGTTGGGCGCCTTGATCTTGTTGAGCGGAGTTGGCACGCACACCACCACAGCATCGGCTCGAGCGATGACGCTTGCGTCCCGCGAGGCGCGCAGCCGGCCGCTTTCGACCAGCGGTGCCAAATCTGCGGAGGCCACGTCCGAGATGTAGGACTGAGCCGCGGACAAAGCGTCCAACTTCGCTTCGTCCTTGTCGAAACCAATCGTCTCGAAGCCTTCTTGAGCGAAGGCTACTGCGAGTGGCAATCCGACGTAACCGATGCCGATGACGACGACCGTGGCTTGACGTTTTTCGAGCTTGTCGATCAGCGCGCTCATCCGTCTTGGACCTGCCCTTCGATGACTTGCCGTGGCCCTGTTTGAAGCATGAACTCCGCCTCTTCGGCGCCCATCACCTTGACGAGCTTCTTGATGCCGCGGCCTACCGCTTTGACGTCGGCGATACGATGAGCATCGCTACACGCAGCGAAGTAGTAGCCCGCCTCGAGGAGCTCGATGGCTGTTCTCTTGGAGCTGCGGCCATACTTCCCATCGAGCGCTGCCACATCCAGCAGCAGCAGCGTGCCACCGTCGAGCAGTGGATCGAGCACCTCGATGTTCTTCCAAACAGGCCGATATCTCTCGGGGTGCGCCAGCACCGGTCTGATCTTCTTGCAGCGCAACTCGAACAATCGCTCCGCACAGCGCAGTGGAAAATGATCGTAGGGGAATTCGATGAGGGCGCAGCGACCTGCTGGCGGGTACAGCAGACCGCGACCATCGACCAAGCGTCGAAACGCTACGTCGTCGAGATGATGCTCGGCTGCGAGCGCAACCTCAGGAAGATCGTCATGCGCCTCGAGCGCGCGCAAGGTTGCCGCGTAGGCTTGCTCGATGTCTTCGCGGGAGTTCTCGAACAGTCCAGCCCGCATGTGTGGTGTTGCAACGACCTTGGCGAAACCGATATCACGAAGCGCTTTCAGCAAGTCGGCGCTGTCTTCGGTGGTACGGGCGCCATCGTCGATGTCCGCAACCCAGTGGCTGTGCAGGTCGAGATAGGGGCCCATGAGACGGCCATCATACGTCTTGAACGGCAACGGATGGCCAATTCTGCGCCCCCATGACGCTTTGCCAAGTAAGATGGCCAATTGGGGAAATGAAAAAAGACGAGCTGCTGGTGATCTTGGAAGATCTGGGGGCCAAACTCTCAACGACCGCCCCAGAGACGTGGAACGCGCTGATGGGCAACATCACGCTGCAGGTATTCACGAACGAAGCCAAAGATCGGATGCGCATCATGAGCGCGGTAGCCTTCGTTGACGATCTCAACACCGACGAGTTGCTACGCGCGCTCCAGGCTGGTTTCCACGCCGATGCACGCTACGCACAACACGAAGACACCTTGTATGCGGTCTTTTTGCATACCTTGTCGTCGCTGAGCGGGACTGATCTGCGCACTGCCGTCGGGCAGGTCATCGCCATGGTCAAGTCCGCTGGCACCTCCTACGGATGCCAGACGATGCGTTTCCAGTGGCCACGGCCTGAGCATGATCCGAAGGGCGGGATCCGACGCCGCACCGTCGAGGCCGTTTCGATGTCGCTGCGCCGAACCCAGCCACCGGTAGGCACGCCGGATGACGAGCTCGAGGCCGAGCAGGAGGCCGCTGAAGTGGCCGCTGAAGTGGCCGCTGAAGTGGCCGCTGAAGATGACAGCTGAGTGGCACCCTCGACCGCCGCTGCGCCACTGCCTGCTCTATGCTAAGAATGGCCGCCTGTGGCAACACCTCGCGACCTCAACCAGCTCATCGACAGTCGCCGCGTGCTGCTGTGCGTGGGCTGTGGCGGCGTAGGAAAAACCACCACCTGCGCTTCTCTTGGGCTAGCCGCAGCTCAACGTGGAAAGCGGGTGCTGTGCCTGACGATCGATCCTGCTCGTCGACTGGCTGAAAGCCTCGGCTTGGATCAGCTCCTGACCGAGCCGCAACACATCGAGCCACAACTCTTCGTGGACGCGGGTCTCGAGGTGAATGGGTCACTCACCATGATGATGCTCGACACCAAGCGCACTTTTGATGCGTTGGTCGAGACCCTGGCAAGCTCGCCACAGAAGCGTGAGAGCATCTTCAACAACAGGATGTACCAGTACGTCTCGACCTCGCTCGCGGGCACCCAGGAATACGGTGCGATGGAGAAGTTGTACGAGGTCAAAGACGACCCCAACTATGACCTCATTTTGCTCGACACACCCCCGACTTCACATGCGCTCGACTTCCTCGACGCACCCGAACGACTGGTGAGCGCCATCGACAGTCCGGCGGTTCGCTGGTTTTTGCAGGCCTTCCAGAAGTCGGGAAAGCTGTCGTTGAACCTGTTGCAGCGGACCGCCGCAACCGTCTTGCGCGGTATGGGCCGCATCACAGGCGGGGGGTTCCTCGAGCAAGTGGCCCTGTTTGTGACTGAGATGAACGAGCTGTTCGGCGGCTGGCGCAAGCGCGCCGACGAAGTGAGCACCGCGCTGCGCGGGCCCGACGTAGCCTACGTCTTGGTTACGACGCCGGATCCGATGGCCATTCGTGAGGTTCTCTTCTTCGCTGAGCGTTTGCGCATGCAGGGCATGCAACCAGACGCTTATGTGGTCAATCGCACCCGCGGCTTGGGCGGCTTACTGGCCGATGAAGCAGCGGTGGCTGGGCTGCTCGACGACAGAGGGCTGAAGCTCGACCCCGACGCTCCGACCCGCGTTGTCGAAGCAGCGCGTCGAGAGCAACGCCTCGGCAAGCTCGACCGCTTGCATCTGATCGCTCTCGAAGAGGTATTCGACGGCGACCGCACGCCCCCAGTGGTCCACGTGCCCGACTTCCCCCACGACATCCACAACGTGGAACGGCTGGCCTGGGTCGCCGAGGCCATCGCCCCGCAGTAGACTCGGTACAGCTGCCCGCAAGAAGGTACTCAGCGGCGTTTTCGTTTCTTGGGGCGGCGATCTTTGCGGCGGTAGTGGACGCGAACAGGCGCTCCTTCGAAGCCGAACTCTTTGCGCAACGCGTTGACGACGTAGCGCTGGTAGGAGAAGTGCAGATCGTCTGGATGGCTGGTGACCACCATGAAGGTAGGAGGCCGGGCCTTGGCTTGGGTGATGTAGTAGAAACGGGGCGCCCGCCCACCACGGGTTGGGGGTGGATGGGTCAGCAGCACCGTTTCGAAGAAGCGGTTGAGCTGGCCGGTGCTCACTCGGGTATTGAAGGATTTGTCGACCTTGTCGATGGTGTCCAACAATCTATCGACGCCGCGGCCAGTCTTGGCACTGAGCAACTTGACCGGCGCCCAAGGCACGAAGGACAGCTTGTCGCGCGCCAGATCTTCGGCCTCGCGAATAGCCTCGCGATCGAGCTTGTCGGTCTTGTTCAGGGCGATGACGATCGCTCGACCGCGATCGGTAGCGAGCCCGAGGATTTTGGCGTCCTGCTCGGCGACACCTGCGTGGGCGTCGCACATCACCACCACAACCTCAGCCCGGTCGATGGCGCGTATGGCGTTGATGACGCTCATGGCCTCGACCGCATCTTTGCCCCTTGCGACGCTTGCCTTGCGTCGCAAGCCTGCGGTGTCCACGAAGAGATAAGGCCGCTCACGCCGAGCGATGACCGTATCGATGGGGTCGCGGGTGGTGCCCGGGCGGCTGTCGACCAACAACCGCTCTTCACCGAGCAAGCGATTGACCAGGGAGCTCTTGCCAGCGTTGGGTCGGCCGACCACGGCAACACGCAACATGCTGCTGTCGTCCTTGTCTGGTGGCTCTTGGGCCGGTCCGAGCGCTTCGATCAGCTCTTCCTCGAGCTGATAAACCCCCCGGCCGTGCAGCGCGCTGCCAAAGATGATCTTGTCGATACCCAACCGGTAGAGCTCCAGCGCGTCGTGCTCGCGGCGATCGGAGTCGGCTTTGTTGGCGAAGTAGATCACCGGCTTGTTCGAGCGCCGCAACAGTTGCATTTCCTCACTGTCGGCGGAAGTTGGCGGGATGGTGGCATCGAGCACGCAGATGACCAAGTCGGCTTGGTCGACCGCAATCTCGATCTGACCCGCAATCCCCTGCTGCATGTCGTCTTGCGGATCGAAGCCACCCGTATCGATGAGCGTGTAATGGCGACCCAATGACTCTGCGTCGGCGTAATGCCGATCACGGGTCACACCTGGGCGGTCGTGAACAATGGCGAGACGCTTGCCCACCAGTCGATTGAACAAGGTGCTCTTGCCGACGTTGGGGAGTCCAACGAGCGCGACGATGGGCTTGGCCGCGGTCACCGTCCCTCCCCGGCGATCAGGCCAAAATCAGACAGCATTTCTGGTCGCTCGCGCCAGTTCTTGGTTACGCGAACGAAGAGCTTGAGATGGACACGACAGCCAACGAGCTGCTCGATGCGGTGCCGGGCCGTGGTGCCGATCTTCTTGAGGACGCCGCCTTGCTTGCCGATGAGGATCCCCTTCTGTCCCTCGCGTTCGACGTGGATGGTTACGCTTATGTGCGCCACGCCGCGGTCGCCCATCTCGACCATCTCGTCGACCGTCACGGCAACGGCGTGCGGGACTTCTTTGCTGGTCGCGCGAAAGACGGGCTCACGCACGTATTCGGCAGCAAAATAGCGCAGCGGTCGGTCAGTGATGGTGTCCTCGTCGTGCTGTTCGGCGCCCACAGGCAACAGGCGCGCCGCTTCGTCCAGGACACGCCCTACTCCCTTGTCACGCAGCGCCGAAATCGGGACGACCGCCGCGAATTCGCGGTGAGTGGCAAACGCCTGGATGAGCGGCAAGAGAAGCGACTTGTCTTTGAGTAGGTCGATCTTGTTGATCACCAGGATGAGCGGCGTCTCGGCAGAGAGCTCTTTGAGTAGGCTCAGATCACCAGGGTGGGGATGCAGCTCGCCGGTAGGCCGGGCCGGCAGGGCCACCACGAACACGAGCACATCTGCATCCCGCGCGGCGAAACGCGCGGAGCGGTTCATCTCTTTTCCGAGTCGGGAGCGAGCCCGATGAAGTCCGGGTGTGTCGAGCAGCCCGATCTCGGCCTCACCGTGGCGAACCACACCGAGCAGGTGGTTGCGCGTCGTTTGAGGGGTGCGTGAGACAATGGCCAAAGGCAACTGCAGCGCAGCGTTGAGCAGGGTGGACTTTCCAACGTTGCTCCGACCTAGCAGGGCGACGGTCCCCGATCGTTTGATCGGAACCGGTTCTTGGTCGGCATCGTCGCCGGCGCTCGACTCGTTGCGTTTAGCCTTGTCGCCCATCTCAGCGGCGCGATAGCACGATCCTTTCGACGACGACAATCGCCGCAGGAGGAAGGCGTACGAGATTCACGCGCGCATCCTCAGCGCTGGGTGATGGACGCGTGCCACTGCCGAACTCGGTCGCCCGCTGGATCAGGCCACTCCATTTCCACAAAGTGCCGCAGCATCTGGGGGGTGTGGTCACCACTTTGAGTCGAATCCTTGAAGGTTCGACGCGCAGCATCGAGCTCGCGGGTCACATCGGCCCATCGACCTTCAGCCGCCGCGAGCCACGCGAGGGTAAGATGACGGTGCTGCTTCGGCTCGGCCTCGGCCAAGGCGATGGCCTCACAGCGAATCAGTGCGTCGCGAGCACTGGTGGTGTCGCTACGGTAGAGACCGACTTGAGCCAGCAGGAGCAAGGCCTCGACCTTGCCCCAGGGGTCGTTGAGGCGGCTATAGAGCACACCCGAGGCGCGCGCGTGGACCTCCGCAGTGTTGGGGTGGCCTCCGTCGAGGGCGTTCATCGCCAAGAGACGCTCGCAACCCGCTTCGCCACGCGGGTTTTCGATGAGACGAAACGCTTTGAGGGTGTCGGACGCGCGCTCGTGGGCGCGAGCGAAATCGCCATCGCGATGATCTGCGTGAGCCAGAGCGAGCTCGCACTGCGCTACGCCCAAGCGGTAGCCAATGCCTTCGAGATCGGTACGGGCAACCGCCAACAGCTCGCGGGCGCGCCGAGGTGAACCGCCCGACTGCTCGATGAAGCCCTGCAAGATCAAACACTGCGCGCGGCCCAAGGTGTCGTTTTGCCGGGCGAACATGTCCGCAGCGCGATTGAGGGTCTGCAGCGCTCGAGCATGGTCGCCCACCAAATAGTCGATTTCGCCGAGAAGGACCTCGCACTGAGCCTGTCCCCGGTCATCGTCGAGTTGACGGAACAGCGCCAAGGCCCGCGTCACCAAGCGCTTACCCTGGGCGGAGGCGCCCAGATCCGAGGCGATGTGCCCGAGCAAACGCAGACACTGCGCTTCCTCCTGAATGTTGCCCATGTCGCGGAAGCTCCGCCTGGCAATCTCCGCCTGACGACGGGCCTCCTCCAGCGAGCCGGAATGGCGACAAGCCTCGGCACGCCAGCGAAGGTGACGCGCCAAGTGGTCGCCGCTGAGCCGGTTGTCGAGCAGCTGCAGATCGCGCAATGTGGCCATGGCATCACGCACTTGACCCCAAGCGCTAGCCACGTGGGCGTGGAGCAAAACAGCAGCCTCTGGCAGGTCGCCAGCCCGAATCAGATTGGTCACCTGATGGCGAACCACACGGCCGCCGCTCGCCGCCGGATGCAACGCGAGCGCATTGGCCGCTGCCCGGAAGACTCTCTTGGCATCACGCTCCTCGAAGAGGCGCTGCAGCAAGTACTCCTGTAATAACGCGTGAGTCCAGCGCAAGCGCTCAGTGCCCGACAGCAACAATAGCTGCGCACGCTTCAAGGCAGCGATGGCACGGCCCGCCTCGAGCCCGAGCTCGGTCAATTGAGCACGCAGCACGTCACGCCGAATGTCGCCACCGAGCGCGCTAGCCGCCAAAGCAGCTGGACGCAGCGGCTCCGGAAGCGTCCGCAACCGCTCCTCCCAGAGATCAGCAGTGGTGGCAGCAGGCCGGCTCAGCGCTTCCTCCGATGCGTCGTAGCAGCCGTCGTCGCGCTGGACCAAGTCGCCCTGCTGTGCCCATGAATGCAGAAGTTGTAGGGCGAACAAGGGATTGCCTTTGGCCCGCTTGGCGGCGGTGCGTATGGCGCGTTCGGCCAGCGGCAAAGTCTCGCGCAGCAGAATCTCGGTCTCGCCGATGTCGAGCGGCTCGATTTCCATGCGGTTGCCCCCAAATTCCTCGACCAACAGCTCGATGCGAGCCCGGGCCGTGGGATCGTTGACCACGTCTTCGTTGCGCATGGTGGCCAACAGGAAGATGGGCACGTGTTTGAGATCACGCTTCAAGCGCGCCAACCGCTGAAAGGTGTCGGCGGGAGCACGATGCAAATCGTCGAGCCACAACAACATCGGCCAACCGTTGGAGGTCTTCTCCAAGGTCTTCCGAATCACGAGCCATTTCAGCTCCGGCCGATCGAGAACGAAGCGCTTCTTGGTCGGCCCCAGCGCTTTGGGATCGCTCTTGATGCGACAGAGCCAAGCGGCGGCGCCCGCAACCCACGTCAAACCCTCGTCGTCATCGCGACTGACCTGCCATGTGTTCATCAGCACTTTTTCGATGGTGCTGCGTTTGGACTTCTCGACGCGGTAGTGCTGGACCATCGCACCCACCACGCCATCGAGGGGCGCTGCGATCTTTCGATACCGGGTGCGCAACGGGCGCATCAGCGCTTGCTCGTGGACCTCCTGACACAACCACTCGGCCAAGCGGCTCTTGCCCACTCCAGCGGGACCGGTGAGCAGCACCATGCGGTGCTCGCCTCCGGTGCCGTCAACGATGTCATGGACGACGTCCAGCAGCTCTTGGCGTTCTTCTTCGCGCGCCACCATGGGGCTGGGGCGCACACCCATGAGACCAGGCGTGGAAACCGCCGTGATCTGTTGTTCGAGCGCCTCTGGGATTGACTTGACGTCACTGACCGCGCCGCGGCCCGTACTCCGGATTCGGTCCGAACGACGGCGCGCCGATTGCGGCAAAGCGCTGTCATCCTCGTCACCGGGTCGCAACTCCGCCCAGGCACGCCGCGCTTCGCCAGCAAAATCAAAGCGATTCCAGGGCCACTTCGCCATCAAGCGGTGTACGAAGGCCACCGCACCTTGAGGAACGCCCTCGGGCACCTCGAAACTGGGTGCCGCTTGGTTCTTGTGTTTCTCGAGCAGCTCTTCGTTGGTGCCGTCGAATGGCTCGTCGCCGACGAGCAGGGCGTAGATCAAACAGCCGAGTGGATACAGATCGGTGGCCGGGCCGATGTGAGGTGTCGCCATGCGAATCTGCTCTGGCGCCATCCATCCGGGCGTGCCCGCGCCGTAGCGCACCGTGGGAGCGACTTCGCGCGTTCCGTCGAGCCGATGGTCCACCAAATCGCGGGTGAGCCAAGCAAGACCGAGATCGAGCAAGTAGGCGCGCGCCACGTCGTCACCAGCTGACCGATCTAGCAAGATGTTGGAGGGCTTCATGTCGCCATGAATGACCCCGCGCGAGTGAGCATGCGCCAACCCCGCCAGAACCTGATCGATGGCTGACCAAACCAGTGACCAAGGCAGCGCCCCTTCTGTCTTGGCGCGGTACAGCCACTCGTGCAGTGAGCGCCCAGGAGCGACATCCATCACCAGATATGGAGTTCCGTCCGACAGCACGCCATAGTCGCGAGCACGTACGATGGCGGGGTGGGACAAGCCGGCGAGCGCGCGCGCTTCTTCGTAGAAGAACCAGGCATCGTCATGACGCCCCTTCTTCTTTCGTTTTCTCGTGTCGCGCGAAGAGCTGTCTTTTCGTGCACTTCGCGGCATCAGCTTCAGCGCCACGCGCTCATCGAGGATGAGATCGCGGCACAGGTAGACAAAGCCCATCCCGCCGCGTCCCAGCTCTCGCCGGATTTGGTAACGACTCGCCAGAATCGAGCCCACTGCCAACCCGCTGCTTTTGGCCATGCCGAGCCAAGCGTAACAACCCTTTTCCAATCTCGCATCCCCACCTTGTCGAAAAACGGTGCTAGCTTCTGCCTCATGCCAGCAGTTGTAAAAGTGCTTGCTTTCGCTGGAGCACGTGACGTCATCGGCGCGGCGGAAATTGAGCTTCCTTTGGAAGGCGAATCTACCGCCGAAGCAGTGATGGACCTCATCTGCGCCAAGTACCCCGCCTTGCAGCCCCACAGGCCTTCGATCCGGTTGGCAGTCAACTCCAGCTACGCTCGAGGCGACGAGCCAGTGCGGCCGGGCGATGAAGTCGCGCTGATCCCCCCAGTGGCAGGAGGTTGACCTTGGCTAGTGGACCGGAGGTTTTTGTCTTCGAAAAGGCCGAAAAGGGGCTTCCCTTGCTCACTTTGGCGGCACGTCGAGCCCTCGATGTGGCTGGTCGCAGGCTGTCGCTCAAAGGATGGCAGAGCCTCGATCTGGCCAAGCGACTGGTGCTGGTGCAGCAGGGGCGAGCCCAGGTGGTGGATGTCAGCACGGTCTTGGCGGCAATCGAAACAGCTGAGCCGGCCGCAAAACCAACCGAGCCCGACAACGAAGAGCGGCTGCAAAAGCCCCCGTCCGAGCTGGCAACGCTGCTCGGGGCAGAGCGCCCCCTCGACGCGGACGATTGGCAGAAGCTCGACCAGCTCGAACGTTTCGCCCTCGCTCATACCGTACGGCGCAGCGACGCGGCACGGGCCCACGCGACCTACGACGAGATTCTCGCCCCAGCGCCCGTGTTGACCCACTTGAACGCGAGCGGCGAGGCGAGGATGGTCGACGTTGCGGCAAAGGCCCCAACCCATCGGCGCGCCATCGCCTGCGGATCGGTTCGGATGAAACCGGAAACCGCCCGACTGGCACGCGACCACAGCGGACCCAAGGGCGATGTGCTGGCAACGGCTCGAATCGCCGGCATCATGGCCGCAAAACAGACGCCCGCGCTCATCCCGCTGTGCCACAACATCGCCTTGACACACGTGACGGTCGATCTCGCGGTTGACGTCGAGCAGGGCCTCGTCACGGTCGAAGCAACCGCCGATGCATTCGATCGGACCGGGGTGGAGATGGAGGCGATGGTGGCCGCGAGCGTGGCAGCGCTGACCGTCTACGACATGCTCAAAGCCGTCGAACGCTCCATGGTGGTGGAGCAGGTCTACCTGCTCGAGAAGTCGGGCGGGCGCACGGGTCTGTACCGCAGAGCGGAGGCGACCGAACCTGGCACGGAGACGCCATGACCTTGACCGCAATTCGAGATGAAGCGCTGAGCCTCGACGAGGTAGTCGACCACGTTCGACATGAGACGGCCGGAGCGATCGCCAGCTTCCTCGGCACGGTTCGCAACCATGCCGACGGCCGCGACGTGCAGATGCTGGAATATCATGTCTATCGGCCGATGGCGGAGAAGGAGCTGGCCGAAATCGCGCGCCAGATAGAAGCCGAGCACGAAGGCGTGCGGGTCGCTTGCACCCATCGCTTTGGCGAGCTGAAGATCGGAGATGCTGCCATCGCTTGCGCCGTCAGCTCTGCGCATCGCGCCGAGGCGCTAGATGCTTGCAGGGCACTCGTCGATCGGGTCAAAGGCCGCGTGCCCATCTGGAAGCGCGAGCACGGTCCCGACGGCCCGTATTGGGTGGGCTGGGAGGATGCTCGTTGCGGCCCCGAAGCGCACGCACACGCGCACGACGAGACTGACGATACTGCTTGAGTCCGTGCGCCCCTCAGGGCTCTGGACAGCCAAGCTCGCTCGGCCAGGGCCCTTGACACACGTGGTGGCCGTCGATACCTCCATCATTGGGGTGTTGTCGGAAGGAAGCTGACATGGGGACGAAAACAGCAACTGTGGGACGGTCACTATTCGTGCTCTTGGCAGCCGCCACGTTGGTCGTTGCCGGCGCCTGTGCAGGAACGAACGTCACGACCGACGACATCGGCTGCGGAAGCTTCACGACCTGTGGCGACCGATGCGTCGACACGTTCAACGATTCCGCCAATTGTGGGGCGTGCGACAAAGCCTGCTCGGTTGGTGACATCTGTAGCGAGGGCCAATGCGTGAGCAGCTGCGCCGGCGCCACCATGAACTGCAAGGGTAAGTGCGTAGCCACCAACTTCGATCCTTCCAACTGCGGAAGCTGCGACCATGCTTGTCAGAGCGGCGAGGTCTGCTCCGCAGGCACCTGCGGTGTGAGCTGTATGGGCGGCACCACCGAGTGCAGCGAGCTGTGTGTCGACACGAAGGTCGACCCGGCACACTGCGGCGCTTGCAACATTGCTTGTCAGAATGGCGAGGTCTGCTCGGCCGGCAAATGCGGCCTGCAATGCGTGGGCGGCACGACCAAGTGCAACAGCTTGTGCGTGGACACCAACGTCGACCCGGCACACTGCGGCGCATGCAATACAGCGTGCCAGAGCGGAGAGGTCTGCTCTGCAGGCACTTGCGGCCTCCAGTGCACGGGCAACTCGACCGAGTGCAACGGGATGTGTGTGGACACCCAAACGGACGCGGCCAACTGCGGCGCCTGCTTCGCCACTTGTCAAAGTGGTGAGGTCTGCACGGCCGGCAAATGCGGCTTGCTGTGCGCTGGGGGCACCACGCTGTGCAACAACCTCTGCGTGGACACCAAGATCGACCCCGCCAACTGCGGCAGCTGCAACAACTCCTGTCAGAATGGCGAGATCTGTACCGCTAGCGTTTGTGGCCTGAACTGCGTCGGTGGCACCGTCAACTGCAACGGCATCTGCACGAACACCAGCTTTGATCCCGCCAACTGCGGAAGCTGCGGCAACAACTGCGCAGCCAACGAAACATGCAGCAACAGCACCTGCAGCGGGAGCAATCCCACATGCGGTAACCCCGGCGGCGGCCCCCTGGTCAAAGACAACGGCACGGGACAGAATACCATGTACTGCTACCAGGGCTCGGACACGACTCAGACGCGCGCCATGAAGGCATGTGAGTCGCACTTCGGGATAGGCGCTTGCTGCGTCATCACCGGCGGCTACCAGAGTCAGCAGTACGGCAAGTGCGGTGGCGGTGGCGGCAGCGGCAGCATCCACTGGCACTGGGACAACCATCCCAGCGGCCACTGCGCGCCTTACTACGTCATTGGTGATGTGGTTTCGCCTGGCTGGTGCGGCTCGGTGCTCGGCAGTTTCATTTGAGGCGACCCCCGCCTGCGCGGCCCGTAGTCAAGAGCAGGAACCGTGCTAATCTGTACCCAGTCGGAAAGCCTGTGGGGGTTGAGCCAGCAACAATGGGATCGTTGACGGGGGTGTCTGACGAGCACGACGGCGAGGCTGTGAGTTGACGGGTATGGAGCCGTCCACGAAGTCGAGACGCGCAATCGCCGGCCAGGCGTGGCTCATCGTCTTGACCAGCAACCAGGTTGGTCAACGACACGCCATCGACAACGAGGCGACCATCGGGCGCGCTGTCGAAACGGACATTCGCCTCGACGACATCGAAATCTCCCGCCGCCACGCCCGAATTCTGCGCAGCGCAGCGGGCTTTGTCATCGAGGACTTGGGCAGCAGCAACGGCACCTTCGTCAACGGCGATGCCGTCACGACGGCAACGGTGCTGCGGTTCGGAGACAGAGTGAAGATAGGCAGGCAGTTGCTGCTGTTCACCCATTACGATCCTGCCGAGCTCCAACTGCTCGAGCAGCGTCGCCTCGAAACTTTGGGACGACTCGGTGCTGGTGTTGCGCACGACTTCAACAACATGATCAGCGTCGTGCTTTCGAGCCTCGACTATATCGACGGCCTCGAAACGGACCGTCCACTATCCAGCGCGGATGTGAGGGACTGCCTTGTCGACATCCGCTCAGCGGCGAGCAGAGCTGCACAGCTCACCCCCAAGTTGCTGTCCTTCGCGCGTGGGCAACAGGGCCACGCGCCGTTGGACTTGTCGCTACTGTGCGCCGAAGTCGCACGGCTCGCCAAGCGCACGTTTCCGCGCCGCATCCGCATAAGCGAAGATCTGAATCCCAATCTTTGGATCATGGGCGACGACATCGAGCTCCACCAGGTCCTCATGAACCTGTGCCTCAACGCCCGCGATGCGATGAACGGCACGGGCACCCTCTCGCTGAAGGCAGCCAGCATCGACGAAGCGCGAGCGGCCGCCCTAAAGCTGCCCTCAACGGAGCGGCACGTGGTGGTTCTCATCGAGGACAATGGACCAGGTATGGACCTGGACACCCAAAGCCACATTTTCGAGCCCTTTTTCACGACCAAGAGCAAGGGTGCAGGCTTTGGACTCGGACTCGCAGCGGTCAAAGAAATGGTCTCCATTCACGGCGGGCGGGTGGCGGTTCGCAGCGCGCTCGGCAAAGGAAGCACATTCGCAGTTTATCTGCCCCAGATCTCGGCGGATGCGAAGAAGAAGCATGATCATGATGCATACTGGCAAACGGCCGACGCGAGCTCGCCAACGTCGGGCCAAGGCGAGGTCATCCTGTTGGTCGACGACGAACAAGTGGTCCGTCGTAGCTTGGCGCGCATTCTTCGACACGCGGGATACGAGGTCGTAGAAGCGCCAGACGGCAGACAAGCTATCGAGCTCGTGCGCAGCGGCAAGTTGACGCCGGCGCTGGTGGTCCTCGATATCGAGATGCCAGGGCTGAGCGGGTTGGAAGCGCTGGCAGCGCTGCACGGGCTCGACCCCAGGCTACGGGTGACGCTCACCTCGGGCAAGACGGACGCGACTGTTGCCCAGCGCGCACGCAACGCTGGCGCAGTAGGCTTTTTGCGCAAACCCTATGCCGCCCAGGAGCTGCTCGCCATGATCGCCAGGAGCTTGCGCGCAACCACGGTCGTACCTCCGGAGGAAGCCCTCGAAGAAACGTACGCCAGCCCCCGCAGGAGAGGTAGCGCGACAGGACGTGTCATCGACTAGAACCATCTCATAACCTCAGTGTCTTCCTCACCGATAACGCTCGACCAAGTATTGACTTCTGACCGGCTGCCGACGCCGCCTGCCACAGCGATGAAAGTACTGGAGGTCACACGGGAGGCGGTGCCCAACGTGACCAAGTTGGTCGAAGTCATCCGTGGCGATCCAGCCCTCGTCGTGAGGGTGCTTCGTGTCGTCAACTCATCGATGTTTGCGCTGCGCCACAAGGTGGGGGAGATCCAGCAGGCTGTGAACTTGCTCGGAGCGGCGACCGTGGCGACATTGGCGCTCGGGTTTTCTCTCGTTCCCGAGACGTTCGCCAAGAAGCCGAGCGTGCGCGCGCAGCAGCAACGCTACTGGAAGCTGGCGTTGATCCAAGCAGTAGCCAGTCACGCGCTTGCCAAGGCCTCGCCCACAGCTGCGCCAGGGGAGTATTTCGTCACCGGCTTGTTGAAGGACATCGGCCAACTGGCCTTGCTGCACACCTCGTTGCGGCCGTACATGAAGGTGCTCGCCCGCACCGAAAAAGGAAGAGCGACGCTGCTCGAAGTTGAGCAGCGAATGCTCGGTTTCGACCATCTCGAAATCACCTGCAAACTGTTCGAACGATGGCGTTTTCCGCCCGTCTGGGTGGCTGCGGTGGCCAAATCCCGCTTCATGTTGTCTCTGCCCGCCCTGTCGTCACCGCTGGCCAGCACTGACTTACCATCCCCGGATTCGCAACAAGTTGTGGATCTGAGCAAAGCTCTCGCCACAGCAGATGGCATCGCCTGGTGTTTGTGCTCGCCCGATCAGCCGGAGCACCAACAGCGGATGGCGCATCTGGCATACCGAGAGTATCGACTCGGTCCGGTTGCGCTATCGCGCTTTCTCGACAACAGCAATCTTCGCGTCCGCGAGCAGGCGCTTTTGTACTCGATGCCGGTTGGTGAGTTGCTCGACTACGAGACGATTCTCGCCCGCGCCAATGCCCAGCTGGTGGTGCGGGCCCTCGAGACTGCCCGAGTCGCAAGCGCCAGGACCGACGAAAAGCGAGCGTCTGGATCAAAACCACCGACGCCGCCTAAGGGCGATGCCCCTGACGCGGACTCGACAGCATCGTCGGGCTCGGAGCCCCTGCGCGGCCCTTCTTCGACACCACCACCAAGACAGGATTCGAGCCACCCCTCAGCCTCCTCGACACCGCCGCCCGTCGGGCCTGCGCGCAGCGCCGCAGCTGGTCAGCTCTTCACCGATCCCCTGACCGGACTCTACACGCGGCCTTTCTTCTTCGAGCTGATTCAGCACGAGTATTTGCGGTGCATTCGGCATAGCGGCTCAGTGGGAATGCTGTGTCTCACCATCGATCAGTACGTGGAGATCCAAGGGCGCGATCCCGAGACCGCCGACCGGGTGCTCGTTAAGGTTGCTCAACAGCTACGCGAGGCAGTTCGTGAATCGGGTACGCTCGCGCGCTCCGACCAAGCGGAATTCTCGCTGTTGTTGTTGGGCCCCGACGTCGCCCGTCTGGAGGAGATCGCCGAGCTCATGCGCGTTTCGGTCGAGCTCGCCAAGATCACCTCCGCCGGTGGAGAGCTTTCCATCACGGCAAGCGTTGGTGCAGCCTTGGCGTTGCCTGAATCAGACAAAGAGGAATTTCAACCTCTCGCGATCGCTGCAGCGAGTGCGCTCGACATGGCGAGGCGAGAAGGCGGCAATCGGGTTTGCGTCGCCTGACCAGTCAGGGCTTGTCATGGGGGGCCACACCGTTCACGCTCCAGTCATGAGATCAGCGCTCCACCTAGGGCTCGTGTTCGCCATTGTCGCGTGCAGCGGCAAAGCCACCGTCGACGACGGCTCCGGAGGATCGTCGAGCACGAACACGACTGCGACTGGCACAACCGCGACTGGCACGGCCACCGCCAGCACGACCTCTGCCGCGTGCGCGAGCCATGACGACTGCGACGGAGTCTGCTTGTTCGCCTCCGGACAGTGTGCCGACGCTTGCGAGGGCTACTGCGACAAGTGTGCCCCCGGCACCATCTGCGACAGCTGCGCCACGTCGAGTTGCCCCGAATGTAAGGATTGTCGACCAGCCTGCGTGCCCATCGATACCGGTCAGTGCGACGACGATGATCCTTGCCCCATGGCGGAGGTCTGCGTCTGGGACAAGCAACTGTGTGCGCCTTCTTGCAACAACGGCGTCTGCGCTGATCCCAACATGGTGTGCCACGAATGTGCGACGGGCTCTTGCTGTGGCTGCGAGGACTGCGTCGGAGTGTGCACGAGCGCAGAATGATCAACGAGGTAGACGCGCTGGATCTGTCAGCGCTGTGTCCTAGTTGGAGGGGTCGGGCAGCAAAGCGAAGAGCGCGTGAGGCGCGCGGCGACGCGCTGAGTGATTCGGGCTAGAGTTCACCCGACTTGAGCGACGTCGGCAAGTGTCTGCGCTGCGATGCCGAGGGGCCTACCGGGACCTTATGCAGCGCAGTGGTGTGTGCGAAAAAAGGCTACCACGTGGTGGCCCCGTCGTGCGCCAACTGTGACGACACCATGCTGGGGCGCAGGCTCGGTGACTATGTGATCATCTCCCCTCTCGGAGCGGGTGGTTTTGGGCGGGTGTACTTGGCGCTGCAACGACCGATCGATCTCAAAGCAGCCCTGAAGGTATTGAACGCGCCACATCGCGGACCCGAGGCGCTCGACCGCTTCGAGCGAGAGGCGCGGGCCCTGGCAGAGCTCAACCACCCCAACATCGTCCGGCTGCTCAAGTACGACGTGCACGATGCGACAACGCCCTACCTCGTGATGGAGTACGTCGAGGGGGGACGCACATTGGCCCAAGAGATCGAGGTGCGCGAGAAGAACGCCGAGCCCTTCAGCACGGATGAATTGCGCAACCTGCTCGATGGGATCCTCAACGGTCTCGCAGAAGCGCACCAGCGCGGGATTGTCCATCGCGACATCAAGCCGAGCAACGTGATGCTGCAGCAAGCAGTGGGGCATCCCATGTTGCCTCGGATCCTCGACTTCGGTCTCGCCAAGTTTGTTTCTGCAACTGCGGGCAGCACCACCACGAGTGCGGGCACGCCGCTGTACATGGCTCCTGAGCAACTCGACGGGCAGGAGGTGGGGCCGTCGGCCGACACCTATGCGGTCGCGGTGATGGCCTTCTGGCTCATCTTCGGTGTGCCGCCGTTCGAGCCAAACCGACTGCAGAAACTGTGGCAACAGAAGCTCGACGCAGGCTGGGATCCGACGGCTCAGCTGCCCGCCGATGTGCCGACTCCTGTGCTGGTTCGCTTTCGTCGTGCTCTGGCTGTCGATCCGACGCAGCGGTACCAAACCACCAAAGAGCTCCGGGACATGTTGCACTTCGCGCTCGCCGAGCTACAGAGCGACGCTGTTGCCGGACTACCGACCGGCACGCAGCCCTCCGCCCGTAGCGCGGGCGCTAGCGATTCGTCCAAGCAACACCCACCAAAACAGCGGCGCCCGGGCCGTCCGCCGCTTGCCTTGGCATTGACGTTGCTGGCGCTGCTGGCCACTTGCGTCACAGTTGTGTTGTTGACGCTCGACAATCGGGCAACAGAAACGACCCGCGGGCAAACCACGACGTTGGCACCTCCCGCCCAGAGCCCACCGCTCGCCTCACACGGCACCAAACACGAGAAGATCGGCCTACCTTGGGTCCTCATCCGCGGCGGAACGTTTCAGATCGGCGTCACCGACGGCCGAGATCCTGATCGGGGCCCGGGCGGTCGGGCCAAGGCGCGCAGGTACTACCAAAAGGAAATGTCGAGTTTCTACATCATGCGCTCGGAGGTGACCCAGGCCCAGTATCGTCTCTGTGTCGAAGCTGGTGCATGCAAGTCACCGAAACGCACGATGGCTGATGGCCCACTGTTCACTTACGGTCGAGCCGCCTTCGCCGCGCATCCCGTGCGCTGGGTCAATCACAAGCAAGCCTACAGTTTCTGCGCTTGGGCTGGCGCGAGGTTGCCCACCGAAATCGAGTGGGAGTTTGCAGCGCGCAGTCGTGGCGAGGCACGCCCTTACCCTTGGGGCAGCGACCCTCCCACCTGCAAATTGGCCGTCATGCCCGGCCGCACCGCCGACGGCTGCGATCTCGGTGTGACCGCAGCGGTGTGTTCGAAGCGAATGGGAAACACGGCTCAAGGTTTGTGCGACATGGCCGGCAACGTTCGCGAGTGGGTGGCTGATTGCGCAGCCGACATCGAGCCGCGTGCAAACCCACATCCCCTCCGCAAAGCCCACGCCCACAAGCCGAAGGTGTTCTGTGATCGGGCGGTTCGGGGTGGCAGCTTCAAGTCGAAATACGATGGGCAGAAGAAGGAAGCACGCGCCCTACGTACCACTGAGCGCAACATCGAAGGCAACAACTGGGTGTTCGGCGATCTGGGCTTCCGCTGTGCGCGCTGAGCGCGCGCAGCGCTCTTCGGACGGCTGTTGGGCCCGAGCGCAGCGATGAGCGTGGCAAGCTAGGGGGGATCCACGTAGACTGCCCCGATGGTGCAGCTTGCCTGGCGCGGGTTGCCATGCTGATCGGTAGCCGGACAGTTGCTGCCAGCGGCGATGGCTGGGCTGGTTGGCTGTGGCAGCATGGTCGGGTGGAGCCCGCCGTTGTCCTGCAGCGGTCCGAGTTGCGGATCGACGCGCTGGATACCGACCGTGCAATCCATGTCGTCCATCAAACCGTTGGGCCATTGCAGGTTGTTTTCACCGGCGCCGGGTGGCGTGTCGAAATCGCTGCCGTTGCAGTTCAGCGGTGTGTATTGGTTGTCAGCGTTGTTGCTGATGATGGTGTTGCGAATGGTGAGCGGCGACGCGTTGACGATGCCGGAAGCAAACTGCGCGCTGTTGTTGGCAATGGTGCAGTTGACGAGCGTACCGATGGCATCTTGCTCCATTATCAGCCCACCCCCGATGCCACGTTTGGTGAAATCCTCACGCGGATAGGTTGCGTTGCCGCTGATGGTCACGTTGGTGGCGGACAGACTGCCCTGTGCCGGGCCGTGGCTGAGCACCCACAACCCAGCGAATTGCGGGGCCATGTTGTTGCTGATCGTGGTGGAGGAAATGGTCACGGCGCTGCCTTGCAGATACACGCCTCCACCCGAGGCGCTCACCCAGTCGCCGCTCGGATCCTCGATGCTGTTGCCGTCCAGCCAGCTGCGGTCGATGACGGTGGGCTCAGACTCGTAGCTGGTACGCATCACCGCGCCGCCATGGGCGCGCCCGACGTTGCCTTGCACCAGACTGCCGCAGATGGTCAACGAACGACCTCGCCCGTCCATGAGGATGGCCCCGCCGTTGCCGCCGCGACCATGTTGAACACCGCTGTCGTCAGCCCAGTTGGCGCGGCAGCCCGTCGCGCGATTGTCGAGCAGCACGCTGTTGACGATGGTGATGGAGGTACCCAGCCCGCCGATGGCGCCGCCGTTGGAGCCCGAGTTGCCAGCAAAGTAGCTTCCGACGACGATCGTTTCCCCGAGGCCCACGCCATAGATGGCGCCGCCGGCCACATCAGGCCCTTCTTGCGCGCAGTGATTGTCGAGGAAGAAGCTGTCCAGGGCGACGACCGTGCCGCCATAGTGGTAGATGGCGCCCCCACCGCCGTCGAGCTCGGTACCTAGCTTGATGGGCGTACCGCTCGCGCGTCCGTTGCGAAAGGTGAGGTTCTGCACGGTCAAAGTCGGGCTAGAAAGCTCGAAGTTGGTGTCGATGCTCAGAATACGCGTGGCGTCGCCGCCGCTGAGTGTGACGATGCCGCCGCCATCGATGACGGTGTCGGCAGTGATATCCAATTGCGAGCTGAGTGTGATGGTCACTGGCTCGGCACCGCAATCGAACACCACCACCCCACCGGCCGTCAGCGCAGTACGGAGCGTAGACTCATCACAGCTAGCTGGACTGCCGTCACCCACGATTGCCGTCGGCACGCTGACGTCGACCGCGCTGCGAGGCGGGTCGCAGATAGCCGCTGGGGCCGGACCGGCCATGGTGCTGCCACCTGGACCTGGCGTGGAGCCACCTGTGCACGGGGCATCACTGCTCGCGTAAGGGTCAACTTGCTGGCCGTCAGAGCAAGCAGTCGCCCCCAGCAGCGCCAAGCTTGCGCTCAGCACGAAGCCACCTCGTCCCGTTGTCAGCACGACTCTCGAGCTGCCCCTGTTTTCTTCCGGCACGGGCTTTGATTTCTGCCACCAGGGACGGGGAGAACGTACCCTTTCCGAGCCTTGCACGGACCTGCTTGAACTTGCGATGCGCTGGGCATAGCTCAGATGCGAGTTAGCTTCCGCCGCTAGTTTCGCCCCGGAGGGCGCCGACCGTGCGCAGGAAATTGCCCCCGAGGATTTTTGCGATGCGGGTGTCGCTCCAGCCGCGGTCGAGCATCATTTGCACGATCCGTGGCAGCTCGAGGCAGGTTTGCATGTCTCTGGGCGTGCTGATGGCGCCATCCCAATCGCTACCGAGGGAGGCGTGATCTTCGCCTACCGTCTCGACGATGTGCGCCAAGTGATCGACGATGGTCTGCGCACTGCCGGCTAGGAAGGGATCGCCCAAGAAGCTGGGTTGATAGATGATGCCAATGGTGCCGCCGGTGTCGGCAATGGCGCGCAGCTGGCCGTCATCGAGATTGCGCCAGTGAGGAAACACGCCGTCGACGCCCGTGTGTGTGACGATGAGCGGCTGCGATTTGTCGTGCACCTCGACCGCGTCGGCGAAGCTCTTTTTGCTGATGTGGGCGAGGTCGACGAAGATTCGTTTTTCGTTGAGGCGTCTGACGTAGTCACGACCAAAGTCGGTCAAGCCCGTGTCGGCGCCCAATCTGGGCGTGCTGGTGATGCCAATGCGCGAAGAGGTCAGGTGCACCAAGGTGATACGGAGCACCACACCCTCGGGGATGAGATCGAGCGCCTCGATGCTCTCGTCGAGCGCGTTGCCACCTTGAATGCCGATGAACGCTCCATGTTTGCCAGCGGCGCGCGCTGCGCGGTACTCGCTCAGGTTGCGCACGAGGGCAAAGTGCTCGGGCTCGGACTCCAACAACGATTGCAACCGGTGGATGTTGCGCACGAAGGCCGCCGCCCGGCCTGCGGCGGAGC
>CAZRGL010000037.1:0-5356 GCA_964599485.1 uncultured Polyangiaceae bacterium
CCCACGATGCTCAACACCGGCAGCTCAATAGCCCGTAGCTCCTGTTCACTCAGCGCGAGCTCGGGCAGCGCTTGCACCATGCACGCCAGCGCATGCTGATCGTTGGCATAGCGCGTGAGCAGCTTGACCCAAAGATTGTGCAGACCCCCGGGTTGCTCACGTCGGTTGCCCAGGTGCGCCATCAGCGGCCCCGTGCCGCGCCCTTCACGCAAGGCCTCGGCCACTTGGGGTAGGGCCTCGCGAAAACGAGGGTTATCCAGTCCTTCCCAACCGGCGCCGAGCACGCTCGCGCTGAGCAGTCGCTCTGGGCTACAAGCTGCCAGCTTGAGGGTGACGAAACCTCCCAGCGAGTAGCCCGCCACGTGGGCGCGGGCGATCTCGAGGTGGTCGAGCAAGCTGACCACGTCCCTGACCATGGTCGCGCCGTACGCGCCGATCCGATGGGGCTTGCCGCTGCGCCCATGACCCCGCATGTCTAGCGACACCACCCGCATGGTCCGTGCCAGTGCCCCGCTGATCCCTACCCAGCCCCAGTTGAGCCAGCTGTTGACCGCGAAACCGTGAATCAACACCACGGTCTGGGGTCCCTCGCCCTCATCGGTGTAGCTCAGCCGCACCCCTTCGCTGTAGAAGTCGTTTCCAGCCGGGCGCTGCCATGGTGAGCTAGCAAGGGCCCGGGCTACACGCTTCCAGTGCCTCATAGCTGGTCCGAGTCAGTCGTTTGTGCAGTCTGCAAACTGCTGCTGACACGTGTTGATGATGCAATCGAAGCACGGCGGTGACGGATCGCCTCCGCTGCTACAGGTGGCCTGACATTCCACCTCGCAATTGCCTTGTGCGCAGACGCACTCTTCCAGCGCTTGGAGCTTCTGCAGGGCGCTGGGACACAGGTTGCCCGATCCAATTGGGCCGTCGATCGCTTCGCTGCATGACAGACAAGAGCTGCTCGTGCTGACGGTCGTCCCCGTCGTAGAGCTGCTGCTGCTGCTGTTCGCGCCGCCGCTGCCGTCGTCCATGACAGCTTTGCCGCCACAACCGGCACAGAAAAGGATGAGGAACAGATTGAGCCGCGCTGTCAACACTCAGGGAAATTACCATTTGTTCGCCGAGCGCGCCGGATCGTTGTCTTCGCACGCGCGAGCAAATCAAGGGCGTGCGAGTCAACAGGCTCTAGCTAGCGGGTCTGCCAGACGAAGCGCACATTCAAAGCTGGGTGGTCGGACAAATCTTCACCTGCGGCGTCTACGAATTCGTCGGCCAACCGCCAGGCGACGGGCTCGATGAGAATGCTGGCGCTGCTGCGAAAGAAAAAACGGTCGATGTGGTCCGCGCCGCAATTGAGCTGTTCACACGCATCGGTCAAGCCCGTTTCCTCGATGAGGAGCTCGAGAAGCGGCAGATCCTCGGGATCGTCCGCGTGCAAATTGGTGTCGCCGCCGAGGATGATCGGACGCTGGGCCGAGTGCTGCATGATGTAGGCGATGAGCTGCTGGTAACCCGCCGCTCGTGCCGTGTCGTCCTGTTCGCCATTGCCAGCTTCGGCGTGGTGATTGTAGATGTCTACCCACACACCTTGTCCGAGATCGGTGCGCGCCATCGAGAATCCCTTCTCGGCCAGACAGTCCGAAGCGCCGTGGTTGGCGTCGCCGTAGCAGCTGACCCATTGGACGCGTTCGAACGACGTCCAAGGGAACTGCGAGAAGCGGTTCAGACCATCGTCGACCAGCTTGACGTGTTGCTCCTTCGGGGTCGATTGATAGGGGTGCAGCGCATCTTTGGCGAGCAACTCGTGATAGGAGAAGTCCTCTTGCGCGAGGATGAGCTCATAAGCGTTCAGGAGCGGGCTGATCTGCGGAATGTTGATTTCGGGGTTCGATCCCGAAATCCCTTGGGGCAAGCCGGCCACGTTGTAGCTGAGCGCTTCGACGTGGCCATGCTGGGGCGCAAGCGGCGCGGGGCCATCGTCGTCCGTGCTACAGCCCGTGAATGTCAGGGCGGCAACGAGCCCCAACGTGGTGAGTCCGCAGCTCGTGGTCGAATTCATGCGCCTTGGCCTCGTGGGGGAAAGAGCGCGGCCTGTTCGACGCGCGCGATGTAGGCGGCTTGCTCCAGTGTCAGATGAGCGGTGACCGATTTCTGCTGGTGGGTTCGGGCGTGCTCTTCTCCCAACCCGTACGCGTAGCTTGCTGCGAGATGCCATGTTGGCTCAAGGAGCAGTTGCTGCCTTCGCAGTGGTCGTTTTCCGCCATGCTCGATATTGCGTCACCAGGCTTGGGCCTGTCTCGCTGGGTTGCACGACTTCCTCGACTTGCAGTTTGGTCGCTCCGGCCGGCCAGATGACACAACCTGCGGTGTCGCGCCACGTCGCATTGGACGCGACGATCAAGCGCTCGGCCGACGGGCAGTAACGATACGGGCGGCTCGCGTCGTAATTCATGACGCCCACATCCGACAGTTGCTTGAATGAAAAGCGCAGCCGGCCATGGAGCTGTCCGTCTTCTTCGAGCAGCTCCTTGCTTTCGAGCTGCCAGCGAGGATGCTTCTTGGCGAGCTTGTCTCCTTTGAGGTAGCCCGTGATCAAGCTCTTGAAATCGCGATTGAGAACACCGCGATGTCCCGGCTTGGCGCTCGAGCTGATGTTGCGATAGTCGAGCACGGCCCGCTTGGCTGCCACGTCGATGGTCAGCACCCAACGCTCCACTTGTAGACAGGCCCCCAAGCTGAGCGCCACAGCGACCATGGCAACACCTGCAAGGTGTGTTTGCGCTCTCATGGCGCCTCCTTCGTGGCTGCGGCCTTGGTTCGGGCTAGGATTCCATTGGCTATCTTGGCGGGCGCCGCGCCTTGGGTGGCCACTTGGCCAATGGCTCCGTGCCATTGTTCCATCGCCTCGATGTGCTTGCGCATCACCGTCTGAAGCGCGGCATCGACTGAGCCTTGCTGGATCATGAGCACGCTGCGCAGCGTGACGTCGCCGCTGTCGAGGTTGATCCTGAAGTTGCTCAGCTCTTGTCCCTCGTTGGCCCGCATCAACAGCTCCGCGACGGCGCTGCGCCGCTTGATTGCAACTGCGTCAGGATGACTTGATCGCAGCACGATGGCTGGCCGGCCGCTTTGCCGTGCTTGCACGCGCAGAATCCAGCTCGCTTTGCCCCGCTCGATTTTCACTTGCAGGTGCCCGTCGCTGGTGTGTTCGACTGGCTCGAGATTCGCACGCGCCAGCTGGCGCGCGGCGATCTGGCCAAGGCTGGGCTCGAGGCGTGGCTTGAGCGCCGCGACGGTGACATTCGGTCCGGCCCCCACCTCGAGCCTGACCAAGGTGTAGAGTGCCAGCACCGTGTCGGTTGCTTCTGGGTCGGGGTTCTTGCCGGTTTTGGTGGCCGCCGCCCCGGCGCGTTGCAGGCGTGGATAGTATTTGATGAAGAGCGGCTCGCGTTCCGCTGCTGCCTTGGGCAAAGCGTCGACCAAGCCCGCTGGTGCGCCGGCGAGCAGCGCCCGATTGAATCGCTCGATCAGGCCGAGCCAGTGCTGGGGCACCCGGCCGGTGGCTACCAGTTGACGCATCACCGCATACTCGAATGCGATGGCGCGGGTCTCCTCCGTCCAGTGATTGCTACGACCAGGCGATTCGAGCTGGTGGCTCAACCCGTGGGCGACCTCGTGAGCCAATAGCGTGGCCATGAACGCATGGTAGGCCTCGACCGCTTGGGCTTTGCTCTCGAAGTGCTGCACGAAATCGTCGAGCCGGCCGCCGTAGAAAGCTGCCGAAAAAGCCGTCATGTGCTTGTCGAAGATAGCCGCGCCGCCCAAGAAGCGCCGCGCTACGACGCGGGTCTTGTCACAGAACGGCATGAGGATTTCGTCGGACTGGCTCAAGCTGACGTTTCCCGCGGCAGCAAGCCCGTGGTCGCGGTAGACGCGGACGATGGCGTCGAAGATCTGCTCCTCAGTCGCAAATGGACCGCTGCGGGCATCAACGAGCGGCAGCGCGTGGAAGGGCCGCATCACCGGGGCGCTCTTGGTTGGGCTAGCCGCGGGCTGCTGAGGGCATTGCAGCGGCGGGCTGACTGCGGCTGGGCAGCCAGCGAGTAACGCGCAGCAAGCAACAATCCAAAGGGGTGCTAGGCGCGGGTTCATAGGTTCGCCGGTGACGTCGTGGGTTGTGAAGGAGGGCGCGCCATGCGGGGCTTCCATCGGGGCGGGCGAGTATACCGCAGTGGCTTGTCCGCGTGCCGTCCCGAAGAAGGGGTTCAGCCCCAGCGCGGTTTGAGCACCATCAGCACGAGCACCACCAGCGGCACGACCGCAGCCGGCGTGCCCCAGTTGTTCCAACGTTGGATCAACTTCTCGTATTCTTCATTGGGGCCGTCGAGTTGCTCCGTCGACAGCTTCCACAGCTTGATTTGGGTGGGGATGAGCACGCCTGCGGTCAGCGCTGTTGCGCCGAGCAGCGCCATCGATATCCAGAGCCAGCGCCAGGAGTAGATGCCGCCCCAAGCGCTGGCGAGGACCATGCCATTGGCTGCCAGCAACAGAAAACCCGGTGCTGTGAAATACACATCGCACCACGTGACGATACGCATGGCCCAGCGCAGGATGGGCCAAGAGCTGGTGCGGAAAGCGGTCCAAGCCCAAACGGCGGTAATGAACACATTTCCCACCAAGAAGACGGCTCCGAGGATGTGCAGAGTCAAGTGCCAGCGGTACGGGAAGATGGCTGGGACCGGCAGCTCCATCAAGATCGGCGCGAAACACGCACCAGTAATGACATAGATAGCGAAAATGATGATGAATGGGCGAGGCATCACGTTCCCCCGCTTTGCAGCTTGGTAAGCAGTGCATCGCGTGCGGCCGCATTGGCCTCGAGGCGCAAACTGCATAGCTGTTGAACATAGTAGGCCATCGCCCAGATTTGCTCGTTCTTCATGGTGTCGATCCAGGTGGGCATGGCCCCTCCGACGCCGGCGGCAATGACCAGCGCCAAATCCGCTAGCTCGTGGTTGGTCCGCACCGAGCGCAACGGATCTTTGGTGAAGTCGATCGGCATCAAGTCGATGCCGAATGGATTGTCGGCTGCTGGTAACACCAGTGGCCGAAACGGATGCTCGCGCGGTTTGGCCGGCGCGCTGCTGTCCTTTGACTTGCGTGCTTGCTCCGCGGCCATGGCGTGAAGCTCAGCCTGCGTCACATAGGAAGGGTGACAGCTGCTGCATTGCGCGCCGAGGTGGTATTGGGCGCGCCCTTCGCGCAGTGCTTGCTCACGTCGTCCCGCCCACGGATCGTCAGCGAGACGCACGGGTTTTCCAGTTGGCTTGGGTTGGGCGCGGGGCGGGCCCCCCCTGTTGGTGGGCCCCCC
>CAZRGL010000037.1:5366-34216 GCA_964599485.1 uncultured Polyangiaceae bacterium
CGGGGTTTTCCCGTGGGCGGGGGTGGGCCGCGGCGCGGCCCCCACTTGTAGGTCTCCAGCCAGAGGCTTGCGGCGCCATCGGCTTGGGGGAAGGTCTTGATGAATTGCGTGATCTCCCACAATTCCTCTTCCGGCAGTTGCCAGCCGGTCATGGTGGTTTCGTTCAAGCCTTGGCGAATGACACGGAGCAGATCACGGTCGTTGGGCAGCTCTCCCGAGCGGACCGCAGCGAACTTGTAGACTGCCAGTCGAAGATCACGGGGCGGCGGAATCATGCCTTCGGCCTGGTGGCCGCGGCCATCGCCATTGAGCCCGTGGCAGGAAGCGCAGTAGCTCAAGTAGCCCATCCGTCCGCGGTTGAGGCGGCGGCCGTCGACGCTGATCCCAGCCTCGATCCGCCGACCGTCGGGCGCTCGCGCTGGAAAGGTCAAAGGCCCTGCGAGGGACTGCATCGTCCACGACCGAGCCTCATCTCCGGCGCAGCCAACAAGGCTCCCGAGCAGCACCAGGATCATCAACGACAAACGCAGCAACAGCGGCAGCCTAACTCGGATTGGATAGCGAAAAAAGCCGGGGTACGCGCTCTGAACCAGGCCGGGCGGGGCCGCCTGCAGGCTGACCGCACGACTGACGAGGATCTGCTTGTCGACAGAAAACGGGAACACGGCGCGGCTCAATCTGTCATTAGGCTACGATCTCCTTTTCCTGGGATGGGCATGAAAGAGCTACGCTCGGCGCACGAACGTTGGACCAAGGACAACCCACAGCCCGTAATCCTGAGGTTTCGATTTCGACTGCTGATGTCCACCTTGGCCGGGCTTTTCGTGGCCGCTTGGCTGGCGCCTGCTGCCCAAGCTGGGCCGCTCTGTCTCGACAAGAAAGTGCGCACACGTGTCGCAGCCTGCGCTCCGCAACTCACTGCGCCCACTGGTAAGCGTCAGCGCGGCCGCTTTGGCCCCAAGCCCTTTTCCTCGTCGCAGGCGGCGAAGCTCACCAAGCTCCATGGTCAGCTCTGCAGCAGCGCCCCAGTGAGCGCGTTGAGTCCTGAACAGCGGGCCACGCTGCTCTATCAAAAAGCCCGGATCTATTTCGACGCTCAGCGGTGGCCAGAAGCTGCCATCGGGTTTCGCGAAGTCGTATTCGACCACGCTGATGCGGCTGTGGCGAGCCACGCGGGGCAGCTGTATCTCGACACGCTCAACCTCATGGGCAGCAAAACCACGCCGCGGCGGCCTTCCTGCTTCGACGACATGGCTGCGGACGTTCCCAAGTTGCTCAAGCTCTATTGCACGGGTGCCAAGGCGTCGGTCAACGACCAGATGTGTAAAACGCTCGTTCGGATCGAGCGGGACATTGGCCGGCTCGAGATCGAAATGCTGGTCAAAGATGCCGACCGACTGAAGGCTAAGGGGCGGACCATCAAAGCGCGCAAACAATATGCGCGGGCTGCAGCCGAATACCTCAAGTTGTGGGAACAGCACGGAAAGCGGGCGTGCATGGCCAAGCAGCCCTCCTGCGCAGGCAATGAGGAGATCTTGTACAACGCTGCGCGCGCGTTCCAGGCGGCAGGCTCACGCGCCAAAGCGATGACGACGCGCAAGATCCTCCTCGATCCGCGCTACCATCTCGATCGGACCGGGCCAGCGCAGATGGCGCTGCGTGAGCTGGGCCACGACAATCAGAGCCTCGGCAGCTACGCCGCCGCAGCTCGCTACCTGGAGCGTTTTGCTACCAGCGCACCAAAGCACGAGAAAGCGGCCGAAGCACTGTCCGATGTGGTCGTGTTGCGATTGGGTCTCGGTCAAACAGACAAGGCAATTGCCGCAGCGAATCAGTTCCTCAGAAAGTACGGCCGCAAGAAGCCGAGACAATCAGCTCAGATTGCGTTCGCCATCGGCGTTCGGTTAGCGGAACAGCATGATTGGAAAGCTGTCGACGCTCAATTCAAAAGGACGAGCAGGCTCATCGAGACTCACGGACAACTCAATGTGGTGTTCGGGGCGCGCGCGTTTTGGGGGCGCGCCAAAGTCGAGCTGAACCAAGTTGCCGAGGCCAAGTTGCTCTTCGGTCGTCTGCGCAACGACTGGCAAAACCCAGCAGCCCAAGTACGCAAACTGCGGGGAGCGGACGCGGCGCCTGCCGTGTTCGCCAGGCGCCTGGGACGCGCGCTCATTGCAGTTGCTCACGCGCACCATTTTTTTGCAGAGCAAAAGCGGGCCGCTTTGGCGAAGAACAAGCTGTTGGCCTACAAGGGGCCAGCCAACATCACGGCATTCACCAAGTATCTACGAAATACGCTCGCGCCGTGGCAGCTCGCCCAGCTCACGGCGCTCAAAGCGGCCGAGGCCGAGTACGCCAAAATACCCGCGCTCAGACCGCAACCGCCGCCGAAGGCAGTGGTGTTGGCCGCTGCTGCGGTCGCTGACATGTGGGCGGCTCACGTGGCGACGATGCGGGCTGCAGCTGGCCCCGAGCCAGCAGCCGCGCCTGCCAAGACCCGAGCTGCCCGACGGCAGCAATACGCGCAGCGCCTCTCGCAGATCGAGACCTTGAATCGGCCCGCGATGATACAGGCCAAACAGGCCCACAAGCTGTGTCTCGGGTATGCCGCACGTCTTCAGGCAAACGCGGCCGGCGCTCGACGCTGTGAAGCGTGGCTTTCGACTCACTTTCCGGCCGAATACAACAAGTTGGACGAGCTCATGCCGACGCCCTCCCTCGTCAACACGTCGAGCCGCCTGCGCTCGTCGCCGCTGCCCGATCCGCGCTGAGCAGCGATCGAACAGGGCTCATTGGCTCGGTGTGACGGCGGGCTCGCTGCGGACGCAGTCAGCCACGCCGTCATTGACCACGCACACCTCTGCCGAGAAACACAAACCGCGGCACGGATCACGCGGTTTTGGGTCGGCGTCGCCCGGGCTGTCGGCCGCGACGGGGCACGCTGGGTCGCCCGGACACTGGCTCGCTTGTCGTGGCTCACACGCATCACCCGTGGCGTTGCAACGGAACCAGTCGCAACCGACTTCGTCGCAGACCAACCAATCGTCGGGCTCGCACACGAAACGGTCAGGATCGCAGCTGTACCAGCGTCCGTTGGCATTCTCACTTCGCCCCAACAGCTCGTCGATGGGCACGCACATGCCACTGCGCCGATCGCACATCATTCCCCCGCCGCAGCGGCCCCAACAGTCCTTGGTGGCGGCACGGTTGATGGCTGCTGCGGCCACTGCTGCGCCCACCGTGATGGCGGCTGCAGCGACTTGGCCGGCCGACTTGCAGCCCGCGCCGGTCGCAAGCGGCACAGCTAGCAGTAGGGCGAATGAGCTCAATGAACGCATTGGCTTTCATGATAGCCCCTCGGGCCCTATCGAGGGAGCTTGGCGCGATATTGCTCTCAGCCGCGCCTTTTTCATCGCCAAGGGTCGCGTGCCGGGTAGACTCCTTGCCCATGGAGCGTTCAGCGATATTTCTTCTTACCCTATTGTTCACAACCGCCCTGAGCCTTGGTTGCACCGTCACGAAGAGCGTCGAAGATGACAACTCGTCGAGCAGCTCTTCATCGACGAGCTCGAGCGGAGTAGGTGGCGCTGGCGGCAGCGCTGGTAGTGGCGGGCAGGGCACCGGCGCAGGTGATTGCGCCGCCGATGACGCTGGCCCCGACGAGGTGCTCGAGGCCACCAGCGACCCAACTGGGGGGAGTTTTACTCTTGCCGAGGCGCTCGAGGGCCTACCTGAAGGCCCTGGTCCGCTGCGCGCCATCATCAAGACGAGCTTCGGTGACATCACTTGTGACTTGCTCGACGATGTCGCTCCCGGCGCTGTTGCGAACTTTGTCGGGCTGGCTCGCGGACGCCGTCCCTGGCTCGATCCGGTCACCAAGAAATGGGTGAAGAAGCACTACTACGACGGGCTCATCTTCCACCGTGTGATCCCCGAGTTCATGATTCAGGGTGGCGATCCGCTTGGCAAGGGCACCGGCGGGCCGGGCTACACCATCCTCGATGAGGTTAGCGGTTTGAGCCATGATCCCGGCACCTTGTCCTATGCCAAGACCTCAGCGCCCAACTCCCAAGGCAGTCAATTCTTCGTGACGGAGGTGGCGACACCGCACCTCGATCCGGACTTCACCCTGTTCGGTCGTTGCAAGCCCATCTCGGTAGTCGCCGCCATCGCCGGGGTGGAGACGGGGGCGAATGACAAGCCCAAGACCGATGTGGTGATGCAAGTCGAGATCACCCGCTGCGCACCTTGAGGCGAAACCGCTGTAACACTCTGCCTTGGCGCTGGCTCAACAGATCGTGGCAGAAGCAACGACAAAGAGCGGTCACAGTCCCGCGCCAACGCCAGAGCAAGCCAGCGAGAGCGAACCACCCAAGTTGACCGAGCAGGCACAGCGCCGCGATGCCAACGCCTTGATGGGTGCCGGACTGGGCTTGGGCGCGTTCGGAGCCATCAGCGCCGTCGCACTCGGGGCAACGTGTCCTCTTTGTGTGGTTGCCGCTCCGCTACTGTTGGGCGCAGGCGCCATCAAAAGGCTGCGCTGTGCTGCTGTCGGGAAAAAGACATGAGCGATTCTCTCGCGGTGTTGGGCCTGTTGGCATTGTGGTTCGTCGTTCAGTACTGGCTGTTGCCACGCATGGGGGTGGCAACCTGAGCGGTGCCAGATCCGCGTCGGTCGACGCGCAAATGCAACCAGGAGCGAACCGGCCCCGACGCCTGAGGTGTCGCAGGATCGCTCCATGGCCAAAGACGGCGCGGCCTGGCTGATGGACGCACACCAATAAAGGCTCACAGCAGCATGGCGGGACGCTATGGTGTGCCATGCCTCAGTTGCGTGTAGATATCTGGTCCGATATCGCCTGTCCCTGGTGCTACGTCGGCAAGCGTCGAATAGAGGCTGCTTTGAAGCAATTCGAGCACCGCGACGACGTCAATATCGTGTGGCGCAGCTTCGAGCTCGATCCGAGCGCGCCGCCGATTCGGGATCCAAGTGTGTCCTACGTTGCACGGCTGGCGCGCAAGTACCGCAGCACAGAGGCCGAAGCTGAAGCCACGCTCAAGCGCATGACGGATGCTGCCGCCGAGGATGGTCTGTCGTTACGTTTCGACCAGATCCGTCCTGGCAATACCTTCGACGCGCACCGTTTGTTGCACTTGGCCCTCGAGCGCGGCCGACAAGATCCGCTCAAAGAGCGGCTTCTGCTGGCCTATTTCACGGAAGGTGAGCTCATGGGCGAGCAGAGCACGTTGGTGCGCATGGGCACGGAGGCTGGACTGGATGAAGCGGAGGCGCGCGGCGTCCTCGACGGTGATGCCTACGGGCAGCAAGTGCGTGATGACCAGGCAGAGGCCCGCGAGCGTGGGATCAATGGAGTACCGTTCTACCTGGTGGCGGATCGAATCGGCGTCAGTGGTGCGCAGTCACCGGAATCGCTATGCCACGTGCTGCGGCAAGCCTGGGCCCACCTGAGCAAGAGTGCCAACTCAGCAGCTGCAACCGAAGCCGCCGAACAACGCGGGTGAGCGCGCTGATTTGAGCTGTTTCGGAGCGGAGCTTCCCAACGAGCTGTTGCGCAGCTGGGCGTGCTGGGCGTGCGGCTCGGCGCTCAGTGCTTGTTGTCGAACTTGATGCCCTTGTTGACCCGAGCGATGGCCAGCTTGACCTGGGCGATGGCGGCGACGCGATGTCCGCCCTTGTCGTGGCTGCCCTTCTTGAGCTGGTTGAGGGCCTTGTTGAGCAGAATCCGAGCCGCCTTCATGCGCGGCTGCCGCTCGAGCTCCACTGGCGTGCTGTGCTTGTTGTCGAACTTGATGCCCTTGTTGACATGCACGATGGCCTTCTTGACGTGGTCGATGGCGGCGACGCGATGTCCGCCCTTGTCGCGGCTGCCCAGCTTGAGCTGCTTGTGTGCCTTGTTGAGCAGGATTAGAGCCGCCTTCATGCGTGGTTGGCGTTCGGCGCTGGCTGTTTGTGGCGCAGCGACCAGCAAGAAGCCCACCAGAGCAGCAGCAACGATTCCCAACATGCGATTGAAAGCTCTACGGTTCACCGGCTGCATCGGTGACGGCACCGGCAGCAGCGAGAGCGACATCACCGACGTCAACCACACCGATGTGGAGCGGCAATCGATCGGCAACTGCTGGCTCTACGCGCAGGCATCGTGGGTCGAGTCGATGAACTTGACCCGCACGGGCGAGGCCTTCGACATCTCGCAGTCGTACTGGACCTACTGGCACTGGTACGGCGAGATCACCGGCTACATGTATGGCGACGAGATCTCCACCGGTGGCAACCAGTGGACCAGCAACGACATCATTCGCGAGCGCGGCATCATGGCCGAGCTCGACTTCGTCAAAGAGGACTCGGTTGGCGAGATGTCCTCGCGTCAGAGCAGCGCTCTCAAGAAGCTCAACGCAGAGCTCAAGGACGGCCGGCTCAAGACCAGCGAGTCCCGAAGAGATTATGCGCTCGTCCGCGACGTCATGGACGAAGCCTGGCAGCTCGAGCCCGAGGTCAGCGCACAGCTCGATGCAGTTTTCGGCGAGGACGGACAGACGACCCTGAATGATGGCGGCAACGTCGAAGGATCCAACATCATCGATCCGAGCACCTTCCTCGTGAGCTACACGGCCCGCGACTACGACGGCAACGTGACGCTCAAAGAGACCAACGTGCTCGAGGCGATTAGCGATTGGCGTGACGTGTCCTACCCATCGTGGGGCTCGGATATCGAGACGAAGCGCCGCAACTTCTTGATTCGCGTGCAGCGTGCGCTTCACGACGGGCAGCCTGTCGTGATCACCTGGGATGTCGACTTCAACGCTATGGAGAACGACATGGACAACCCACTGGTCGGCTCCTTCAACATGACGACGCTCGGCGAGGCCGGTGGGCCCGGTCGCCAAGGCGGTCACATGACGGTGCTCGAGGACTACGAGGCAGAGACCGAGGAGTTCGGCTTGCTCAAGGCCGGCGAGACCCTCGATCCGAACAACGAGGAGGACGCCGCCAAGCTCGACGCGCTGCTGCTACCGTCCACCGACATCAAGTTCCTGCGCATCAAGAATTCCTGGGGCTCCTTGCGCCCCGACCGCGGCTTCGCGCCCGGCTTCCCCGGCTACCACGACTTGTACACCGACTATCTGAACGGCCCGATCAAGTTCTGCCCGAGTGTCGAGGACAAGACCAACGAGAACTGCACGAGCACCAGCACACCGCTCAGCAAGGTGATGCTCCCGCCGGGCTACTAGTTTCTGGCCCCAAAAGAGCAGTCAGCGGGCTCCAGCTCCCGCACCAAATCGCCCAGCCTTTGACGTCGCGCGTGCTCCACCACAAGATGGGGCAACTCCACCATGAAGACGCGCATCACTGAGCTGTTTGGCATCGAGCACCCGATCATCCAGGGCGGCATGCATCACGTTGGTCTCGCTCCCCTGGCTTCGGCGGTTTCGAACGCCGGTGGGCTCGGCATGATCACCGCGCTGACCCTTCCCACGCCTGCCAAGCTGGCCGAGGAAATCGCACGTTGCCGTGAGATGACCGACAAGCCTTTCGGTGTGAACCTGACCTTCCTGCCAGCTTTCATTGCGCCTCCGTACTTGGAGTACATCGACGCCATCGTTCAGGGTGGCGTGAAGATCGTGGAGACGGCGGGCCGAAATCCAGAGCCGCACATGCCTGCTTTGAAGGAAGCCAACATCAAGGTCATTCACAAGTGCACCTCGGTGCGCCATTCGCTGAAGGCGGAGAAGATCGGCTGCGACGCGGTGAGCGTGGACGGCTTCGAGTGTGGTGGTCACCCGGGAGAGGACGACATTCCCAACATGATCCTGCTGCCGCGGGCCGCCGATGAGCTGAAGGTGCCTTTCGTTGCTTCCGGCGGCATGGCCGACGGGCGCAGCTTGGTGGCGGCGCTGGCGATGGGCGCCGAGGGCATGAACATGGGGACGCGTTTCATAGCCACCAAAGAGGCGCCAGTGCACGACAACGTCAAACAGGCCATCTTGGCTGCCTCCGAGCTCGACACTCGTCTGGTGATGCGCCCGCTGCGCAACACCGAGCGGGTACTGAACAACCCTGCGGTGGAGAAGCTGCTCGAGATCGAGCGCGAAAAAGGCCCCGATCTGACGATCCAAGACGTCATCGCGCAGGTCGCCGGCGTTTACCCCAAGGTGATGGGCGACGGTGAGGTGGATGCGGGCGCCTGGTCATGCGGCATGGTGGCCGGCCTGATCGACGACATCCCCAGCTGCCAGGAGCTGATCGACCGCATCATGGCCCAAGCCGACGGGCTCATCAGCAAGCGACTTGCCGCGCTGCTCAATTGACGCTGGCCAGCGAGGACGCTTCGCTTAGCCTTCCTCGATACCGGTCGTCATCAGGAGCGCGAGGGCGAGGCGCTTCAGACCCACTACGAGCGAGTCGAGCTCGAGCTGTTCTTGTTCGGAGTGGGCTCCTTGTCCTTGGTAGGCTCCGATGCAGACCGCCTCGATCCCGCGTGACAGGGGAATCGTCGCGTCTGTAGAGGAAGCGCGCAGGGTGGTCTCGATGCCGAGGTGCGCCGCGGATTCGACCGCGATCTGCGCCAAGGGGCTATTGGGTGGCAGGCTCGCGCCGGGGCGGTCGTCGATCACCTTCTCTGCGATTCGGATGCCTTCGCCGGTTGCGCGGCGCAGGATGGTCAGAAAGTCTTGCTCGATGGAGTCCAACACCTGTTGCTCGATCGAGCGCAGCTCGATCTCGATTACACATTGCTCTGCGATCGCGTTGACGGAGCGACCGCCGCGGATCGTGCCGACGTTGAAGGTCGTCCTCGGCTTGCTTGGCACCTCGAGCGCTGCAATGGCCGACACGATGTTGGCCATCGCGTGGATGGCGCTCTGTTTGCCGAAATCGGTCCACGCGTGGCCGCCTGGGCCATCTGCGGTCACCTCGTAGCGTCGGATCGCCAGGGAGCGATTGACCACCGTATCGAGGGTTCCGTCGACGGCGATTACTGCAGATACACGCTCGCCCAGCTCGTCGAGAACCTCCCGGATCCCCTTCAGGCTGCCCTTGCCCTCCTCGCCGACCGTGCCTGCGATGGCTATGTTGCGCGCTGGCCGAATGGCGCATTCACCGAGCAATCGCATCAGCTCGAGCGTTGCGGCCACGCCTGTCGCGTTGTCGCCGATCCCCGCACCGAGCAAGTGGTTGCCGTCAATGCGGGTAGACACGTCGGTCTCCATCGAGAACACCGTGTCGATGTGCGCTGCCATCACCAGGGTGTTGCGCTCTTCGCGGCTGCGCGTGTAGCCGAGCACGCAGCCGCCGGGCAGCGCGTGCGTCTCGCGGAGCCCCAACAGTGGGAGTTGCTCGAGGAGATAGCGTGTGCGCTTGCCTTCTTGAAAGGTCGGTGCCGGGATCTCACAGATGGTCCTGATCCGCTCGATCAGCCCGTCCCGAGCCTCGTCGATTCGCTCGAACAGTTGCATCATCGCCTGCTCGTGCCGGAGCAAGAACACTTTTGGATCGGTTTGGCTCATCGCTGTCATCGGCTTGGCTCAGTTGTGTAGACCAACTTGGGCAATGGCGTGAAGAGCTCGATCTCGGAATCCATCTGATCCTCGACGGCCTCGACAGGAACCGGTACACAACCTGATGCTGGTTCGTCGTCGAACCCATCGATCGTCGGAGCGCTGGGCTGTTGGCGCCACGGCTCTACTTGCTGTCCTGTTGGCTGGTTGTGCCGACGAGCAACCAACCCAAGTGCCCGCCGAGCCCGTCGAGCCGGCCGTCGCCCCCGTCGCCGGCGCGTTGCTGATCGAGGAGCTGTATTACAGTGGGGCGCTTCCTTACGGCGGGGCGGATCACTACTTCTCGGATCAGTTCCTGGAGCTCGTGAACGCTTCCGATCATCCCCTCGATCTGTCCGGTGTGATGGTGGGCGATGCCTATGGGATAGCCGGCAAAATCAACGTCGATTCCAAGCCGGACAGCTTCCGCGACAGCCACCCCGACGAGGTCGTCCTGTCGTCGGTGTGGCGGCTGCCCGATCAGGTCAGGCTCGAGCCGGGCGCGCGGCTGGTCATCGCCCACGACGGCACCAATCATCGGCCGTTCTCGACTATCGATCTGTCGGGAGCGGCCTTCGAGACCTACGTGGCGGCGGCCGCCGGCAAGGATGACGACCATCCCACTGTCGCCAACCTCGAGTCAGTGGTCTTCAACGGGGGCTTCGATTGGCTGGTTCCGGTGTTCGGGCCTAGCCTGGTCGTGCTCGCCGCCGATGCTCCACTGGGCACCGAGCCCAGCCCGATCGGCCAATTGGCAACCGCGCCGGTTTCGTCTGTGCTCGACGGTATCGAGACGCTGATGGACGCCGATTCGGCGGAATTCAAGCGGCTCCCCGACAGTGTAGACAGCGGGTACGGCTGGGTGTCGGGGACCTACGTGGGCGAGTCGCTTCGCCGGCGGAATGTGGACGGCGTCTGGCAGGACACGAACGACTCGTCCGCCGACTTCGAGATCGGCCAGCCACAGCCAGGCATCGTGTTGGCTTCCGAGGGTGTCTTCGGCGATCCTTGGATTGAGCTCGGCACAGGCCGTTCGGCTTTCGAGCCCATTGCTGAATTGGGTCCCGTCGAGCTGGTCGCGGGCATCCAAGGTGGCTGGCACGTCGATGCGAGCCTCCGCTTCGGCGGCTTCGGTCCGCACGGGATCGTCGTGGTGTACGAGGTGGTCGACGAGGGAGCCCAGTCCATCAGCTTCGCTACCCAGGCCTCTCTGAGTGCGGCCTCCGTACTGAAGGATGGCGAAGGTTGGGTGCGCGTAGGGGACCGGGTCGTGCTCGACATCGCCGATCCGACCGAGGTGGTCGGGAAAACAGCGATCCTGCGCGCGACGGCGGCGCTCGGCGACCAGACTTGGTCAGACGAGCGCACCATTACCATCGTCGACGACGACTGAACGGACAGCTTCGACAGCGGCGCAGAGAGCTCGTAGGGGTTTGGTCCTATGAACGGCTCAGGCCCAACTGCGCGTAGAATTCGTCGAGCTGCCGAGGCGTATCGAGTTGGATTAGCCGCGTGCTATTGGGGGTGACCTCTCGAACTTGCTTGGATCGGCCCAAGTACTTCTTTCGGTGCTTGATATGCCACAGCAGCAGCGAGTCGCTAGACAGCAGGTGACTCCAGGTTTGCCGGTTGCCGCCGCATATCATTCGGCCATTGATTGCCAGCCCGATGGCTCGCAAGGAGACACGCCAGAACATCACCCGCCACGGCATGTTGACGACAATGACCGTGTCAGCTTGCCCAACGACTAGATCATCCAGTTTTCTCAGGTAGTTTCCGTCGCACACCCAGCCATCGTTCGCACGCTGCAGCGCGTCGGTGACGCGGGCCCTGAATTCGTCATCCTCGTAATTTCCCCAATTGGGCTTCCAGAACAGTGAATCGAGCTCGAGGTAAGCCGTGCCGTTAGCGTTTGCGATCGTTGTCGCAAGGGTCGACTTTCCGCCCCCGCCCACCACCGCAATCCTCCGGCCCAAAGCCGATAATCGTTGGCGCGCCTGCTCCGTCATCGCTGAGCACCGAGGAAAGCTACTTTGGCAGTGCGCCCCTGATCGTCTGGTTGGCGGCAATGATTGCGTCGATCAGGGCCTCGCGATCAGCAGCTCGTTCGCTCGCGATGGCACGCATGGCAGGCTCCCGGGTGCGTCGCTTGACCATTTGGAACGTCTCGCCTGGGCGTGAGGCGACCGTGGTCAACCATTGTCGCGCTGCTGTCACGGGCTCGTCTGCGAGGCAATCGCCGACGCCGAGCTCGAAGGCTTGCTGCCCGCCGCAGGTGCCGGCACCAAACACGAAATGTCGGTAGGCGCGCGGACCGAGACCATGGCGGACGATCTCGAGCGCGCTGCAGGGAAATGGTACGCCAACGGCGAGCTCCGTCAGGCCGAGCTTCATATCGCTCTTGCCCAGCACCAGATAGTCGGCGCAAAGAGCCAGCACCATGCCGCCCGCGATTGCGTGGCCTTCAACTGCCACGGCCATCGGCTTACTGAAACGGAAACCACCGCCAAAAGCGCCATCGAGCGTTACGAGGAAGTCACGCACGCCCGGCCGATCAAGAGACGAGAGCTGGCGCAGATCCAGCCCCGCAGAGAAGCACTTACCTTGCCCTGTCACGAGCACGCCGCGCACCGCTTCGTCGGCTTCGAGCGTGGCCCATGCATCCCGCAGCTCACCCAGCAGCGCAGCATTCATTGCGTTGACCTTGGGCCGATTGAGCTTCAGCTCGGCGACGCCCTCGGCGACCTCGATTGACATGTGCTCCATCGCTAGGGGATTACCTCATTGCAGAGCGCGCCGCACAAGGTCACGGTTTTTTGGTGGCGCGCGGCCTGCGTGGGGCGACCACCCGTTCACTTGGTCGACAGCAGCGCAATACCGGCCCGGGCCGTCGGTGGCTGTTCGGCTAGCTGCTGGCAGCGCTGGACGTATGGTGCACGCTGCCGGCAGTCATGAACAGACAGGCAACCTTCTGCCATCAATTGAGCAGTCCTTTGCGCGCGATTATCGGCGCGAGGAAGGCAGCCACTTCGTGAAAAGAATTGGACTCGGGAGCGAGGATCTTGCCGATGCCTTCAGCGGTCATGGAGCCGACCATGATGAGCACGAACTCTGGCTCGGGCCGAATGCCATGCCGGCGGCCGAGCGCGAACACGTCGTTGAACATCTCACCGAACTCGATCTCGCCGGCGCGGAGGTCACGAAACTTGTCTGCAAACTCCTCGGCGTCGCGCTTGGCCGCGACCCAGTCGACCGTGTCCACCAAATAGTGATGGAAGGTCTTGAGGTGGTTGACGAAGTCGTCGGCATCGCCCATCGCCAAGCAGCGATTGAAATCGACGAACATGGCCAAGTGCGCATCGGTCAGCAGCTTGACCAGGCCGACATCGAACACCGCGATCTCGCCTGCTTCCGTGATGAGAAAATTGCCGGGATGCAGGTCGGCGTGCAGAAAGCCGTCTTCTAGGGACATCTTGAAGAACATATGGCGAAGCCTTCCCGCCAGAGCCTGGTGATCGCCCGGCCCGAGCGCATCCACCTTCTTGCCGCTGATGAACTCCATCGTCAGGACCCGGGTGCCGCTTTGGTCCGGATATACGCGCGGGAATACGATACCTTCCACATCGGCGAAGTTGTCGCGGAACCGCTCGTAGTTGGCGGCCTCGAGGGTCAGATCGGTCTGCTCGATGATCCCCACCATGAACTGCTGTACTTGCTCGACCACCGCGGAGGCCCGCACCGCCGAATGCAGCGACAGCACCCGCGCCATCGCCACGAGAATGACGCCGTCGCGTTCCACGCGCGTGCGCACGTCGGGCCGCAACACCTTCACGGCCACGTCCGTTCCATCGCGCAGCTTCCCGCGATGAACCTGGGCAACACTGGCGGCGGCGAGGGGTGTCTCGTCCAGCTCGGCGAAGTGATCGTCGAGCCCGCCGCCGAGCTCCGCCTCGACGATGCGCTTCATTTGCGAGCTCGCGAACGGCGGCACGCGGTCTTGTAGCTGTCTCAGCTCGGCGATGATCTCCGGGCCGAGCAGGTCGGGTCGGCTGCTCAGCACCTGGCCGAGCTTGATGAAGGTTGCTCCGAGGCGAGCCATGGCCCGCCGCATGATTTCACCGCGCAACTGGGCGACACGGCGCGCGCGCTCGGAGCCGTCGCGCACGACGACGAGCGCTGCCCGCCGCAGCAGGTAGATCGTGCCAAAGACGAACGTCCACCATCCGATGGCGCCACTTCGAGCGACGAACATCAACCACTTCGTCAGGGTGCCCACGCTCAGTGATGGTAGCGCAAGTTGCCGCCTTCGGTCGTGCTGGTGCTCAGACTTCGCCGCCTCGGTGCAGTTGTTCGCTTCGATGCTGGTCTGTTGCGTTCGCAGAGTCAGTCGACATGGGGCAAGGGGAGCTCACAGCCATCCGTGTTCGCTTCGCCAAAATGCACCGTGAGCTCACTGGCATCCGTGACGACGAAGTGCCCGTTGGTGAGCTCTCGTTCGATACAGTCCTTTGGGAACGCATCGGCTGTGTCGCCCATTGGGGATGCCTCTGCCTCCATGATTCTGCTCTTGCCGAGCGTCATCTTCACTGCGTACGGAGTCCAGTTGTCAACACCGTCGAAACAAGACTTGGCAGTTTGCTTTTGGATGGTCAGGAGACTCTCGTGCAGATCCGCGCGATTCCCGGTGAAGCGCTGCAGTGGCCCTTCAGGGCGTCCCTCCGCACCTGCGCATGCTAACAGCCCAACCAGCACCACCAAGACACCACGCATCGCTTCAACATATCACCACCCGGCAGCGCGCTGTCTCAGCGCTCGCCAATTCGCCTATTACGGCTCACGAAAGGACGAGGACAAGCGGCACCTCACCGCGGGAGCCCGATGTCTACCTCTTGTCGCGTTTGGGTTTATGTGGGCTGCTCACGCGACGGTTTCATCGCCGGTCCCAACGATGACCTGAGCATGATCACCGTTTGGGTCAGCGTATTGACGGTGACTTTGCGAGCAAGGGACGCACGATCCAGGCGCAGATCCCTACCGTTGCAGCGTTGTGCAGCAGAGCCAAGAGCGCTGCTGGAGCCAGACCGAACAGACCCAAAGCCAACAACGCCGAGTTGGCGCCGAGGGTGATGCGAAAGCTGTGGCCAACCCGAGCCAAGGTGCCGCGCGAGATCTCGATGCCGTCGAGCAGCGATGCGAGCTGGCCGTCGAGCAGCAGTACGTCACAGGCTTCGCGCGCCACATCCGCGCCATGGCTGAGGGCAATGCCGAGATCCGCTTGCGCCAATGCCGCCGAGTCGTTCATGCCGTCGCCGACCATGGCCACCACGTTGCCCTCCTCTTTGAGCCGCTGGACGATGACTGTTTTGTCATCGGGGAGCACTTCGGCGAAGACCTCATCGATCGCCAGCTCGCCTGCCACCGTCGCGGCCGCTGCGTTGCTGTCACCAGTGAGCAATACGATTCTGGCGATGCCGAGTTGCCGCAGCCGCCGCAGCACCGCGGGCGTTGCCGAATCGATGGGATCATTGATGGCAATGAGTCCGGCCAATTGTCCGCCGACGACGAAATAGAGTATCGACTCGCCCCGCGCCGCACAGCGCGCCGCGCAGGCGTCGCCGCCGCTCACGTCGATCCCTTCGTCGTCCGCTACGAAGTGACGGCTACCTATCAAAACCCGCTGCCCGTCGAGTGAGGACGCGATGCCGTGGGCCAGCACATACTCGACCTGGGCGTGGCGCTCGTCGTGCCGCAGCCCCTCTTGCAACGCTTGGTGCACGATCGCGGTTGCGATGGGATGCGGAAAGTGCTCCTCGAGACAGGCAGCATTGCGCAGCACATAGTCGCGCGAGAAGCCGTTGTAGGGGTAGACGTTGACGACCTCGGGCCGAGCGAGGGTCAAGGTTCCCGTCTTGTCGAAAATGAAGACGTTGGCACGGGCCAGAGTCTCGAGATGTCGGCCGCCCTTTATGAGCGCGCCGTGGGCAGTCGCTTCCGTCATTGCTGCCTTGATGGCGAGCGGCGCTGCAAGTTTGAGCGCGCAGGAATAGTCGACCACCAGGACCGAAGCGGCTCTCACGAAGCTGCGTGTGGCCAACAGCACGAGCGCGCTCAGGGCGAAGGTATAGGGTACGGCTCCCTGCGCCAGCCGTTCGGCCTCACTGGTGACGTCGGCCTGCAGCGCCTGGGCGTTTTCGAGCAACCTGGCGATTGCAGCGAAGCGGGTGCCGTCACCGACACGTTGTGCGGTAACCACGAGGTGGCCTTCCTCGACCACTGTGCCGGCGTAGACGCTGTGTCCCGCTGCCCGCCGCTTGGCCAGCGCCTCACCTGTCATCGAGCTCTGGTTGACGAGTGCTTCGCCGGCTTGGACGACACCGTCGACCGGCAAGCGCGCACCGGCGCGGATGACCACCTGATCGCCTTCGCTTAGCTCATCGTTGCCAACGCGAACCTCGCGGTCGTCGCGCAGCACCCACACCGGTTGCTCCTCGCCAAGGAACAATGCCGACAAGCTGCGGCGTGTGCGCTCGCTCGTCCACTCGGTCAGCAGCTCGCCGAGCTCGAGCAAGAACGCGATGCTCGAGGCGGTAGAAAAATCGCGCATCGCCATCGAGGCCGCAATCGCTGAGGCGTCGAGCACCGCCACGCTCGCTCGCCCTCCCATCAGATCGCGCCAGCCGTCGCGTAGAAACGGCCACGCCCGCACCAGTGCCGCAGCCGGTTGCAGTGGTGCTGGGATCAACCAACCCGCCAACAAGAAGCGCCCTAGCCGCGACAGGATCAACGACAGGGCGGAGCCATGGTTCTCGAGCGACGATCGATCGGGATAGCGGCGACGCAACACCACCGCGGCGGATGCGGCTGGCTGCCGGGGAAGCTGCATGCCCGCGGCGGAGCTTACCGAGTAGCTCGCGACGGCGGCCGAAAGGGTATCGCGCAGCGCAGCATCCCGATCGCCCACGAGCAAGAAACGACGGCTTCTCCGGTCGTAAGACAGCTCGAATGGATCACCAGTTTCTGCACATGCATCCGCCAGGTGATCGAAGATCCGCTCGATCGAATCAGCCGCCAGGCGCAACCTGAAGCGCAGCCGACCTGGAAGCTCGTGGACGATGTCGATGTGCATGTGGCGGCTGCTGGAAGGACTTGGACTGGTCTCTCAGGGCTTGGGGGTGTGCTCCGGGTGCGCTGTCTCGCTCGCCTGCTGGTGCTCCTCCCGCGCCTCGGCGACCAAATCGGACAGGTCCTCGCGAAGCAACGCAAGCTCGGATTCCACGGTGTCTTTGACGGTGAAGGCTCGGCGCAGCAGCGCTTTGAGTAGGCGTCGCCCCTCGGCGCGCGCGGCAATCCTCGTTGTCAACACGCCCGCGAGCGCGCCGCTCGCCAACCACCAAATCCTCTTGTGCTTCATCGATTCTCCTCGCCCGAACGGCGCCGTGGCGGGCCCGAACGTCGGCCGTGCCGCACCATGTGTAACCCGGTGCTCACTACAAAAGCGAGGCCCGACAACATGTGAATGTGCTTGGCCTTGAAGGCCAACGATCCCAACAGCAACGCCAAGCTTCCGCCCATTGTCAGCAACACCGACGGTGCGGTGCCGCGGCCCCGCCGGTGCTCAGAATGCTGGCGGGGTTGATCGAGTTGCAGGGTCTGCGCGATCGTCGCCGCGTCCAGCAACGACGGATCGAATCGAACCAACAAGCTGCCAACTCGGCAGTCGTTGTCGACGCTGTGCACGCCAGCAAGTGCGTTGATCTGCTCACGGGCGGCAGTTGCGGTCGACTCCGACCGAAGCGCCAGGTGACGCAACCTGACCCGTCCTCCGATGGCGCTGACGATCATCTGCCTACCCCAATCCGTACCACGACGCGCGGCATACGCGACGAGGAGCATAGCCCAAATCGGCGAGGGCGCTTGCGGATCATCAAATCCGTCCGTGTGGCCACAGGAGTGTCTGCAGTCGCGTGTGGCAGCTTGTCAGTAGACGAAGCGGACATGAGGTGAGCAAGAAGCAGCTCGCGGTTCGCCACCTCAGAAGCTGGACGGCAGCAAGGGGTGCAGCAAGACTCGAGCCCGATGTCTACCTCTTGTCGCGTTCGGGTTTATGTGGGCTGCTCACTCGACGGTTTCATCGCCGGTCCCAACGATGACCTGAGCTTCCTGAATGAACCGGTGCCGGAGCCGGCGGAGCCGGCGGAGCCGTCCAAGGCTCTGAGCTTCGAGGGATTCATGGCGCAGGTGGGCGCGATGCTGATGGGCCGGCGAACGCATGACGTGATCGCTGAGATGGGCGCGTGGATCTATGGCAACACGCCGGTGCTGGTAGCCACCCACCGTGATCTCCAACCGGCCGCGGACTCGGTCCAGGCCGTCAGCGGAAGCATCGAGTCGCTGATCGAGCAGGCCAAGGAAGCGGCGGGAGACAAAGACGTCTACCTAGACGGTGGCAACCTCGTACGCCAAGGCCTCGACGCTGGGCTCGTCGACGAGCTGTGCATCACCTATGTGCCTGTCCTGCTCGGGGGCGAGGGTGTTCGGTTGTTCGACGACTTGAAGCGGCGGACGAAGCTGGAGTTCGTCGAGCACCACCGAATGGGGCACATGCACCAGGTGACCGTGCGCCCGATCGGCTGACGACGACCCGATTGATGCAACTACGCAGCTGAGCCCTCGGTACCGGGTCGTCGTCGCAGGACCGCGGCAGCCTCCCCGATAGATCCGAGGCGTTCATGGCGCCCTCGAGCAGCTCCCGTGGCGTGTTTGCCACCTGCAGCGGTGTGCCCGAGCTCATGGCCATCAGGACGCACCGAAGACGGAAGATCCACATCTGCGATTCGTGTGGCACGCGAACGACGGGTGGACGGTGTACGAGTCCGCGAGAGCTGGACGCAGTCCGGTTGACGTTTATATTGATTTTAGCATTGACGTTTGCGTTGACAAGAAGAAAGGCGCGAAATGCGGCACTGGGTTGTAAATACTGGGAATCATGTGGCCCAGCCCCGCTTCCCCCGACGTGCGAGGTCGTCTCCCAGGTGATCCACGCCGATCTCACCGAAGCCGCCGTCGTCGAGGCGCCCCCGCAGCTCAGCCTCGCCATCGACGGCCCCGACAAGACCACGCCGGTGGCCACCGCCGACAGCACGCAGACTGGCGAGACGACGAAACGGGAGGCCGCCAGCAGCACCTCGAAGGCGCCCGCTTCCCCCGACAAGCAGCGGAAGAGCCGGGAGCGCAACAAGCGGAAGCAGAAGCGGAGGAAGCGGCGGCGGTAGCGCTCGGCCTTGTCGCCCCCGCTCTCGACGAGGTGCTCGCCTCTGCACGGGCAGCCACCCCCCGTGCTCTTCGTCAGACTTGCGCAGAAGCCGCTTCGCGACCCAGCCGGCCCCCGAGGTGCTCAGCACTTCAAAGCGCCCTCAGCGAAGTCCTGGCGGCCTTCACCAGCGACCTTGAGGGTGTCTAGGTTCATGGGCAAATGAGCCGGTGGCGCCTCGATGGCACGAGCGGAGGTGAGATTTCACTTATCAGCCGGATCTAGGTGTAGGTGAAGGAGATCATCATGAAGACGATCCAGATCACGCTACTCGATGAGCTTCACCGCCGGGCCAAAGCACTCGCCCTGGCCAACACCACCCTCAAGCAGTTCTTCCAGGACGCCATCGAGGCGCACGTCGTCAGGATGGAGGCCGTGACCCCGTCGTCGTCATCGTTCGAGCAAGGGGGTCGCGATGACGACCCCGCCGGTACGCAAGCTTCCACGGGTCATGCCGTTGACTCGGGCTGCCGATGAAATCCTCGGCATCGATCGCCATGAAGCGTACCGCCTCGCTCGCGAGGGCAGAATCCCTGGCGCGTTCAAGGTAGGGAAGCCCTGGTTCGTGTCCACGTTGAAGATGATCCGAGGGATGCAAGAGGAGCCCACCACAGAGGCGAGCGGCGAGGGCGAGGCAGATGACTTCGACGGCCTTCTCGACGAGCTGTAGAAGACGGCCACGCCTTCCTTCGGCAAACGGCGAACCTCTCCTTCGTCGGCCCCACCTTCACCAGCGACGACAAGGCGATGGTCCTCTCGCCCAGCACTGGACGCGCGTCAGTGCTTGGCGCTGGCGCTGGCAGCGGCCTCGATCTTCCTCAAGGCGGCGATGCACTTCCGGCATCTTCGACCCGACTTCGGAGCCCAGCAGATCGTCACATCGCAAATGGAGCCACAGACTGCTTGAGCGAGGACGCGGCGGCCATCCCGCGCGGGGAACACGACATCGTCGGTCGCCGAGAACCAGTGAACGGTCCCCACGGAGAACCACCCCGGCTTGAAATCCACCCTCGGCGGTAGGTGGTCCCAGTTGCCGAGCTGGGACCCGTTCCTCTCAAAAGCCGCGACGCACGCAGGGCAAACGGCATCACCGTGCTGCTCGTAGTCGGGACACGCCCAGGATGGTGGTCTTGGCGCCATCGAGGGCATCACCTTGGCCGGTGGGGGTGGCGAAGGCAAGACCGCCGACCATGACGGGGAGTGGCGCTCCGGGTAGCTTCGGCCAGTCATGCGTAGCACGGACAACGGCACGCCTCGGCGGCTCTACCGCGGCCTCAAGGAGCCCTACGATCCGGAGAAGGTCGGCGGCCGGCAGACTGGGGTTGGGGGAAGGCCGGGCACCGACTTCACCGACTGCCCCTACGCCGCTCTCCAGTACGCCAAGGGCCGCCGTGGCGTCCTGCTGGTGGTCGAGGTTCCCGCGGACGAACGTCGCGTCAGAGAGGAGCTGTGGGGCTTTCGCGACGGCGGCCCGAAGAGGCTCATGCTCTGGGGAGCCTTCGACGAGTTCATCGTGGCTGAGATCCCCGCCAAGGAGCTGCGGAAGCACGTCCGGCGCAAGGGGGTGGTGGCGGGCGGCGACGACCTCAAGGCGCGGGTGTTGGAGCAGGCGGTCGAGGACTGGATCGCGGCCGAGGGTCTTTGACGTTCCTCGCGGCAGGCGTCACGGAATCGTCGGAGCCCGCGCTGATCTCGACGACGAGCCCCGTGTTCTCGCTGTCGTCGAGCTGCACACCGTGAGCGAGAACCGCGTGGCGACTGGTTGTCCCAGGGTAGTCCCAGCGCCCAAGCCACCTGGCTACCGAACGACCGGGATCATCGCCGTGTGCTGGGGCCTCCGACCAATGGGTTAGGAAGTCATTGGCAAACCGAGTGGTGCTCTGGAGTTAGACCCTCTCGTGGGATTAACGTGGGACTAGCTCACGTCAGAGTCTTCGAGCTGGCCAGCCTAGCCGCCACTGCTCGTCGGTTGGCCACCGCTTTCGGCACTCACGTCCGGTTTCTTAGGGGACGTGGTTCGGACAACTGACACGTTGATGCCTGCTCGCTTTGACGCGGGCCATTCGTCAACTTGTGCGGCAACCTTCACGGCGGACTCCCAGAATGCCTTGCTCCGTTCCGTGGAGAGGTTCCGTAAAATCTTCTTCATGATCCGCCTCCTGGTGCTTCGGTCACTTCAACCAACTCCTTTGTCGCTGCCACTTCGCGGTCAATGTAACTGTTCGGGAGAAGCGGAACTCGCACCGTTGCTGAACTCTCATGCCAGTTCACTGTCTTGCCGCCCTCTTTGCGTTTCAGCTTGGTTCCAGAACTAAGGGAGATCGAAAACAAGTCGAAGAACCTTCGAGGACCAATCCCCTTGAACGGCTCAAAAACGACTTTGCCGATTGGACCAAGTTCCGGGTCATCTGGTTGATGTTGCAGTCGAATCGAGTCTGGAAACAGCTTGAGCGCCTGGCTCTTCGGGTATGGCTCGACATACACGACGCGATCGATGCCAGCGTCCACAATGTGCTTGGCGCAGTTGTGACAGGGGAAGGTAGTTGAGAACAGCGTCCCACCCTTTGGACTGCAACCCGATCTGGAGCAGGATGTGAGAGCTTCCATCTCTGCATGAACGGCTCGTCCGAACTCGGTGATGTCCATGAGCCGACTCCCCATGAGCTTCTCTTTACCGGAAGCAAGCCACTCATCCTCGCTGTGCCCCTCGGGTCGTAGCCGTCGAAGAACATCGACTACGATTTCCGTTCGATGCGCCTCATTCTTGTCTTCGCCCGTCTTGTAGTCTCGCTGATCGTCGCCTTCGGGCCAGTAGAGCCCGCCAGCAGCGGTGGGGACATCGTTCGCACCGACCGAAACCAAGTCACCTTGTGACGACACCATGACTGCGCCAACTTGCCGTGACAAGTCGCCCGAACGAAGGGCTGCGGCGAAGGCCATGAACATCGCATGTTCATCTTGCCGCGGAGTCGTAAAAGGGTGCCCAAAAACAAGCCTTACGAACCGCTGAAGCTCGTCTTCGTCCTCAAGCGGCAGGAACACGTCGGCAAGGTGAAATGTGTCGCGTGTCCGCTGCCCATAGTTCCTTCCGTTTTCGTCGTCGATGTAGGTGGAGTCTTCCTCGTGTTCATCGCGAGTGAGGAGATGCTCGATCTCGTCGTTTTCACATCCTTGATCGTTCTTGAGGTATCCACGGCGCTGGTCTTCTTCGACAATCACCCCGATGAGGAAGAAGCCGTTGCCATAAATCCTTCGTAGTGCTCGGACCTCATCGGGGTGCTTGAGCGAGCGAACAACATGAACCGTTCGCTTCAGAACCTTGTCGTCACCTGCTGGCCTGCCCTCATGGATCGCCTTTGCTGCTGCGAGAGCTAGGAACTCGCCTCTTCTTGATGACAACCGGAGCTTGTTGCCAGCGTGCATTGCGCGATTTATCCGAACGTACTCGTTGGACCCCTCGGATGCGCCGTCGTCCTCAACCGCGAAGTTCTCGATGAGGGTGCTTAGCCGAACCTCGTTGGCTTTGTAGTCGTACTCTTCGAGGTATCGCCGCAGAGGATTTTGAAGCAACGCGAAGTTGGTTCCCACCGGAGCGACTAGCCCGAAGACAAGCTCCGGCTCCTCAAAGACGGGATTCGAACCGGAGATCCTACTGCTGAGCGCCACTTGTCCCATGCGATTGTCCTCAGCACTCTAACTTTGGCCAAGAAAAGCAGCCTGATATTCGATATCTAGCGCATAACTGAACGAATATCCAGGGGTTTTCAGACAGGTCACCTGTCCGGCATCCGCCAAACGAGGTCCGACGACCCCCGGGGCTGACAACACCCTGCTCCCAACGCCCCACCACCTCCTCAGCTTCACCGCGTCCGTCGATCGCCACCCAGCCGCCGCTCGATGATCCCGGTGGTCGCGGTGTCGGTGTCGGTGGCGACGCAGAGCCAGCGTCAAAGCTCCTTCGTGCACACCTTCACCACGCCCCTCAACGTCGGCGCGTCGCCGATTGGCACCCAGCCCCGGCCTTCGATGATCCCGATGGCGGTGTCGGTGGCGACGTAGATCCGTTTGAACCCGAGCCGACGAGCCTCGTCCTCGATGGCGGCGATGAGGGCGGTGCCCACTCCCTGCCGTCGATGCTTCGGCGCCACCAAGACCGCTGCGAGCCACGGCGACAGACGCCGGTGCGATGGAATCGACTCGACCTTGAGGGCGGCAGTGCCGACCACGTTGCTGGCGTCATCGATCGCAACCAAGCAGACGGGCAAGTCGTCCTTGCTCTTGGCGGTCGGCCTCAGCGTCGCCTGGGCCGTCCACACCGTAGTACGGCTCCCACTCCTCGACGAACCACCGGGTGAGGATCGAGATCGCGTGGGGGGCATCGACGAGGTGGTGGATCTTGTCGGCGGAGCCGGGGGTCATGGCCGCCGCCATCATCGCATGGGTCATGGAGCTGGCGGCGAAGCAGCGAGAACCGCCGCCCGCAGCCCCTCGAACGCTACCTTCCTCGGCCGCAGCTTCAGCAACGAGGACAACGCGATCGACTTCTGTAGCGGCACCCGCTGGTCGAGCACGCTCGTGGGCAAGACGTAGAACTCCCACTGTGAGACGTTTAGGGGGTCGAGCGTGGGCTTGTCCTTGTGGGCGAGGACACCGAACACGTACACGGCGGCGGATCTCGTCGGGATGTCGGTTGATGTGTTCGTCGCCGCATCCCACGCCTGCTTTGGAGCGATGTCGAAGCTGATGCGGTAGAGCTTCTCTTGCTTCCACGACTGGAGGTAGGCCGACGACTTGACCTCGACCTTGAGGCCCTCGGGAGTGACGACATCATAGGCGTCCCACTCGGTCCGCACGCCATCGGCAGCCCCGAGAGCCTGGGCGACAAGATACTCCGCGATGACGCCTCGGAGGGCGTTGCCGCAGATGTCCGAGCACGACCACTGCCAGAACGACAGTAGATCGAAGCCGAGCCCGCTGCCGGCGGCGTGGAATGGTTCTGTGCCAGCGAGGCGGGCCACCTTGAGGGCGTCGAAGTTCATGGACTGAGGAAGCTAGTTGGGGTCCTTGGCAAGAGCACGCTGCAAGGCGGCGATGTCCGGCTGGTCTTTGGGGCGATTGCTCGCGAGCTTCCCCGCAAGCACATGGCGAGCTGGTTGGTGAGGCGTTATTGCTGTCGCACCCAACGACCAGCCACATGCCCAGGGTCAACACCATGACCCTCATCCGGTTCATGGTGAATCCCTCGATGGTCCTACTCGTGAGGCTCACGTCCGCTGCCCTCCCTGTTGTTCCCGAGTCGCTTGTCGGACGTGCTGATGCTCGACCTGTTCGCAGATCAAATCAAGGACTTGATCTGCCTACAGGCCCTTCAGGGCGCCAGATCGCACGACGAGGCTCTTGGCCATGTCGTCCCGTCGCATCGGTCCTCGACTTCGCCAACTTCGTACTGAGGCTGGGCTCACCCAGGCGGAGTTGGCTGAGCGGGCGGGAGTCGCAGACGGGACGATCTCCAGGCTGGAGCGAGGTCGAATCGCAGCCCCTTCCGCGAAGCTCGTGGAGAAGCTCGCTGAGGGGCTTGGGACGCCCGTGGCGTCCTTGCTCAAGGCTCGGGTTAGCCGGGGCCGGAAACCGTCTCCACGCCCGTCTGAGGCCCGCCTGTTGGCCCTGGTGCGCGATCTCGACGACGGGCAGGTGGACGACATTACGCGGGCGGTGAAGTTGCTCATCGGCGTAGGAAAGCGTGCCGCTGACCCTGGTCGTAGGCCCAGCGCACGAGGGCGGTGAGCACGCCCTCGTTCCTGGAGTTGCGCAGCTCCTCGATCGCGAGGCAGAGCTGCCAAGCCTCCGGGCTCACCATGGCCTGGAGCCTCTTCTGCGCCTTGATGATCTGCCGCCGCTGCTTCCAGTAGCCGGGGGTGGCGAGGGTGGCATCGTTGAGTGCGGCCCAGAGTAGGTCGTCGTTCGCGACCATGGCGGGGGTCAGGGTGGGGGCCTCGCTGTCGGAGGGCATGTGGGGTCTACGATCCGAGGGCCTCCGGAATGAAGCCCCAGACTCGACCGCGGCCGAGGGGGCGAACTCGGCGGCGTACCTTTAGGGGTGAGGCGCCCGAGACAGGCCGCTGAATGCGGTGTCGCGGGTGGTGGTGATCTCCGATGGCGGTTGCCGCTCCCCAGAGTGCCGGATAACGCTAACCCATGGGGTGGCTACGGAAACGGGTGGTGATCGGTCTTCTTGCGCTTCTAGGCGCTTGTTCGAAGGACGGAGATGGAACCGGCCCCGGCAAGAGTCCAGATGCCGCCGCGGTGCAAGGCACCACCACGCCATCCACGGCATCGGCAGTAGCCCCATCAGCACCGACAATGCCGGCCAAGCTGCCGGCAGATCCCAAGCCCATCTTCTTTGGTGACGATGCCACCGCACAGAAGGAGACAACCAAGGCTCGCTCGGACCCCAAGTACGACGAGGTCTGGAAGCCGACCCAAGTCGAAGACCTCACCTTGCTGCTCACGGGCCTATCTCAACTGCTCAGCGGCTTGGACGAGAGGGGGCAGGTTGCGATCGACTCCGCTTTGGCCGAGTCCCTGCGCAAGCGTGGTTTGCTCGACTTGGCCGCCACCCTCAATGGAGTGTTCGTCAACTCGGGGACGCTCCCACCAGACTTCGTGGAGCGCGTACAGCAGCACCTCAAGACCATCCGGAAACGACCACGGCTAGGGGTCTGGTCACCGAAGCGCGATGACCTGGCGATGCACGACTTCTCGGCCCTAGCGGCATGGATGAACCGTACAGAGGCCGCGTACTTCAGGGAGGATCGCGGTGTACGCTAGGTTCTCTTCGGAGAACCAGAGGGACCGCTCGATCGAGGATCAGGTCCAGCTCTGCAAGGACAACGTGGAGCGGAGGGAGGGCACGATCCGCGAGGACATGCTCCTCACGGACTACGCGGTATCCGGTGTCTCCAACACCCGCGCTGGCTTCGACAAGCTCCTCCAGCTCATCGATCGCAGGGCGATCGATGTGGTGGTCACCGAGTCGCTGGACCGGCTGTCTCGCGATCTGGGTGACGCCGACCGGCTGTGGAAGATCGCCAAGTTCAACGATGTCCGGCTCATCTGCGTCTCTGATGGAATCGACTCGGCGAGAGATGGGTCCCGGCTCCAATTCGCCTTCAAGGCGGTGATGTCGGACGAGTACCTGGCCGACTTGTCGAAGAAGACCCGTCGCGGGCTCTACGGGGCTGCCCGGAAGGGTAGGGCGACGGGGGGCCTGCCGTATGGGTACGACTCAAGGCCCATCTGGGACGGTGGTCGCGAGCCGGGGGGCTACGAGATCCTCATCTCCGAGGAGCAGGCTGTTGTCGTCGTTCGCATCTTCGAAATGTATCGGGACGGCTACTCGATCCTCTCGATCGCCACGCGGCTCAACGACGACGGCGTGGAGCCCCCCCGGGCAAGGTCGAAGAAGAACCCGACGAGGTTCTGGAAGAAGGGGACGATCCGCGAGATGTTGCGGAACAGGGCCTACATCGGACATTGGACCTTTGGACGGAAGCGCTGGCACAAGTGCCCGGTCACCAGGAAGCGACGCTACAAGCGCAACCCCGCGAGCGAGGTCTTCGAGAAGTACCGGCCACACCTGCGGATCATCGAGTCCGAGCTGTGGGAGGCTGTCCAGGAGCGCTTGGAGGCCGTGGCAGCCAAGTACAAGGGCAACGGGGGCGCTCCGGGGGCGAGGACGGCTCACCCGTTTTCAGGGCTCCTCGCCTGTGGCTCCTGCGGGGCACCGATGGTCAACGCAGGGGGCAGCTCCGCGGTCTACTACCGATGCAGCGGTGCCCACAGCGGCGGCACGTGCGACAACGACAGGCCCGTCCGAGAGGACGTGCTCTTGGCCGCAGCCTTGGCGGAGCTGAAGCGGGTCGTCACGGACACCGACCTGCTCGACGAAGTGCGGAGCCGGATCGCTCAGCGGCTCAAGTCGTTCAAGCTCACGGCGGATGACGAACACCAGCGCCTCGCCAAGCAGATCGGCCGCCTGGACGCCGAGGTGCAGAACCTCGTGAGCTTCATCCGCACCACGGACTCCGCGTCCAGCCCCGGGAGCTTCGATGCCGTTCGTGACTCGCTGGAGCGAGCGACCAACGAACGCAGGCAGCTCCACGACCGGCTCCAGCGGTTGGAGCGCCGCAGGAAGGTGCCCCCGAAGCTCCCGACGGTCGAGGACATCATGGCGCTGATCTTGGACATCGAGGCGAGGCTCAAGGAGGACCCGACGACCGCCAGGGAGGCCATTCGCCGGATGCTCGACGGCGGTCGGATCGCCATGCACCCCCAGCCCGACGGCACCTACAAGGCCGAGTCTGTCATCTTCCCCCTCAAGCTCGCCTGGAAGACCCGGCGCCGGAAATCCAAGAAGCCCCGGAAGTCTGACACCTCCGAGGCTTCTGAAGTCGTAGAGAACGATGGTTGCGCGGGGGCGATAGTCGGTCTGGAGCACGCGATATCGCTCGGGTTTGAGGTCACGTTGGTCGCATGACTTGGGTAGAGTTTCTGAGTGGATTCTGCCGCACGAAACCTCGAGGATGCGCTCGAGCTGGCCGATCTCGCCGAGCGCATGGTCCGTGCGCGGCTGCGCAGACAGCAACCGGAGCTGAGCATTGCCGAGCTCGAGGCGCGCGTGCGCGCGTGGCTGCATGAGCGTCCCGGTGCGCCCGACGGTGACGCCGAAGGGAGACGCGTCGAGCTGCCGCGACGGAGCAAAGGGTGAGGCGACTCGAGTCGGCGCTCCGCGCCGTGGTCAAAGACCTGAGCGAGTTGGGTCGTGCGTTCGCTTTGCTTGATGGCTTCGCGGTCAGCGCTCGCGTCGAGCCGCGTACGACCAAAGACATCGACCTGGCCGTCGTCGTGGAGGGAGACGACGACGCCGAGCAGCTTGCCTTTTTACTGTCTCAACGAGGCTACGTGGTGGAGACGACGGTGGAGCACACCCACTCCGGCCGGCTCGCGACCATCCGCATGACGTCGCCTTCTAGCGCTGTCGTGGACCTTCTGTTTGCATCCTCGAGAATCGAGCCGGAGGCAGTTCGGGCTGCTACAAAGCTGGAGATCCTCGACGGCTTGACGGTGCCAGTGGCGAGCGTGGGGCATGTCATCGCCATGAAGGTGCTGGCCGCGACGATCGTCATCGGCCGCAAGACAGGGTTGACCTCGCCGGTCTCTTCCGTGCTGCAACAGAAGACGACATCGCTGCCGCGCGAGGCGCGCTCGAGCTGATTGTCGACCGTGGCTACGGGCGTGGTCGTCCGCTTCTTGCGCAGCTCGACGAGGCGCTCGAGGAGCTCCGCACCGACACCTGACATGAAGTCGCTGTCGTTGGGCGTCTCGGGATCGATGTGGGTGCACACCGCGTGGATAGTGGACAACGGTGAGGCTCGCGGCTTTCGTGTTCCGCATTGCGTGACTAGCCTCAAACGCTTGTCTACGAGAGCTGTGATCGCCTACACAACCGGCGATGAGCTCAGGCCCGCAGCGGGAAGCGCGTGTGGCATACCGAATCGGGCTACGGCAAACGGAGCAAAGTCGAGACAACATTCTACCGCTACAAGACCATCGTGGGCTCGGCGATGCGCGCCAGAGGGCTCTCCTCACAGAGAGTCGAGGCCAGGATCGGATGCAAGATCCTGAACACGATGACGGCGCTTGGGATGCCGGATGGCGTGATGGTCGGATGAGAGTTCGGGCGCAAAAGGAGCCACGCGGCCTCGAGAGGAGTTGTGCACCAAGGCATGGACTTGCCCGCTTTCCGTCATGTCGTGCTCACATCCGACAAGCCGACGAAAATGATCTCCGCGTCCTCTTCGAGATCGACTTCGGCTTTGCCGTCCTCGTCGAGCGCACCGCTCACCGTCGAGCCGTCGGCTTTGATGATTCGGAACGCGTGTCGCGCGACGGGATCGCCATTCTGATCCACCAGCTCGATCCCGGT
>CAZRGL010000038.1:0-9028 GCA_964599485.1 uncultured Polyangiaceae bacterium
GATGACCTCGTCGCCGACGCGCGGGTGCCACAGGGCGCCATGATTCGAGCCGGCGAAGAACTGGCTGACCCGCACGAAGCAAGAGGTGGGCTCGCCTTTCTCGAAACGGGCAGCGCCAGCCAAATCCCAACGAAACAGGACGCGCACGCAGCCCAAGTTGTGGGGTCCGCCGACGTTTATCTCTGCATCGGGGGCGCTCGGATCGGCCGTCACCACTGCAGTCTGGGTGCCATAGATGCGAGGCATCGGCGTGAGCCGCGCCGGCCGAAATGACGACTCGCCTGGGGAGCCGGCGCTACCGCAACGCAAGCACTCCAATTGCTGCATGTAGGGCTCGAATTGACCTTCCTCGTCTCCGAACCAGCCGCGCTCGCGACCCTGATGGTGCACCGCAGTCACCAGGTAGCTTCCGTTGAATTTCTCCTTCGGATGCTCGAGTCGGAACACCGAACCTGCGCCGAGCACGCGACAGCGTCCTTCTGCGCTGCTGTATTGGCGCTCGCTGTCGAAACGCTGCTCGCGCACGGTGGCGAGGATTTCTCCGGTCTGTTTCGAGTGCTCATAACGCCCAGGATGAGCAAAGGTGGTAAATGGCGTGACACCACTACGCGACGCTGTCCCGAGCTCGAGCTGGGGCTTGCGCCAGTTGTAGTCATCCAAGAACACCGAACGCGGGCGAAGCCGCGCGCCGGCGTTCCAGCGCGGTATTTCACGCCCAGCGATGTCGGGCGACAGCGGCTCGCCCTCTTTGACGCGGCCGCCGTCGAAGTCCGTGAACACGACGCGGCACTCATCATCCCCATGCTCGAAATGGTAGGAAATCCCCTCTTCTTCGAGCAGACGGCTGACGAAAGCCCAATCCGACTCCGCGTACTGCACGCAATAGGGTCGCGCCTCGGGATCATCGAGGCGCGTCTCATCGAGAATCCGCCATTCGTAGCGAAGCTTGGGCGGCGTGTAGCGGTCGAGCTGATCGTGGGTCACCAGTTTGCCTGTACCGCTGACCTCTTCCAACCCGGCGCCCAGTGGCTCCCGGACCAGTGTTTCGTCGATTGCGGTGCGGATGCGGCGCTCGATGTGCACGTAGTTGGTCTTGACGATTGAGCTGCGCACGAAAGGCGGGCGCAACTCCACGCGATAACGCGAGCCCCGCCGCACATCGCCGAGCTCGACGGCGGAAGTGATGACACCATGAATGATGCGCCAAGCCGGCTCGGTACGAGTGAACAGTTTGAGCGCAGCTTGGCTGCCAATGAGATCCTCGACGTTGACGTCGAGCGCGTCCTCGTCGCGGTGCAGCTGTAGCTCGAACATGTACAGCTCGGAGATGGCCTCTCGCCCGTGAAACTCCACCACCCGAAGGTGGCGCCACGGATTGGAGGAGTCAGCGCCCTCCCAGGCAAAAAAGAACTCTTGATCTAGGTCAGGACTCGTCACGGTATTGCTCAATCCTATGGTTCGGTAGCGCGCGGTCACGCTAGCATGGGCCGAATCGCTGGCGCAGCTCGAATCCACCGCGCCCAAGTAGGTTTCCAATGCCTCTTCGAAACCTGTTCGCCCAATCGAACCCCAACGCGTCGACCTGGATTGCTCGCCGCTTCACCGTCTTGTTGAGCTCGATAGTGATCATGCTGTCCACAGTGCTGGTGACCGTGGGCGGCTATCTCATCAGCATGCCGCTCCAACCCGAATACCACCTGCTCTTCGGAGTGCTGTTGGGCGCGGCGTGTTTGATGGTTGGCACCATCATCGTCTGCGTGCTGCTGATGATCGCTCCCGTCCCGGTGCACATTCGGGGCGCGCAGATGCTGGTTGGGTCGGGCAACCCGCCGCGGGCCTTCGCCCTTACGCCCGGCTCGATGGCTGCAGCCCGTTTAGATCAAGGAGCGGGCTCGATAATCTACGCCATCGACGGGGCAGACAAGACGCTGCGACTTGCCTTGTTCAATGTGCTGCTGCCAGACCGCGCCTACACCATGCCGATCAGCATGAGCTTTGATGTCAGCATCATGGAAGCGGCTGGTGCATCAGAGCTCGCCGAGCAGCTCAAACCCGCGCTCGTGGGTTTGATGGGCGCACAGCGCATCCCCCTTCGGTCTCCTGCTCAATCCGCCAATCCTCCTCATGCTGCGCAGGCGCCGGCCAGGGCTGCTGCACCGTGGTTTACGATCCCGCTACGTTTCAGCGGACCATCGGCGAAGACCCTCATTGGTACCTTCGCGTTGTTGTTCTGCATGCTGCTGGCGACTGCTGCCTGGATTGCCATCACCCGAACTTTCGACTGGCGCGTCATGACGATGCTGTTCGTCGTCCCCACCCTTACGTTCTTACCTATGGTTTTCTGGGGGCTCTGGCGCCACCAGAAAGAGGCGGTCACGCCGCAACTCTGCGTCGTCGGTGACACGATTGGTCTGGTGAGCGCCGATAACCGAATCTGGACGGTGCGGTCCACCATCGCCGATCTGGTGGTGACGATTCACTGGTATCAGTTTGTCCTCGACGACTTCACCTTTGAGAGCCCTGCAATGGCGCTAGGCTTCCCAGGCTCATCCCCGCTGGTGATCGGCAGCAAGGACCTTGGCGGGCTCGACCCCCGTTGGAAGGCTCATGCCCAACAAATCGACAAACCAGAGCACGAGGTTGGGGCTGCCGAGTGGGCGCTGCTGCGCGACAAGCTCCGGTCAAAGCTCGAGAGATAACCGAAAGGTCTACTCGAGCTCAATGGTCTCGATGCTGTCCGAAATGCTGGGTGTGCTGATCCCCAGGTGCTCGCGCAGCTGCACGAAGGCGTCGCTCACCGAGAACACAATCAAGTCACGCGCCTCGGCTTGGCGGCCGATCCACTTGATTCGGTCTTTGCCCTCGGCCGGCGGGCCTTGGGTATTTCCGCCAGCCCAAGCGATAGCATCGAGCGCAATGTAGGGATCGCCTGTGGCAAGCAACGCGGCTCGGGAGCCCCAAGCGTTGGCCAGGGTGCTGAGGCTCGAAGCGCGGTTGCCGATACTGCCGATGACCTCGCTGGCGAGCAGATTCACTTGGGGATCCATCACCCGAGGCGCCACAGCGCTGAGCTTGGCGTGAAAGTCGTTGAGCTTGCCAGGATCGACACCAGTGGGATTGAAGCTCGGGCTGTGAAGCTTGAGGTAAGCAGCGAGCAACGGCCACAGATCGATAGGCGCGGTTCGCGACAGCGCCGCCGTGTTGGTCTGCAACACCTTGAGCGCGCGATGTACGAGGAATTCGCGTACTTCGCCGCGTTCGGCCTCCACGAGTGGAGCACCGAAGCACAAGGTCGGCGGATCGACGCGAGCGGCAATGCACACGCGCCCCAGGGCCGCGCTACCGTAAATGTTCAGCTCCGGAATTCCATATGCGGCGGCGATTTCGCGGGTGCTGTCGAGCACCTCCGTATAGGTCGGCGGCAGCGGTTTCGCGCGCAGCGAGCTCAGATCGTAGGGTGTGGCGGCATCGAGAAGCGCCCCGGTTGCTTTGAGCAGAGCCCGCAATGCTGGCGTGAACACCTCTGGGGCAAGCTTGTCGTCGAGCTCGGGTCGGCACGAGCGAAGCCCCGCGCCCAACATCGGAGTGGGCTTTCCGCGAATCGCCGAGAGGGTCGCCTCGGTGACAGCCGCCGGGTCTCGATGCCCGCGCAGCTCGGCCACCATGACCGCCATGGCAAACAAGGGCGCTTCGAAACGGCCAGCGCCCAGGCCCCGACGAACGTCGGCGGAAGCGCGCTCGAGGATCATGTCGGCCTGCTTCTGCTTGTTCTGCCGCAGGTAGTATTCGTAGAGCGCCTTAACCGGCGCGGGCTCTTTGTTGGCAGCACGACGAGCATTCATCAAGGTCGACTCGGCTTCCTTTTGATCGCCCGCAGCCTCATGGATGGCGGCCAAGCGGACGGCCTGCTTGCTCTTGTCGGCAGGAGAATCAGCGGCTTTCACCAGGACGTCCTGCTCCTGGAACGCACGCTTGGTGTCGCCAGATCGTAGATACAACCCCACCAGTTTTTCCCGCGCGCTCACGCTGTCGGGCTGCAACTTCAGCACCTGATTGTAGGACTGCTCCGCGCGCTGCGGGTTGGGCAGATAGAGATCGTACAGCTGGCCGAGCTTTCCATATATCTCGACCTGGTCGGCCGGCTCGCTCAACAAGCGACCCAGACGCAAGAGCGACTGCTCGACCGCTTCCCACTCTTGGTCTGCGGTGCAGATGTCGACGTATACACGCAAGGCTTCTACATCATCGGGTCGCGCCTCGAGCGCCGCCGCTAGCGCGGCCTTGGCTTCGCTGGCTGCGCCGGCCTCGGCGAGCATCTTGCCACGCATCACTTCCAACTTGACGCGCTCGACCGGGTCGCGAACCGCCCGAAGACGAGCGCCCAACAAATTGGCCAGCTCCATTTTGGCCCCGGTAGCGACGTAGATGGCCTGCAGGCGTTCGCTGGCGTCGGCGTGCTCTGGATCGATCGCCGTGACCGCCTCGAGCAAGCGGCGCCCCTCTGCCTGACCCGCTTGCTTATCGAGCGACAACCACAGCGTTGCAGCCTTGAACAAGCTTGCAGCGCGCTGCTTTGGCGCTGTTTGCGCAGCTGCTAGCTCCTCGTAAGCCGCAGCCGCTTCGGTTGGCGGGGCGGTTCGCTCGAGCAGGCCAGCACGAAGCATGTAGGCCAGCTGATGTCCGGGCCAAATCTCCAAGACGCCGTCCAGGTGAAGCGCCGAGCCGCGATCGTCACCATCAGCGAGCAAAGTCTCCGCGCAGCGCACCATCAGGGTGGCCCGCTCGAGCGGATGGGCAACACCCTTGGCTAGTTGCTGGAGGGCGCCGAGGGCTACCTGGTGATTGCTATTCGCGAGTGCGTGCGCCGACATGTGCCTCAGCGCCCAAACGGAATCAGGTGCATGTGCGAACGCGAGCTCCACCGCCTCGGCCGCGTCATCCCAGCTGCCGTCACGCTGCTTCAAACGCGCAGCCAGCATCGCAAAAGCCAGCGCATCGGCACCGCTGGAGCTGTGTGCCCGGGCCAACGCGATTTCGGCGAAGCCCTCTGCTTTGCCATCGAGCGCAATCAACGAAGTGAGCATGCGCTGGGCCAAAACCCCTGTTGGCTCGGCGTCGACTACCTCGCGTAGCAATGCGATTGCACGACTTCGCTCCCCCCGCCCCTGAGCTTCGACTTCTGCAAGTTGAACGGCCAGCTCGTGTCGCAGCTTGGGCTCGCGCTCTTGGCGCATGGTAGCGCTGAGCTTCTCCGTAACCCGCTCTGCATCAACACCAAGGCGCGCGTAGCGCTGAGCAAATACTTCGGCGAGAGGAGTTTGAAAGGTCGTGTCTTCTGTCGGCTCGGACGGGCTGGGCGACTCGAGCTGTGCCACTCGTTTGGCAGCCTGCTCCATGTCGCCGTCGAGCTCGAACAAGAGCGCCGCTTCGAGCGCCAGGTCCGGATCAGGTTGCGATTGCGGTGACGTCTCTTCGGACCCGCTGTCCGCGCCAGGCTCGAGACGCTGCAACAGCCACGCTGCGCGATCATCCACATCGGTGGCGACCTGCTCGTAATAGTCACGCAGCGCGTAGTCGGATGGTTTGGCGCTATGAGCTTCCTGTACGAGATTGGCTCTGAGCGCTTGCTCGCTATCGGGAAGTCCGACCGCCTGCCGAATCAGATCGGCAACCTCCTCGGCAGACTCCTGACCCGCACCTCCACGTTGCTGCAACCAATATTGCAGCCCGTCCGTGTCCGCGGACTTTTGTGCGCGACACATGCCCACGAAAGCGGCCAAAGGCAACTGGGGAGCGCGCGTGCTCGCTTGACGAAGCAGCACCTCGGCTTTTTCGCCGTCGAGCTCCGCTTCCAGCAGGCGAAGGCCCGCCTCGGTGAGCGCAAGACTCGCGTCGAAGGAGTCGACCGCGGTCTCAGCATAATTGCTCAGCACAGCTGCGGCGGTTGCCGCATCGGCCCCCTTCATCGCCATGCGCATGGACGCGTGGTCGAGGTCGTTGGCGTCGAGTTGGTTGAGGTACTCGGCCCTGCTCTGTTGGTCCTGGCTGAGCTCACAGAACAGCGCTGCGGCCAGAGGTCCCCCTGAGCGCGCGGCGCTGTCGGATGCGGTGAGCAACACGCGCGCAACCTGTGAGGCTTGCCCAGTCATGTGACAATGCTCGAGCATGACCGCGCCGGCGGCGGAGCTATCGGGCTCGACATCGAGCAGTCGCTGCGCAGCTTCTCGAAGAAAAGCCTCCATGCCCACGGCAGCGCCTTCTTCGGCTGCCGCGCCAGTCGTAGGTGGGTTGTGTGACCACGCGGCGAGACGACGACCGAGGTTGAGCCCAGCATGCGCCACAGGCACGCCAGCAGCCCGACTGTCACGAGCAACGTCGGTCACCTCCGAGAGCACAGCCGCGCTGGCAGCAACCAGCGGACGGTTTTCTGCGTCCTGTGCCGCCTGTTCCAGACACGCCCCCAAATCAGCCGGCGCTTGGCCGCACAAGGCGCCCAACACCAGGCGGTCGGCAGGGCCGAGCACCGTCTCACTGGAAGCCGCCGCCTTCATGACGGTGTCCCGATCGCCGAGCTCCAAGGCCCGCGCGAGCAGCGCCCGAGTGGCGAGCTCGGTGTTGCTTCCTTGTTGCACTCGATGAAGCGCCGCCACCGATTGTTCTCGCAAGTCCTTGTGAGGAGCAGCCAAGGACGCGACCAACCAGGCAGCGCCCATGGAGAGCTCAGCATGCTCGCCCAGCTTGGTGATCGCTTCGACCGCACTGGGTATGGCCCGCCGGCGCAGCGCCGCGCGCCCCGAGAGAAGACAGGAATACGGACTCTCCAAGCTCTCGCCGCGAGCGCCATTCGAGCGAACCGTCTCCAACACGGACACCGCGGTTGCCAACTGCTCAGCGCCGCCACCGCTGAGCTTCACGGCAGGCACATCATCTCCTGCAGCGAGTCCTTGCATGAGCTTGGCGAGCGGCACGCGTATGTCCGACGGGGAGGCATGGGCCACCTTGTTGAGAAGCTTGCCCGCAGTGTCGCTGTCACCAAGCGCCAAACGCGACACCTCCGCCGCGAGGTAGGCCGCGTGAGCTTTTGAAATGGGGGTGGGCGCTACCCGCCGTTCGGCGGTCAAGGCTTCGCCGACCTCAGTCCAAGCACCCCTGGCGGCAGCGAGCGCACGCGCTTGGCGCTGCAACATCGGGTTGGCTGGCGCCAACGCAAGCGCTTCGGCTACGACTTGCGCCGCTCGTTCCTCTTCGCTGGCCTGAGCCAGCAGCTCCACGACCAGCAACAATGCGCGGGCGCGTTCTGCCGGCTGCGTGTCATCTGGTGCTTCGTTGTACAACCACTCGGCGCGTGCGATCCAAGCATCGCGCTCGCCTCGCTGCATGATCTCGACGACAGCGTCGACAGGCCCTTCGTCATCGAGCTCGTCGTATTGGGCCTCGATTTGGATGCCGTCGTCGTCGACGATCGAGATGTCGACAGATTCCTCGTCGACCAACTCCACGGGCTCTTCGACGTCTGCAGCTGCGATGGCCTCCTCTGCGCCAATCGAATCCGAATGCATCGGACCGAGATCCACGTCGAGTGACTCAGCCAGCAGCTCGGGCGATGGCTCCGGGGCGGCGACGTCGTCGCCGTCCTGTGAGGGAAGCACCAAGCCGATTGGAACGGACTCGATCGGCGCAGGGATCGCTTCCGCGACGGCAGGCACCGTCACCTCGGGCGGCGCGACCTCCACCTGGGGCGCTGCACCTTCCTCTGCGCCGAGCTCTGGCCCAGCAACCTCGGAAACCTCTGGCGCTGGCATCTCGGGCGCAGCGACTACTGCAGCGTCCAACTCCGGCGCAGCCATCTGCACAGACGACGACTCGGCCGACTCGACCGCCACGACGGGCCCGGCTGGTTGCTCGGCAGGCGCGACGGCCTCTTGAGGCAACGCGTCGGCCGATACGGGCTCAACCGGCTCAGCTGCAACAACCACCTCGCCGACTGGTTCCTGCGCTGGCTCCAACACTGGTTCAGGTGGCGGAGCAGCTGGCTCGGCTAGCTGTTGAGGGGGAAGCGCTTCGGCCTCGAGAAGCTCGGCCTCGTCGAGACCAAGCTCGTCGAGCCCCAGTTCTTCGAGCGACATCTCAGCTTCGGCCACGTCGAGATCGGGACTGTCGTCGACGACTGGCGCGCCTTCTGGGCGAGGAAGCGCGTCCGAGATGCCACCGAGCAAAGGCGTGGCGTCGGCAGCTTCGCCCTCGCGAGCTGCAGGCGGCGACGCAACCGCCGGAGCGTCCGGGGCAGCTGGCGCGACAGGTGCGACGGGCTCAGCCGGCACAACGGGCTCAGCCGGCGCGACGGGCTCAGCCGGCACGACGGGCTCTGACACGGCGCCGGCGGGCTCTGCGACAGCGGGCTCTGCCTCAGCGGGCTCAGCAGGCGCAGGGCTCGGCGGCTGAGGCGGCATAGGCGGGCCTTGGGGCGTACCGAGCCGGGGGCGCGGCGGTCCCGGCAAGGGGCGCAGTCCCAATCGCGGTTTTGGCGCTGGCAGTCGTCCTGACGGCGGCCCAGCACGAGGCGGGCCTCGACGCGGCGGAGGCGGCGCTTTGGGCGGCCCCGAAGGAGCGGGCGGACTCATGGCGGGGGGCGGAACGGGCGGAGCGGTCGGCGGCCTCGCTGCAGGCACGGGGGGCCCGACAACCTTGGGGGCAACTCGTGCAGCTGGCGGCGGCCCGACAACTTGCGGCGCCTCCGCGGGTGGCCCGGGCGGTCCGAGGACTGGTGGATCCACGACAGGCGCGGCCGGAGCGACTGGAGCGACCGGAGCGACCGGAGCGACCGGAGCGACGGCAGGCTCTGCAGCTATCTCCATCACCGGAGTCGGGGCCGGCGTGACGGGCACGTCCATCAAGGGAGTTGGCTGTGCTGAAACCTCAGCTCTCACCTGGGTAGGCTCGGCCGATGCAGCCTCGGCCGGCATACGGTCGGGGGGTACACGGTCGGGAGGTACACGGTCGGGAGGTACACTGTCGAGTAGCGCCTCGA
>CAZRGL010000038.1:9128-34064 GCA_964599485.1 uncultured Polyangiaceae bacterium
GGTACACGGTCGGGAGGTACACGGTCGGGAGGTACACTGTCGAGTAGCGCCTCGATCGCTGAATCTGCAGCAGCGCCGCTGACAGCGCGATCCGTTGCCTCGAGCGGGGCCTCACGCGAGGGCCGAACGGCGGCATCGAAGTCGACTTTCGATTTGGGGCTCGAAGTCGAGGCGAACGCAGCGCGCGCCGCGGCGATCTCGTCATCAATCGGGATCACCTGGGTTTCTTCACTCATCGAGTCTTCGTCGACGAGCTCGGGGCTCGGCGTCTCGACGAGCTCGACATCCCCGAGATCGGCAATCTCCTCCACCTCTTCCACCGCAGGCAAAGGCGGTTCCGGGCGGGCAATCGGCTCGCGCGGCGGCCGACTTCCAGGGATCAACATGTCCGGGTGAAAAGCAGGCCGCTCCTCGGTATCCTGCTCATCGGTGATGCGCTCGTCGGTATCCTCGTCGTCGATTTGCTCGCCATGTCCCACAGGCGGGCGGGCCACGGGGGGCCCGACGGGCGGGCGCCGGCCCGGGATTTTCCCTGGAGGTGGTGGGGCACCAAAACCCGCAGGTGGACCCAGCCCCAAGGGCGTGCCGGGCAAGCGCTCCTCGTCGGGGGGCGAGGGCGGTATTGCTTTGGTGGTGGTTGGGTGAAGCGGCGGAATCGGTATCGAGCCGGGTTCGAGCGCGACGGTTGCCATCTCGTCGTCTTCGCCATCTCCGAAGAGCTGGTCGAAGAGCGCGTCTCCTTCAGCCGCATCGGGAATGGCATCCGCGACCGTGGACACCGTTCGCGTGGCGAGGCCCGAATGGTCGGACGGGAAATCGGAGTGGGGCGGCGCTGATGAGCGCCCGCCAGCGGGTGGTTTCGGAGGCTTGCTGCTCATCTCACTGCACTCCCATTCCCAGCTTGTGGCGCAAGGCGAGATACTCGTTGGAGAGGGCGAACGACAGGAGCCGCTTCGCCCTCACGTTGCTATCGAGCGCGCTGCGGGCGGGCGTGCCAGCCAGCCCCACGACTTGGTCGATCACGATTGAAGGATTGCCCGCCGCGATGAGCGTCATCCGGTCGATGCTTCGTCGAGCCGCGGCCGCCCACACATGAACGTCGCCACCGGCATCAATCACACGTTGGCAGGTGCTGGCGATCGACTTGCGCAGCTTGCGACTGAGCGACTTGTTGATCACCCGCTCGACTTCTTTGTACACCGCGTAACGAGGTTCAGGAACCGGCACGCCAGCCCGGTTGCTCACCGCTGTCGCGATGGAAGCGAGGGTGTGGTCATCGCAACGCAACACGGCCGTCGTACCCCGCCGTAGTGCAAAAACCTCTCGGGCAACCGCAGCCCGTCCCGCTGCATCCAGCGGCGGCCGCAACGCTTCGCCCACGATGATTGCCGGCATGTCTGCCGCCACACCGGTAACACCACGCTCATCGCGACCGCCGACGTACATCTCGAACTCGCCAAGCCCGAGCGCGCCCATCCAACGTGAAACCTCGACCCGAAGGGGATCGCCGGCGTCAACGCGTTGTTTGCGGCCCACGCCCACGCTCTTGAGCGATGGGCCGAGCGCCGCGCTCACGGTCTGAGCGAGTGCGGCGAACAACTCTGCCAGTGGCCCTTCATCATGGGGGTCGGCGATTTCCAAGATCGCCGACGTTCCCAAGACGATCTGGGGAAGCTGTGCCATACGCGCGTCAATCTTGGCGATTGCTGTCTGGACTTGTGCGTCAGCCTCGCCCAAAGCGACGATGACCCCGAGGCCGGCGTGCTGCAGATCCAGCTGCGAGTCGGCCGCGGCGATTTCGACCAACAGGCGCAACCGGCGCAGATCGATGGGATCTTCGGCCAAGCGCTTGGCAACGAGCTTCATTGCTGAGGGCACGGCGCGCCCCTTCAGCTTCTCCGAAACATCGAGCCGAAGCAGGGTCTCGATCGCCTCGCTGTCGTCTGGGATCTCTTTGAGCAGCTGGGTGACTGCTTTTTCGGCGTTCGCAGGTTGTTCGAGCTTGTCGCGATGAATGCGAAGGGCGAGCCGCGCGGCTTCGACGCGCCCTTTGGAGTGCTCGCGCTCGGTCATCAGCCGTTCGAGGATCTTGACCGCGACCTCCCAATTGCCAACCTGCGCCGCAGTGCTCGCCAGACGCTCACGCACCTTGATGGTCGACAAGCCGTCGGCATAGAGCTTGGAAAGCACCTTCAGTGCGAGCTCGGGCTGCTTGAGCTTCTTTTCGTAGAGGTCGACGGCGGCTACACCTGACATGAGACGCTGCTGCTTGGGCGCTTCCGGGAGTTGGGCAAGACGGGCCAGTAACGGCGCCGCTTCGGCGAAGTCTCCACGAGTGATGCTGATTTCGCCGTGCAGCGCCAGCGCGCCGACGTGATCGGGCTCGAGCAGCGTTACGTTTTTCAGACTCTCGAGCGCGCCTTCTTGGTCGTCCTTGTGACGCAGAACGCGCGCTTGCTCCCAATACATCTTGGTTACTTCAGCATCGTCGTCGGCGACTTCGAGGCGCGAAGCGATGAGCTTGAGGAGTCGATCGTCCTCGTTGCGGGCGCGAACCCGGCGGAACAACTTGTCGAACGCTACCGAGCGATGGGTGTCGCGCTCCAACGCGCGCTCGAAAGCGATCTCGGCATCTTCGTGGGCGTCGGTATGCTCGAGTAGGACCAACCCAGCTTGCTCCCAGAGCTCGCCAGCACGCTTGTCGTCTTTGCAGAGGTTGCCCAGCCTGGCCAGCGCCACCCCACGCGTGACGTGGTCGTCTAGCTTGTCCGAGGCGTCCCGCAACCCTTCCCAACTCGCGAGATCGTTGGCGTCATCGCCAACCAGCTTCTTGAAGGCGCTCTGAGCAGCCTCGTTGTCACCCCGAGCCAGATCGGACCATGCCGCCAGGCGCTCGGCGTCAGCTTCTGCTTCCGATCCGAGCGCGTCACCCAGGGAGCGAAGAGCGCGCGCTCGACGGCCACAATCGCCTCCTGGCGGAGCCAGCTCCAGGTTGGTGAGCCGCGCCAGCTCACTATCGCTGGCAAGGAACGGTGGGGTCGTGCCTGGGTTGCCCACGAGTGACGCGAGCACGACTGCTGAACGAGCTTCGACGGCGGCTTCTCCTTGCAGACCTGCAGCAACTGCGCGTCGCGCTTCAATCTCAGCGTTTCGATCATCAGCTGCAAATGCCGCTCCAAGCCATTCCAGCGCGGTATGTAGCTCCGGCTCCCGCGTCGCCCACGCGGTCGCCGCTTCAAGGGCATCGACAGCATCGCGCTGCACGAAGCGAGCAAGTCGAAAACGCTCTGCAGCGGCAATCACGCCCGCTGCTCCGCCGAGTTGCTCGATCCGTTCGAGCGCGGCACCGAGGGTGTCGGCATCCGGAGCGTCATTGGACCAAAACAGCCGACCCAACACGACCGCGAGGGCGAGATCGCCCTCGAGCTCCAAATCCTCGAGCTGTTCGAGCGCCGCCCAAGCATCCACTTCCGCATCTCGAGTAGCGACGCCGAGTCCAAATCTATCGAGCGCTCCGATGGCGCGATCGGTCTCAGATTCTTCGGCGAGCTCTGCAGCTCGGCGGCGCGCTGCCATGTCGTCGGGATCGACTCCCCTGCTTGCCCAGCAGAGGACCAAGCGTGCGGCAATCGGCGCGTATTCGAGTGCCAGCTCGAACGCGGCCACCGCATCGGCGCGCTTGTCTGCGTGCCACAGCATGAAACCCGCCTCGATACGGAGGGCTGCCGACAGCGGCGCGTCCTCGTTGGAGTTGGCACAGTCAGTCAGGACTTGCGCAGCGCCGGCGAGATCGGCCGAAACGCGACGCATATCAGCCAAAAAACCCGCAACGACGACATCGCCAGGGGTGCGTTGGTGCTCCACCTCGAGCAGCTCGAGGGCTTTTTCGAACTTGCCACCACGGCATGCGAACGCTGCTGACAACACCGCCAGCCCTTGGCCCAACACGCCCGCCTGTTCGGCTTCGGCGAAACGCAACAACCGCTGGCCATCCCGCGTCGCGGCCCCACTCGTTTGGGCCCCGAACCCGACCGCGTAGGCGCCAAGCACCCGACCCAACCATGAGCTCGGGCTGCTCGCGTCGTCCTCGCCGCTCGAGGCTGCGAGCTGCGCAAAAGCCTCGAGTGCCGCGGCGCCATCCCCACGCAACAAACGATGCCGTCCGAGCTCGAAGCAGAGCGTCGCGCGTTGGCGCGGATCGCTCACCAGCTCCAACAGCTGCTCAGTGGCTTCTTCGTACCATGCTCGATCATCTCGAAGCGCAGCGAAGCATCGTGCAATGCCCGCCAACTGCTCGGCCGCGAAGCCCAACTTTGCGGCCTGGGCAAGCGCTTCCTTGCCCTTTGCGAGATCGCCCGCGCGAACCGCCCATACATAGGCCACGGTAATCCAGGCCCGCGCTCTACCGGCTGCGGGCGCTTCCTGCGCTTGCAACTCGAGCGCCTGTGCCAGAGCTTGCGCGTCATCGCCACTGGCTAGCCAATCAACCTGCAGCGTGCTCGCAATCGTATTGCCGGCGTCGAGTGACAGCGCCTTGCCGAGAGCGAGCAGGGCTTCTGCGTGATCGCCCGATCGTTGCGCGGCGATGCCAATCCGCAACCACAACGACGAGCCGACTGCGCCTGCCACGCCGCGTTCGAGCTGCTCACGTGCAATCGCCACTGCGCCCGCTGCGTCGCCTGCAGCATCGGCAGCAGCGATCCGCAGCCGAGCCACGAGGGCAGAGTCGCTGAACCGGTCGGAGGCCGCAGTCAGTGCGGCGACTGCCCCCCAAGCATCTCCGCTGCGTCGTCGGAGCTCACCCGCGCGCAACCACGCATCGGCTACGTGCACGACTGTGCACATGATCGAGGGCACGCCTACTTGCTCGGCAACAGCGGGGTCCTCCAGCCCTTGAGCAATGAGCTCGGCTTGTCCTTCGAGGGCGTGTGCTTGCAGCTCGGTATCGCCTGCTTGTAGGGCCACGCGCTCGAGGGCGAGTCGGGACCGGTAACGTGCACGGCCTTCGAGGGCGACGACCGTATCGAGCAATTCGGTCGCGCGTTGCAGCTCGCCTGCCTCGGCAAAGAGCTCGGCCAACTCGACGAGCAGGGCCCCCTGAAGCGTGGGATCAGTGGTGAGACCTGCCCTCGCTTCGAGCGCTTTCATGCGCGCTTCAACGTCACCATCCTTGGCAGCGATGAGCTCCAGCTCGAGCCAACATGCTGCGCTGGCGGGCTCGAGGTCGACAGCCCGCTCCAAGCAGAGCCGGGCACCGGCAAGATCCTCTTGCACGTCTTGTCGATATGCTGCCAGCTCCCACAGCGCCCGCGCAGATTCTTCTGGCGTGACCGCTGTGTCCACCAAGGTTTCGAGCAACTTGGGAAGGTTCTTGTCCTCCCGGCGGCGCCCGAACATGCGTACGAGCGCCTCGAGCGGTTCTCGAAACTCTGGCTCCGTATTGTAGGCAGCGAGGTACTCGCGGGCTGCGAGCTTCTCCTCTCCTCGAGCTTCCTCGAGAGCACCAATCTCGTGACGCAATAGCGCCTGACGCATCGCGTCTTGTTCAAGCGGCTCCTCGGCACGTAGTCGCGCCAACACCGCCTCGATTTGTTCGCCTGAGCTGTGGACCGTCATCCAACCACCAGGACGCCGTGACCCCGGGCGAACTCTATCCAAGCCCCGCCAAGGAACCTAACAAAAACACCTACGTAGGCCCCGCCGTCTTTCTCTATGCCAACGTTCCTAGGAATATCAGTCTAGCCAATCAACTTGTCGAGCTTATCGTTCACTTTGCCGCTGATCATGCCCTTGAGCGCCCGAAGCAAGAAGGGCAAGTCTATTTCCACGCGAACCTGTGAGCTGTTCACGCGCACCACACCCTTGACTCCTTTGGCCTTCCCGCTGTCGGCCTTGAAGTTGATGTCGTCGCCTTGCCAGCGCCAATCGATGCCCAGCTTGACCTGAAGGTCCTCGGCTAGCTGCTGGGCGCGTTCTTTCGCGACCGCCAAATCCAAACGATGTGCTCGAGCGATATCGATGGTCGCCATAGAGCCACGTTACACGACCTTGCGCCTATTTGATGCGCCGAATGATCCAGAACCCTCGTGGCGTGTTGACCGGCCCGCTGACGGCGCCCTTTTCCATGCTGAAGACTGTGTACTCGAGCCGTGGACGCAAGATGTTGCGGTAGATCTTGCCGCCCTTCGCAACCGACCCCCGATCGCCCAATTTGACGGCTGCCTCGAAGTCTTCTTTGGCCTTTTCCGCGATTTCCGAAGCCAATTTGCGCGCCGCCTCCTTGCTGCGCGCCTTGCGTGAAGCCCCCTGGGCCCCTTTGTACTGGACCAAGATCACCCCGATGGTGATGGCCTTTGGCGCGTCGCCGAGCTCGAACTTGCCGCCATCGAGACCAAAAACCATGGCCCCGCCATCGCCGACATCAGCGTCTACAGCCGCATCTGCGGGCTCTTCGCTGCCCGCATCGACATCAGCATCGGCAGCGGCCACGGCGGCGTCAGCGGCTGGCGGCGGGGGCAGCGGGGGCTCATCGCCCTTGCCGAGCAGGCTGAGCCAACCCAAGACGATCATCCAGAACCCAACAAAGACGAGCAGAGCCACTTTCTTCATGGCGCTGTGCCGCATAGCACAACAACGCGATGCCCGCGCCTATCGTCGGGTCGAATGTCTACCTGCAAGTACATACATGTGACACCTTTCGGTACATTTTGCGGGCATTTTGCGAGTTCAAAAAGGGAAATCTGGTAGGTTTGGGTTGATGGCTCCACTGGCGTGGCTCGGTTTGCGCAAGCGCGGTCAGCACCCGAATCTGTCCCAGATCCAGGACAAAGTTCGCGAGCTGCTGCCAGAAGACGAACCGGTGGTCGTTCGTTACATCGTCATCGTGGCCGTTCTGCTCACACGGATAGCCCATGCGGACGGTCGGTTCTTGAAATGTGAGCTCGATCATCTACGGGCACTGTTCCAACACATCGACCGAATGCCCGACGGAGGCATCGACGTGCTGTGTGACGTGCTCAACGAGCGGGCGCCGAGTCTGCCCAGCGCGGAGCTCGAGCTCTGTTTTCGGGAGCTGAAAGCGCTCTGCGACGCCACCGAGCGACGGCAGGTGATGCGCTTGTTGGCAAGTCAAGCCAAGGCGGATGGCCACATTGCCACCAGCGAGCACAAGGTCCTGCGGGCGATAGCCGCCGAGCTGGACATCTCTGACGAGTCGATGGATGAGATTGAACTGTCGACCCTCGCTGGAGACGTCGTGGCGGTGGCAGAGTCGAAGCCGCAGGAGCCCGAGGCCCAAGTCGACGGCTGATGTGCAGCCCAGAGCTCGAACGACTTGAACCTGAAACAGCGGCTCGCCACTCGGTCAGCTAGTTGGCTCCTTCCGCGTCTGGGGGCTGAGCGCCCTCAGGAAGCAGCACGGTCATCGCGTTGTCTGCACCGATGATCAAACCGGTCTCTGGTGGTGCGGCCATCATGGGAAACAGCTGTGGCACCGCCTCGGCGAGCTTCTGCAGAGGTTGCACGACGAAATTGGCAGCGTCTTCGTGGTTGTGGTCGCGCTCTCGGCAAATCGCCACCCAACCGCTCGCCCCCGGCTCGTCGGGCACGGTGCGTCGCGCTTCGAGTGGGGGGCCCTGGGAAACATTGGTGCAAAGTACGGCCGTTTGCTGGCCACGTGGAACCTCGACGCCGGGGCCTAAGCCGCATTGACGTGCGGCGCCCACCATCACCTCGATCACTCTGGTGGCGCGTCGCACGCCGAGCTGCAGGGTGTCGTCATCATCTGCTTTGGGCTCAGCGACGACCAACACGCCAGGAAGCGACGACACCAACTCGCGGATGAAACGCGGAGCGCACGCCTCGGGGTCGTCAGGATAATCCTCGAGCGCTTCGGCTGCCAGATGGCGCACGTCCACCCACCCAAAAGAAGTCGAATCGCCGGGCTTGATCGTCGCTCCCGTACCGCAACCGTAGCCGGCGATGTTGTTCAAGAATCGGGACACCACCTCCAAATGCTTGGGCTGCACACCCGGCACGTGAATCTCCCGCTGGTCGAGCTTGCGCAGACCAAAGGTCTCGATGTCGAGCGAACCGTCGCCGCGTGGGCGAGCTCCGACCCACAACAACGCTGTTGGATGACGCGAACGCAACCGCACAACCGCGGCCTCTAGCGGTCGGGCATCGAGGCAGAACAGGTCGACGACATCGACTTGTAGCGCCTGCGGCAGCCCCGACTCGGCCGCGACCACCGCACTCGCTGTCGCTATCTGTTCGAGCAAGTCGGCGCCACATTCATGCAAGGACCACAGGTTGGCATCGTCGGTACGCGCCGACAGAAGCAGGCCGTGGGGTGCGGTCATCACCCGTTCGCTCAGCCCGTCCGGCGCGCCGTTGAAGGCTGTGTCAGGTGTTGGGCGCACGACCGGAGCCAGAAACTGCGCATCGAAGCCCGCCGGAAGCTCGGCTGGCAACTGCAGTGGCGCCTGCCCATAGAGCAACAGCTCGAGACGGCTCATCGCTGGCCTGCATATCAAGCAGTCGGCCGCGACTGCAAGGTCCACGTATTGGCTCGAGCGACATTGCAGCTCCCTCGTCAGGCATGGCGCCGAGCGCGCGTTTCGGGGGCAGACGTGATAAAAACAACGCGCGTGACGAGCGACCCCACCACCGATACCGGCGCGCGGGCACGAGCATACCGTGTGGTCGAGCTGTTGTGGTGTGACCCGAGCTACGCTGCGCGAATACGACAGCATCCACGCTTCGCGGAGCACATCGAGCTGATGGATGAGCGCGAAGCAGACTTCGACCTCGATGCCGCTGCGAGCACGAATGCCGCGGCCAGCCGTGAAGCGTTCGAGGTGCTCGCCAACGCGCCGGTCGCGCAAGCTTCCGAGCTGACCCGAATCATGCGCGAAGCGAGTATCGGTAGAACCAAGCTCGCACCACCTTTGCTGCTACTCGAAGGCGAGCTCGCGCTCGCTCTGGACGATTTCGCGCTGCTTCAAGCGACCCTCGAGCTTGCAAGCGCAGACGCTCCAGATGACAAGACACTCGACGAGAGCTTGAAGAGCGTCAGGGAGGTCTTGAACAAGGGGTTGAAAACAGGCCCTCTCGTTGCAGAGCTGCGGCAGCAGGTCGTCGACGCCTATGGGCGCAAACGCCGCTTGTTGCCGAGAGGTGAACTGGAGCAGTACGCCGAGCAGCGGGTGATGCAAGAGCACAAGCTGGCGAAGCGTTTTGTGTTCGGCGCACAGCACTTGCGCGCCCTGCTCTGTCCGGCCAGCGCACACCCTCGCGCCGAGCCGACACACCTGCCGACGTACTTTCCCGTCGGCTGTGCAGAACGGATGCCGCTATTCGCCCGCTTCGAGGCCCGGCTCATCGCCGAGCTCAATTTGGCGCAAGACCAACGCGATGCTCACTGCCATCCAAACGCATTGCGCGGCGTCGCGTTGGCCCGCGTGATGTCGGTCAGCTTGCCAGGAGCCACCAAGGGCGGGAAGCCATGACGCGCCCCTGGCCTGTAGACGTGGCCGCCCTCGGTCCCATCGCCGTTGGTACGGTGCTCTGGCGATCGGGTGGCGTGCTCTACGTGACAGCATTGGTCAAAGCCTCGTTCAGTTTCGATGGCAAGGGCACGCTGCGCCCCATCGACGCCGAACAGCTGCGCGCCTCCGACCAACACCGTGACAACCACCCCATGCGCACCCTGCTCGGAGTCACCGAGACGGTACCCATGGTGCCCAAGACCGACGTCTTCATCACCGGCAGCGCGTTCGCCCATCGCGGCAAAGTCACCAAGCTCGATGCGCGCTTGCTCGTGCGGCGCGGTCGGCGCGTCTTGATCAACAAGAAGACGCAAGTGATTGGCGACCGCGCCCACAACGAGGACAAGCCGGCCCCGTTCGAATCGATGCCGCTATCGCTCGAACGCGCCATTGGTGGCACGGGCTTTCGGGACAATCCGCTCGGGGTTGGCATCGAGGCGCTCTCGCCTAGACCCAACCTGATCGACCCCGATGCACCGCGCCAACGAGTCGGTGGCTTTGCCCCAATTCCGCGAACCTTCTCGGCGCGCCGCGCACGGCTGCGCACGGCAGATCGCAAAGGACTCAGCAAGTCCATCCTCGAGATCGCCGAAGACTTCGACTGGTCCTACTTCCAAGCCGCACCCGATGATCAGCAGGTCGCGGAGCTCGCCGGCAACGAGGTAATCGAGCTTTATGGCATGCATCCACGCCGCAGCGTGGTCAAGCTCAGGTTGCCCAGGATCGGCGCCGAAGCGCGACTCTACACCCGTGACGACACGGCTGACGAGCCACCGTTCCGGTTGCGCGCTGGCACCATCCACATCGACACCAACAAGCAAACTTGCTCCGTCGTCTGGCATGGCCATGTTCCACTCGCTGACGAGCAGCTCGCCAACCGCTGCGTCATTGCGGGGGGTCTGAGCACGGATGAAGAGCCGCTGCTGTGGCCCGAGGATTTGGCCACTTTGTTGGAAGAGGGCGTGGCCTCCTTGCCAGGGGCTTGGTTGTCGGTTGATCAAGACGTCGATCCAAGTGGAACCCAAGATCTCTCGGGCGTGTATTTGGAACCCGGTAGCGTCGCGGCCCCGTTCTTCATCCCGCCGGCCAACGCCGAGGACGAACAAAGCGTCGACCAAGCGGCTGTGCCGGGCGCACCCTGGACATCGACCCCAGCGGAGTCGCCTCAGGCAACTGGTGGTCTGCGCGATACGCTCAGCTCGGAGATCGAAACCGATGGTGACAGCGGCCCGCAGACCATCGCCACCGCTGAGGCGCACGCGCCCCAGCCACCTGGTCGCGTGGACGAAGATTCACCACCGAGCGAGCCAACCGAGCGGATCCGCTTCCATGGGGTGCTACACGACGCCGACGCTGCGATCGATGCCAGCGCGCCACGAGCACGCCAAGCGGAAGTGGAGCAAGCACCTCGAGAGCCTGCTGCTCGAGCAGAAAAGCGCACGGCAGTCCCACTCGTCGTTCAGCTGATTTGGAGCGACAGCGCTCGGCTCAAACGAATTCGCGAGCACCCTCCATGGGACGACATTCTCGATGAGCTCGACGAGGATATCCCTCCACCGCTCGAGCACGCTGTGACCGTCACTGGTGCCGCGGCTCAGCTCGGCCACGAAGCGCTCGAGATCATGGTGCGCGCTCACAACGTCCACATCGCCGCCCTTTCTGGACAGCGCGGTGCTGCCATTCGACAGGACGGCAAATATGTCCCGCCATTGACGCTCGTCCAAGGTGAGCTCGAGCCGATGTTCGAGGCGCGCCGACGCCTGCAGATCTACTTGTCGCTCGCCGAGCCACAGCTCACCAACGACAAGGCCAAAAAGACCGTACGCGCAGTACGCCAACTGTCGTCGACACCTTTGCCGTCCACGCTGTCCGCGGAGCTCACCCAACGCTTGCGCAAAGCACTTCGAAAACAACACAAAGCTGCCGTCTGCAAGAACGTCGACGGCCTGGTCGAAAACCAGCTGCTCGATGAGCGCAGCTATGAAACGCGCATGTTGTTGGGCAGCCAACATATCTGCTGCCGGCTCTGGGCCGCCGACCTGCCCAGCGAGACGGTCATGGTCTACTTGCCCAAGTCTGCCGCTGACCTGTTGCCCGGCTTCACCCATTTCGCCGCCCGCATGATCGCCGAGATCCACGGCAAGCTCGATGAGCTGGAAACCGGCGATTGCGCCCTGCGCCCCATCGTTCTGGCGCGAACGACTCCCTTGCCCTAGCCCTTGCCCTAGCCTGCGGCGCCTCGAAGCCAAGCGGGCTACACTTCTGCGATGGCTCAGAAGGAGGCACCGGCGAAGCTGCGGGTGAGGGTCGTCTCGACGCTCGACGAGATTGACGCCGCCCAGTGGGACGCGTGCGCAGGCCAGCAAGACCCCTTCTTGTCGCACGCTTTTCTGAGCGCGCTAGAGCAAAGCGGTAGTGCGACCGCTGAAGCGGGCTGGCTGCCCCAGCATTTGGTGGTCGACGACGATGCGGGCTGCATCGCGGTGGCCCCCTTGTACCTCAAGGGCCACTCTCTCGGAGAATACGTTTTCGACTTTGCGTGGGCCGACGCATACCAGCGCGTGGGCAAGAGCTACTACCCGAAGCTGCAGTGCTGCGTGCCGTTTACGCCAGTGGCTGGGCGGCGCTTGTTGGTGCGCCCGGACGGCGACGCAGCGCGCCTCCAAACCGTGCTCATCGCAGCGATGGGCGAGCTCGCCCGCAACCATGAGCTCTCGTCTTTTCACATCAGTTTCTCGAGCCAGAAACAGTGGGCGCAGGCTGGTGAGCTGGGCCTGCTGCAGCGTACCGGGGTGCAGTACCGCTGGCGCAATTTGGGCTACGGCTCGTTCGACGAGTTCCTCGCCGCGCTCGTTTCCCGAAAGCGCCGCGCCATCAAAAAGGAGCGGCGCTGCGCAACCCACAACGGTGTGCGCTTGCGGGTGCTGCGAGGCGACGACATCAAGCCCACCCATTGGGACACGCTGTTCGATTTCTATCTGGCAACAACCGATCGCAAGTGGAGTCGAGCCTATCTCACCCGAGCGTTCTTTCACCGTATCGGCGCATCGATGGGCGAACGAATCGCCCTCGTCGTGGCTTTGAAGGACGATCAGCTGGTCGCCGGTGCGCTCAACTTGGTAGGCGAAGACGCGCTGTTTGGTCGGTACTGGGGGTGTCGTCCCGATCAGCGGCGCCAGAAGCTTCATTTCGAGACTTGCTACTACCAAGCCATCGAGCTCGCGATCGAGCTCGGCTTGTCGCGTGTCGAGGCCGGCGCACAGGGGGAGCACAAGATCCAGCGCGGATACTTGCCCGAGCCGACCTACAGCGCCCACTGGATAGCTGACCCGCTGTTTCGCGACACCATCGCCTCTTTCCTCATGCGCGAGCGCACCGCAGTTGCCCGCGAGATCGCCATGCTCACCGAGCACAGCCCATTTCGCACCGACCGCAGCACGGCGCCAGACTACATGGGTGCATCGATGCGGTAGCTGCGGATCTTCTTGTACAAAGTGGTGCGCGAGATCCCGAGGATCTCCGCAGTGGCTTTGATGTTCCCTTTCTGGGAGCGCAGTACACCGATGATGTGGTCGCGCTCCATGTCCGCCAGCGGCCGCAGCGCAAACACCTGACCCGATTCGTCCGGTAACGGTGGCAACTCGCTCTCGCGCGGCCGGTCCGACATGAGCTCGACTTCTGGCAAGTGCTTTGCGTCGATGGGCCCGCCTCCGGCCATCACGACCGCGCGCGCCATCACGTTCTCGAGCTCGCGCACGTTGCCCGGCCAGTCGTAGCGCTGAAGCTGTTGGAGGGCGTCACCGCTGATGGTTGGCGGCTCGCCCGTGCGATAGCGCTGGGCTTGGACCTCGAGGATCCCTTCCACCAAGTAGCGCAGGTCACCGAGCCGCTCTCGAAGCGAAGGAACGCGAATGGGGAAAACAGCGAGGCGATAGTAGAGATCCTCACGGAAGCTTCCCGTTGCCACCATGGCTTGCAAGTTGCGATTCGTCGCCGAGATCAGCCGAAAGTCCGAGCGCCGCAATGAGGTCTCACCGAGTCGCGAGAACGTGCCCTCTTGCAGGAAGCGCAGGAGCTTGACTTGATTCGGCAGGCTCAGATCGCCCACCTCATCGAGAAAGAGCGTGCCGCCATCGCAGCGTTCGACCAGTCCAACGTAATCTTGCACAGCGCCTGTGAAGGCGCCTCGCATGTGCCCGAACACCTGCGACTCGAACAGATTCTCGGTAAGCGTGGCGCAGTTGACCGCGCCGAAGAAACCGGTGCACCGCGGACTGGAATCGTGAATGGCGCGGGCAACCAGCTCCTTGCCCGTTCCCGTCTCGCCAGTGATGAGAACCTGCACATCGATCCGGGCCACTTGATGGACCATCTCGAAGACCATTTGCATTTTGGGGTCGAGACCGATCATGCCGCCGAGCAAGCGATGGCGAACGTGATGCTCTCGGACGAGCTGTTCGGAGGCCCGCTTGACCGTGGCATCGATGAGCGTCCGCAAGCCAGCAGGTAGGGTCGGACAGAATCGGTAACGGGCGCCATCGTGCTCGACTAGGCCGCGCTGCACCATGGGGCTGAGGCATGCGACAACGTCTTGCTCGTGCCGACCGCTGCGTACCACCGCCTCGACACGCGAAAGGCCAACGTCGCCAACCTCGAGCAGCTCGGCGCTCAGCCGCAGCCTCAACGGCGACGCCAAAGCATGCTCCAACCAAGCAACCATGTTGGCCAGATCACGTCGCGAGCTATCGAGTGGGGCGATGGCGTTGTTCGCGATCAGCTGTGCCAAGGCCACCTCACGCGCGCCGAAACGGGCTGGCTCGGGCGCTGAGACAGCCATCACTCCGACCACTTTCCCCCCTGCCAGCATGGGCACCGCCAGCAATGAGCGGATGACGAAGCCCTGATCTTCGGCCGGCTTGAACCGACTGTCGGCAGGAGCGTCGTCGAGCGCGAGCGGTTGAGCCTGCTCGAAGACCCAACCGGCCACGCCCTCACCGGAACGCAAGTGCACAGGCGGCGAGTCGAGGCCCGCACCCGCGCGCGCGAACGAGACCAGCTCCTGACCCTCTTCGCCGAGCAAGCGAACCGAGGCGTGCTCCGCTTGCAACGTCACCAGTGCCACGTCGCTGAGCTTGGCCAGCGCCTCTCGTAGCGTTGCCGCCTCGGCAAGCTCAGCGGGCAGTCGTAAGAGCTGCTCGAGCAAATCCGAGGCGGAGGGGGTGGTCATACTGAGCCCATCCTACAATGTTCGGGCGCCCCTTTGGTCACTAAATGAACAGGTTGTAAATATTCCGGACATGTGTTCTCATTTTATACATAGGTACAGAATCGATACATGGTGACCAGAATCAGGACAGATGCCCACCGTTGTAACAGCCTGAAATCAGGGGGGGCGAGAGGTTTCAGGGGGTTGGCATACAGCTTGATGAATTCGATGTTGACCCCCCACTGAGGAGCCCGCCGTGCCTTATGACGAATTTGACGACCAGTTCATCCCGCCCCGAAGCGGCAGCTTCCGGCTAATCGAAACACGCTTGCCAGAGGCTGGAGTCGACTTCCCCCGAACCCGTTCGGAGCTCGAGGGGATGTTTCCGAACGAGTCCGCCTGCCGGACCTATCTCGAAAGGCTCCGCTGGCCTCGAGGGTTTGTATGCGGCAGCTGCGACAACACATCAGCGCCGTGGCGCTCTGGCACCGGACTGATGGCGTGCACGCGATGCCGCTGGCTGGTTGCCGTGACCAACGGCTCGACTTTCCACGGCAGCTGCGTGCCTTTGATGCGTTGGTTTCGCGCCATTTGGGAAGTCACCGATCAGGAAGCGGGGGCCAGCATCACAACCATGCAGCGCGTTTTGCGTGTGCGCGGCCAGCAGGCAGCAATCGAATGCTTGGACGCGCTACGCAAAGCGATGGCCCTGCCCGCCCAGCGCCAGCTGCGCCGCTCGGTAGAGGTGGCCAAGACCTACGTTGAGGTCGAGCGCCGCGGGGCGCTCGGGCGACGGACGACCCAAAAAGCAGTTGTTGCTGTTGCCGTCGAACGTGAGCGAGGAGATCAGGGACTCATGCGCGCCAAGTACCTACCCAAGGTCAACGGCGGCAGCATGGTGCGCTTCGTCAGCAGCGCGGTGGAGGTCGGAGCCACGGTCCATACTCCGCCGTGGAACGGCTATGCGGCGCTCGGTCATGCGGGCTTCAACCATCGCATCGGCATCCAGGCGCCGATGGGCGACATCGGCCACATCGTGATGCCTGACTTGCAGCAAATCTCGTCGCTGCTGCGCCTTTGGCTGTGGAGCTCGCCCAACGTATCGACGGAGAACCTGCAACGCTATGTCGACGAGTTCACGTTTCGCTTCAACCGTCGCAGCTACCCCCGCGGATTGCTCTTCTATCGTCTGATGATCCTGGCCACCCACTTCGAAACCGACAACGGGTGGGCGGGCATCGACAAGGCCACGGGCTAGGAAGCATCCGAAGAAAGCGCGGCGCCGCACACTGCTTGGCTGGCGCCGGGAGCACTTGGATGAGACAGTGCGCGGCAGCCCGAAAGGAGACTTGCTGCCATGTGTCGTGTGCTCGGTTACCTCGGACCCTCGGTGTCGCTTGCCGATCTGATGACCAAACCCAAAAACTCGTTGGTCAACCAGAGCTTTGACGCGGAATACCACGACCTGCTGCAGCTCGGCGGCACCGGGTTTGCGTCGTGGCTGCGTGGATCGCCGGAGGAAGATCGCCCGCTGATGTACCGCAGCTGTATGCCAGCGTTCTACGACAAGAACCTGCAGGCGATTTGCACCAACTTGCGCACCAACAACTTGCTCGCGCACATTCGTGCGACGGGCTATTCGCGCTACGCGTCGATCAACGACGACAACTGCCATCCCTTCATCTACGAGGGCTTCAAGCTCGCGCTCGCACACAACGGCGGGCTGCCCGGCTGGCGCCCAATGTTGCATGACATCCTCAGCGCCTGCCGCCCCGAAATCGTCGCCAATCTGATGGGCAGCACGGACACCGAGCCACTGTACTGCTTGCTGATGAGCCAGTTTGCCGACCCCACCGCCGACATGGACCCCGAGGAGATCATCGCGGGACTGAGCAGCTTCATGAACGTGGTGCGCGACATCAAGAAGCGCCACGACAACGCGAAGCCGGCGAAGCTCAAGTTCTTCTTGGCAGACGGCAACGACCTGGTCGTCGCCAACATCGGTTTGGGCTTCGAGTACGCAGCCGACATCGAGCGAGACTGGGAAGAGCTCCGCCAAGCACCAAAAGGATCGCCAGAATACTCATTGGCAGGCGTGACCGAGCCGGTCTGGTATCTGGCCGGAAAGGACTACGGCTTGCACGACGGCCAGTACGGCATGCGCGAAGTCGCTCCAGACAACGCCGAAGCAGTCATCATCTCCTCAGAGCACCTCACCAACAGCTCAGAAGACTGGCGCTCAGTCCCCTTCCAAAACGTAGTGTTCTTCAAACGCCAAGCAGACCACTGCTCAGTCCACGTACAACGCCTCGACTTCTAAGCCTCGCCCAGCACCAGTACTCGGCACCTCGATCGGTACCCAGCACATCGGCACATCGATCGGTACCTCGATCGGTACCGGTACCAGTCACCTGTCACTTAGCGAATTCTACAAATCAGGCTCAACGTGCTGATTTCCATCCGTTTTTCGTGGCAGAAAATTGGTACCGGTACCAGTCACTTGTCACTTACTGGGTGATGCGACAGGTGCGTCCCGACCTGGGATGAGGCGGCTGAAGAGGCGGCGAATGTCCTGCGCCGCCAGGAACAAGCTGGGCACTAGCAGCAAGGTGATGCCGGTGGCGAACACCAAGCCCCAGCCAAGAGCCAACGACATGGGGCTGAGCACAGCGTCGTAACCGCCTAAGCCATAGGCTGTAGGGAAAACCCCGCCCAGGGTGGTGATGGTGGTGACCAAGATGGGGCGCAGACGCTCCACTACCGCGTCAATGACGACTTCGCGGAAGCGCTCTCGCTCCGCCCAATGAACGCCCTCGAGCTTGAGCCGCTGTTTGATGGAATCGACCATCACGATGGCGTCGTTGACCACGACTCCAGACAGGCCAATGACGCCGAGGGTCGCGAACATGCTCAGCGGCTTGTCGTGCAGGAAGAAGGCAACGAGCACCCCCGCAACGCCGAAGGGGATGACCACGACGATGAAGAAAGCCTCGAGGAACGACGACAAGATCAGAGCGATGATGGTGACCACCCCCAAGAGCGCGAGGCCGGAGGCCAGCCCCATGTCGCCCACGGTTTCGTCGGTGTCGACTGCTTCTCCGCCGATCGACAGCTCCAGATCCGGCGAAGAGAAGCGTGGGAAGAGCTCGCGCTTGATCCGCCGAGCCACTGACACCGCGGTCAAATCACTGGTTGGTGAGAACGCCGCCGTCACCGTGGCGGTGCGCACGCCCTCGCGATGAAACAGGGGCGAAACGGACTCGACCTCGACCGGGTTGACCACATCGCGCAGCCGCGCCAGATGACCCAATGGGCCTCGGATGGGCGTTTCCAGCAAGGCTTCGAGTGAGCTGCGCGCCGAAGGATCGAACATCACCCGAAACCGCGTGGTGTCGACCAGGTCACGGATCTCCGATACCTCGATTCCGTAGAAGGCAGCTTTGAGAGTGAGCGCCACCGTCTCGACGTCCAAACCACGTAGTGCCAACTTGTCGTGGTCGATGTTGAGATCGATTTGCCGAATCCCGGGCCGTTCGTCGACTTCGATGTCGACGATGCCTCCCACGCCCTCCAGATAGGACACGACCTGGGCGGCCGTCACACGGCGCTGCGCATCGTGGTTGCTAGCCACATGAACCATCACTGGCTTGCCGACCGGAGGCCCGATGCGCTTGGCTTCGTAGACCACCTCGGCGTCATCTGGCAGCAGCAACTTGGTGCGCAGCACATCAGCCCACTCCGCACTGGTGCGCTTTCGTTTGATTGGCTTCATCATGGCGCTGACGATCGCCTGGTGCGGAGCCGAGCCATTCAGACGCGCAATGGCAATCGGGTTCTGGTGGCCAATGCGAGCCGTGGTCGCAACCAAATCGGAACCGACCAGGCCGGGCAGCTGCCGCTCGATGGCCTCGACCGCAGCCTCAGTTCGCTCGATGGGCGTGCCCACCGGCATGTTGACCTTGATGAAGAGCGCGTCGGAGTCGTCTTGGGGAAAGAGCACGAAGCTCAAGCGCGGCCCCAACCCGGTCACAACCGCAATGAAGGTACCGACGAAGAGCAACAGCACGAAGTACTTGTGCTTCAGGGCGCGCTCGAGCAGCAGCCGGTACCAACGACGCAACGCGATGACAAACCGGCGAGGCTTCTCGGGCTCGTGTTTCTTGCCGCCACCGCCCATGTGCGTTGGCAACAGCAGGAAGGACTCGAACACCGAGACCCCCAGCGCAATGATCACGACTGCCGGCACGTACCAGGCGAACTTGCCCGGCAATCCACCGAGCACGAACATCGGTGCGAATGCGATGATGGTGGTGATTGAGGAGGCAATGACGGGAACCGCCACCGACATCACCCCTTCGGTGGCGCCCTCGATCGCGTTGGCACCGCGCCCTTGGTAGGCCACCACCCGCTCGGCAACCACCACAGCGTCGTCAACCAGCATTCCCAGCACGAGGACGAAACCCGCGAGCGACACGATGTTGATGGTGATGCCGATGAGCGGAAGGATCATCAGCGTTCCCAACATCACCACTGGCACGCCGAGTGACACCCAAAACGCAGCTTTGCGATTGAGGAACAACAGTAGCGAGAGCACGACGAGCCCGAGGCCGAGCAAGCCATTGTCACGCATCAAGTTGAGGCGATTGCGGGCAATGAAGGAGCCGTCGTTGATGAACACGGCCTTGACGCCAGCAGGCAGCTTCTCTGCTTTCACCGCCGCAATGATCTTGTCGACCGAATTGATGATGTCGGAGTCGGCGCGCTTGCGAACGACGATCGATACGCCTCGCTCGCCGTTGGTGTGCACCCGCAATCCGTTGTCACGACGCGTGAGCTCCACACGCGCCACGTCGCCAATGCGAACTGCACCACCCGCAGGGTGAAAGCGCACCACCGTGGCAGCCACGTCTCGCGGATTGGTGTAGCGGCTGAGCAACACGACCTGTTTGCGGTCCCCCGACTTTTCGAGCACGCCGCCCGTGGCCGACACATTGCGTTTCTTGATGGCCGCCATCACCTCGACCAAGGTCACGCTGCGTTCCCGCGCCTTGTCGGGGTCAATCAGGATGCGGACCTCTGGATCGTCGAGACCGACGATGGTCGCCCGGGTCACGCAGCTGAGACGACGCAGCGCTGTTTCCACCTGGCGCGAAGCACCAGGCAAACTGGCACTGGGCCCGAACAAGGCAACCTCGAGCACAGGGAAGCGATTGGCGTCGAGCCGCTCGATGGTCGGCGCGTTTTCCATATCGCTCGGAAAACCGGTGATCATGTCGAGAGCACGCCGCAGCTCGGTCTCGACTTCGCGGATCTGCTCGCTCGAGTACTCAGTGGGCAGCTCGACGCGGCTGACCGAGATGTTGTCTGTGATGGTGGTCGAGAAGGACTGCACTCCATCGACCTGTTTGATCGCTTCCTCGATCGGTGCGGCGACCTTGCTCTCGATGTCGCGCGCAGCGGCACCGGGCAGCACCGCCGTCACATACAGCTCGCTGAGGGTCACGGCCGGGAATCCCTCGCGTTCGGAACGCAGCGCCGTCATCACACCGAGCACGATGATGGCCACCATCGTCACGTGCACCAACAGGTGGCGTTCCAGAAAGAAGCGTACGACCTTGGTCAGCATCAACCGCCTCAGTGCGCCGGTTTGCTCACTGTCGAGCCCGGCGAGCTGCCGGCAGGCTTGCCGCTGGATCGGCTGCTGGGTTTGCTGCTGGGCCCAGCGGCGGGTTTGCCGCTGCCGCTGACATCATCCACGACGACGGGCGCGCCATCTCGCAACGCAAACATCCCGGTCGTCACCACCCGCTCGCCGCTTCGCAAGCCGCTGAGCACCTCGACGTCGACTTGCGTCTGCCGCCCCAACCGAACCTGGGCGCGCCGAGCCCGAACGACGCCATCGCGCTTCTCGACCACGAAAACGCTGGTCTGCCCGTCTCGCTTGACCAAGGCGGCGCGGGGGATCACGGGCCCCAAGCGGCCATTGTCTTGCTGAACACCAACCGTACAAGTCATGCCCTGGCGCAAGCGACCCTGAGGATTGTCGACGAGCAACTCGGCCGTGTAGGTCCCACTGGTGGGATCGGCAAGCGGCGAAATACTCTTGAGCACACCGCTTCGTTCGAGCCCGCCGAGATCGGCAAAACGCGCCACGGCACGATCACCCACCTCGAGTCGATCGCTCTGCGCAGCACTGAGCCCGATGCGGATGCGCACTTGCTTCATCGCAACGATAGTGGCCACCGGACGGCCAGGGCCGAGAAAATCACCAACCTCCGCATGCAGCGCTGCGATGGTGCCGCCAAACGGCGCCTTGATCACCGAATCGCCTACGGCGCGATTGACGGATCGATAGGCCGCCCGAGCCGCGGCGACCGCATGACGGGCACGCTCGTTCAACAAGGCGGCCCGATCACGTTCGGCGCGGGATATGGCGCCACTGGCGAAGAGCTTCTCGGCGCGAGCAAAATCGAGCTTCGCCTGCGCTAGATCGGCCTCACCCCCCTTGAGCGAGGCCGCGGCTCGTTTGCGTTCGAGCGCAGAGCGGCTGGCGTCGAGCAGGAACAACAGCTGTCCACGGCGGGCGCTGTCGCCGCGCTCGACGGCGCGCTTGATCACCCTACCGGCAGCCTCCGCCGCAACCGTCGCTTGGCGGTTGGGAAAAACGACACCGGTCCATTCCTGATCGAGCGTCAAACGCGCGCTCCGCACGACTGCGACCCGAACCCGAATAGGGGAGACCACCGAGCCAGTCGGCGCCGCTTCTTGGGCGCCCTCCGGTTGCGACCGAGCAGAGTTACATCCACTCGCGCCCGACAGCGTCACAAGGAGGGCGACAGCCAGCCGAAGCTGGACGGAAATCCGCCCATTGAAGGCAAGGTTTCGCCCACACCCGAACACGCCCTATCCTCCATCGGGGAGAACCTGTTGTCACGCTCTGTTGGTTTTGTCGTGTCGCTGTCGCTGGTGAGCTGCTCGCCCGCTCCGCCCCAGCTCGACCGACCTGTGGCAACGAGCAGCGCGACACGGGCGCCCGCTGTACAGAAACCAGCACCTCTGCCCTCGGCCCCGCCGCCCCCCTCAATCGCCGTGCCGGAGAAGCAACCACAACCTCGAGCCTGCCCCGAGGACATGGTGCTGGTCGACGGCGCCTTCTGCAAAAACCTCGAGGTGAGATGCCTCGAGAAATGGCACGCGCCGCAGAACAAGCTGTGGGTCTGCGAGCGCGTCAAAAAGCCTACAGTTTGTCGAGGCAAGACTCGTCCTATGCGCTTCTGCATCGATCGCTACGAATTCCCCAACCGCCGCGGCGAGCGGCCCATGGTGATGCAGAACTTCTACCAAGCACAGGTGCATTGCGCACTGCGCGGAAAGCGCATGTGCAAGCAGAGCGAATGGACGAAGGCGTGCGAGGGTCCCGACAACAAGCCCTTTCCCTACGGCTACGAGCGCGATCCCAAGAAGTGTCGCGGCGACATGCCCTACAAGAACCCGGACCAAGCCAAGTTCGTTCGCCGTGACCCGGTTGAGCTCGAACGCTTGTGGCAAGGCGTCGTCAGCGGTTCACAGCCGCATTGCGTGAGTGATTACGGCGTCCACGACTTGCCCGGCAACGCTGATGAGCTGGCCAGCTCGGAGCGCAGCTGGGGCGGTCCCAAGAGCAACTTCGCCAACGTGACCACCGGCGGGCCTTGGTACAAAGGCGTGCGCAACATGTGCCGCCCCAAGATCTACTCGCACGACGAGAAGTTCTACTATTACTACTTGAGCTGGCGCTGCTGCGCAGAGGCAGACGGCAAGCCCAGCGAGCCGCTCACCGACAAACAGAAACGCCGCGGACTGAGCTGGAAGCGGGTGATTTACGAGGCGCGCATGGCGCCCGTGCCCTTCAAGGGCAAGCTGCCCTATGATCCCATTCGGGCTAGCAGGCCATGATTGTCGCTTTCATCCGGTGCTAATCGACGCTATCTCGGGTTGGTGCACCTGCTGCGTGTCGTGGTGGCCGTCGTTGCGCTACTCTGCGCAGGGCCCGCGCGCGGCCAAAAACCAACACCGCCCGACGCGGGCGCGCCCCAAGACGCGGGCGCGCCCCAAGACGCGGGCGCTGCGCAAGCGGTCGATGCAGGTCCGGTAGCGCCGCGTATTCAGGCGCTGCGTGAGCAGGCAGAGAACATTCGCGCCTTGATAAGAGGCGAGCTCGACCTCGGCATCGAACCGCCCACCTTGTTCTCGGTCGATTTGGAGGATCAGCAGGCCATCGCGGTAGAGCTGCGCCGCCTACGCGCCGTGGTCGCCATGGCTGACCAGCCACCTGAGCCGTTGGGCGATGGGGGCATCGAGCCAGCAGATGGTGGAGCCAGCGACGCCGCGGATGGCGGTGTGGAGCAGGCCCAAGATGCGGGCTCCCCCGAAACGCCCATAGACCCGGTCTTTTGGCAAGCGCGCCTGGCGCTGGACCGCGCGACCTTGTCGTTCTTGGGGCTCGACCCCAAGACCCGGCGAAACAAGCTCGATGCGCACGCTAAGCGGCAAAAGGACGCCACCGAAGAAGCCAAGCGCGCCCGCGAGGCCAAGGAGCGCAAGCGAAAGGCCGAAGAACAACAGCGAAAAGCCCTCGAAGCCGCGAGGAAAGCGGCCACCGAAGGACTACGCCGCCTGGAGAGCGAGAAAGCACGGCTACTGGGCTTGGAGTCGAGGCTCTCGGACACCGAGCGGCAACAGATCGCAGAGAACAAGCAGCTCAAGGAACGCGCCGACGTGCGACTTTGGTGGCAGCGGCAGCTCGAGCAACAGATTGAGCAGATCCGCAAACGCAAGGTCGAAACCATCGAGATCGACGCCTTTTACGACAAGTTGGTGACGTTCTTGTCGGCCTCCCATAGCCAGCTGTCCACGGCGCTCGATTTGTTCTCCTCGAGCGCGAGTGAGGTCGAAGGCCTCGGGGCAAACCCTCTGAATGAGCTGGGCCCAGAGGTCGACACGAAGCTGGTCGTCGAGCTGCGGTTCAAGCTCCAGGGCGTGGTTGGACAGCTGCGGCGAGCCGAGGCCGCCCTTCGCAAGAAGAAGGCGGAGCTGTTGGTGGCCGAGGTCCAAGCGTTGAGCGAAGGGCGCTTGGCCTTGCTGCCCCACTTGTCGAGCGCCAAACGCGGCAAGCTCTTTTCCTTTCGCGAAACGGGCCGGACCCAAGCCCGAGCAGAGCTCGAACAAATCAAGCTAGTCCTTCACTACCACCAAGCAGCCTCGTTCAAATGGGTGCGAAGCTTCGAGGCTGGCCGCTACGACCGCGCCACCCGCATGCGCTTCTATTGGAACGTATTCCAGTGGCTGGCTGTTCTGGTGGTGTTTGCGTGGTGGTACCGCCGCGCCGATCAGTTGCTCCTCGAGTGGCTCGAGCGCATTCGTGACGCGCGGCGCAAGCAGCCAGGACGCGAGCGCTTCATTGGTTTTCTGCGCCGTGTGCGACGTCCCGCAGAGTGGCTCGTGCTGTTCTTGGTGCTCGCCGCGCTGCTCCCCAATCGCGTCGCCGAATACCTCGAGATTCAGATCGTGGGCACCTTGCTGGTGTGGGTGCTCGGCGAGGCAATCGTGGTCAACGCCATCGACGCCCTCGCAACCAAGCAGCGTCGGGGGCCTGAGGAATCCGAGGAGATCGCAGCCCTTCGCTTGCGTTCGCTGCGACTGGTCGGCCGCGTCGTAGTGGTGTTTGGGCTGACACTATCCCTGAGCAGCTTGTTGGCCGGCAAAGGGACCATCTACCACTGGGCGCTAGCCATCTGCCTCTACCTGGCCGCGCCACTGGTGGTCATCGTGGTGGTGTACTGGTGGAAAGCACTCATTTTCGAGCGAATCAACATTCGGCGACGGCACTCGTCGCTCACCGGCTGGGTGGTCGCACACGAAGAGAGCTGGCTGAGCTTCTTGGCCGCCATGATCGGTGGCATTTATTTGCTCGTGCGGGGCATCAACCGCTTCGTGCGCAGGAACTCCGCGTCGATTACCTTCAACTCTGCCATCATCGACAGGTTCTCCCGCGGTGCACAGAAGCGGCCAACAAACGTCAAGCATCGAAAGCCAACCTTCGCGTCCTGGTGGTGCGTGTTTCGAACGTACCGGAGCTCGAAGTAGCGCCCATCTGGATCAGGGACACCCGCTTTGAGCGCGCGCACGGCCCACTGCATGCCC
>CAZRGL010000039.1:0-1060 GCA_964599485.1 uncultured Polyangiaceae bacterium
GGAATCCAGGTTTGGGCGGGGCGTGAAGCGGTTCCAATGCCTCAACGTCCGCGCACCAGCGCCCGGCGGACAACCTATGACCCGCGCGCAAATGCGGGCGGCCGCGGATTTGGTTATGGCGGCCGGCCTGTAGCAGGTCGTCCCATGCGGCCGGGTTTCCGTCGCGGCCCCGGAGGTTTTCGCGGCCACCATCAGCGTCGTGGACCGGTGGAAGTGTCCACCAAAGAGATGTCCGCCGAGAAGATGATCATCAAGATCGACGGCGAGACCAGCTTGCAGGGCTTGGCTCACAAGATGAGCATGAAGTCGACCGACGTGCTGATGAAGCTGCTCAGCATGGGCATGGGTGGAGTCAACATCAACTCACGCTTGGATCTGGATACCACCAAACTGCTTGCAGCAGAGTTTGGCTGGCGGGTCGAAGATGTATCGATCGACGTCGATGAAGAGCTCGAGCACGCCACCCAGGTGGCCGAGACCGAAGCAGGCGACGAAAGTGTCCGGCCCCCAATCGTCACAGTGATGGGTCATGTCGATCACGGCAAGACGACATTGTTGGACACCATTCGCGACACGCACGTCGCGGCCGGAGAGGCCGGCGGTATTACGCAGCACATTGGTGCCTACCTGGTGCGCCACGGCGGGCACGAGATCTGTTTCCTCGATACGCCTGGCCATGAGGCTTTCACAGCGATGCGCGCGCGTGGCGCCTCGGTGACGGACATCGTCATCTTGATATGTGCGGCGGACGATGGCGTGATGCCTCAAACTCAAGAGGCGATTGCGCATGCCAAAGCGGCCAAGGTGCCCATCATCGTGGCCATCAACAAGATCGACAAGCCCGGTGTGGATACCGAGAAGGTGATGCGTGATCTTGCCGCTGAAGGCTTGCAGCCGGAAGATTGGGGCGGTGACACCATTATCTGCAAGGTCTCGGCCAAGACCGGCGAGGGGATCGACCATCTTCTGGAGATGCTCGCTCTGCAAGCTGAGATGCTTGAGCTCTTGGCTCAGCCGAGAAAGCGAGCGACGGGTGTGGTTGTCGAAGCGCTGCTCGACC
>CAZRGL010000039.1:1070-3773 GCA_964599485.1 uncultured Polyangiaceae bacterium
GGGCCGGTTGCGCGCGTCCTCATCCAAGATGGGACCCTGCAGCGCGGTGACGTTCTCCTCGCCGGGCACGCCTACGGCAAGATTCGCGCAATGGTCGACCAGTCCGGCCGCTCCTTGAAGGAGGCTGGCCCCGCTACACCGGTGGAGGTGCTGGGTCTCAACGCCGTGCCTGCGGCTGGCGATCCTGTTCACGCGGTCAAGAACATCAGAATGGCCGAGACCCTTGCCGCTGAGCGCAAGAAGAAGGTGAGCAAGTCGCTCATTCCCAAGGACTCGCGGGTGAGCTTGGAGATGCTGACCAATCGCCTCGCAGAAGCGGAGCAGCTCGAGCTCAACGTCATCATCAAGGCCGACGTGCAAGGCTCGGCCGAGGCGCTGGCACAATCGCTGTCGAAGTTGTCGACCAAGAAGGTCAAGCTCGCCATCGTACGAACAGGTGTTGGTGGTATTACCGAGAGCGACGTCAATCTGGCGGTAGCCTCCAAGGCCATCATTCTTGGTTTCAGTGTCCGTCCTGCTGGCAAGGCCAAGAAGATGGCCGAGCAAGAGGGCGTGGAGATTCGCATCTATAGCGTCATCTACGAGTGCATCGATGAGGTGCGCTCTGCGATGGAAGGCTTGCTCCCAGCGACCAAGATCGAGAAGGAGCTCGGCAAAGCGCAGGTGCGTCAGGTGTTCCGCATCACCAAGGTGGGAACCATCGCCGGCTGTATGGTCGTGGAGGGCATCATAAAGCGGTCCGCGTCAGTGCGACTGGTGCGCGACAGCGTGGTGGTCTGGACAGGCAAGCTCGGCAGCCTCAAGCGCTTCAAGGATGATGCGCGAGAGGTACGTGAGGGGCTCGAGTGTGGTATCGGCCTCGACGGTTACAATGACCTCAAGGATGGCGACATCATCGAGGCATTCGAAATCGAAGAGGTGAAGGCCAAGCTCGAGGATTGACGACGTCGCGGAGCAGCTTATGTTCGTCGGCGTCTTGCGGCTCACGCTCCAGATCCCTGGTGCTCGCTCTTTGAAGGAGCGGCGCAAAGTGGTTCGGTCGTTCAAGGATCGGGTCCAGGCGCGACTGCGGCTTGCCGTTGCCGAGGTGGGCGGGCTCGACGCTCACCAGCGGGCGGTAATCGGCGTGTCGGCCGTGTCCAATGAAGCCGCTCGCGTCGATGAGCTCTTGGCATCCGCGGCGTCTATGGCCGGCACGTTGCGAGATGCCGTGTTGGTGGACCGTCGGAGCGAGATAATGGCGTTCGGAGATGAGGGGCGTGGTGTTGGCGCTCACGAGCCGGCCCAGGAGCTCGAGCTATGAGTCGCCGTCCGCGAAAACCCCGTGGCAGCTCTGCGTTGCCACCAATAGCGGCTCCAGAGCCTCGCGTTCCTCGCCGACTCAAAGTGGAGACCGAGCTCGTGCAGCACTTGGTTGCTGCATTGAGAAGGCTGGAGGATCCTCGACTCGCGTCGGTCGTGATCACCCGTGTGCAGATGACAGACGATCTGCAACTCGCACGCGTCTTCGTTCATACCGCCGTTGAGGTTGGCTCTGAGCCACAACGGGACGGTCGTCGCGTCGTCATGCGCGGGTTGTCTGCAGCGTCTGGCCGTTTGAGGCGCGCCGTTGGTCAGGGTTTGGCGCTACGCTATACCCCGCAATTGCGCTTCATTTTTGACGATGGCGTGGATGCGGCTCGACGCGTGGATGACCTACTAGATCAGATCCGCCAAGAGAGCAGCAGCTCCGAAGACGAGTCGGACTGACGGCCGGCCTCGTTGCGCTAGCTGGCCAATGGCAAAAGGGTAGCGAAGGCCTCGCGCCTACGCCCCGTTGACTAACGGTGCGCGAGTCCGTAGCGCCTGCTGGGCCAGAGACTCGTAAGCCCCCGGCCCAAAACCCCTCGTGATCAGCTAGTTCTTCTTGAGGATCAGGAACTGCACGCGGCGGTTGCGGGCACGATTGGCCGGCGTGACATTGGGCACGATCGGCTTTCTCTGACCGTAGCCTTTCGCCTCGAGCCTCGCGGCATCGATGCCGTGCTCGACGAGCCAACGCCGTACGGAATCGGCGCGGTTCTGGCTGAGCGTCATGTTGCCCGCAGGCGTGCCGCTGTTGTCGGTGTGGCCCTGAATCTCGATCTTTCGGAGCTTCTTGTTGCGGCCGATGAAGTCCGCAATTTCCGCGAGCAACTGGAAGGAATCGCCCTTGAGCACTGCCGAGTTGAGCTCGAAGTGGATCTTCTTCAGGACCTGAAGGTGCTTGCCACGCAGACGTACGCTCGAGCGCTTCGGCCGCTTGTTGAGCGTCAGCACCACCCGCGTGTCCTCACGGGGTCGCACGGTGGTTTGGGTGACGTGCATCATGTAGTCGTTGTGGGTTGCCTTGACCTTCGCCTTGCCAAGCGGAAGATCCTTGAAGCTCACAGAGCCGTCAGGACCGCTCGATGCGACGTGCTTGCGGCCCTTGGCGTCGGTCAGCTCGACGGTCACCCCCGACAGGGTGCCCCCGTCGGACTTCTTTGCCGTGCCGAGCACGCGGCCCTTCTTGGGTAGGGCTTGAAGCTCACACTCGACGTCAGTGTAAATCGGCCCAGTAGGCTGTTGGCCCGGCGCTGCGGCCCCGGGTGCGCCAGGAATGCCGGGAGCCCCAGGAGCGCCGGGAATGCCCGGTGCGGCGCCAGGAGCGCCGGGAATGCCAGGAGCGGCACCAGGAGCGCC
>CAZRGL010000039.1:3873-10143 GCA_964599485.1 uncultured Polyangiaceae bacterium
TGCCCGGTGCGGCGCCAGGAGCGCCGGGAATGCCAGGAGCGGCACCAGGAGCGCCAGGAATGCCAGGAGCGGCACCAGGAGCGCCAGGCCACGTTGGGGCTGGCGCAGCGGCAGGAGTGATGGTCACCTGGCAATTGCCGTTGGCGTAATCTGGTGCAGTGATGTTGAAGGTGTGAACCGCTGGCTCGAGCTTGCGGGTCAAGAACCGACCCTCAGCGTTGGTGGCGTAGGGCGGATCAACAGATCCTTGGACGGTGACGATGGCGCCCTTGACGCCCTTCGTCGTTCCCTTCTCACGAACGATTCCGCGTACATAGTACTCCGGCGGCGGCAGGATGATCTGCGGCGGCGGCGGCGGTGGCGGCGGCGGAACCTTCGGGAGCTCTTTGGGCTTGGTGTCGAACGCGTAACCCAGACCAAGATAAAGCGTCCACGGCGCGGTTGGCGCGACCTCTTCGATGAAGCTCGAGGTGCCGCTCAAGCCGATATCGAACGCCAGGTGGGCGCTGAGTCCGCGGAACAAGTCGGGTAGCGGATTGGTTCGCACGCCGAGCGAGAGGCGCGAGGGGACCACCGAGTAGCCCGGGGCTCCGGATTCCGGGTCGCTGAGATCGCTCAACGCCAAGCAGGCGTCGTCGCGTGAAATCGTGCGGGTGTGACACTCGTAGCCCTGGCGATTGACCGGGATGTCTACGGAGTATTCCACGTAGGGTTGTGCCCAACGCAAGGGGGCGTCCACGCCGAAGCGGATTTGGAAAAAGTCGACACGGTTGATCCCCAGCCCAAAACGCTCGATTCGGCTGATTGGGATGCGTTCGAGCCCCCCAGCTGTGTCGGGATCTCGCTCGGCACGAAGCTCTTCGACCCCTTCGACGAGCTTGCCGGAGTTGTCGACGCGGTAGCCAAGATTGAGGTGCATGCGCACGGGCGCGCCGATACCTTTGCCCCTGATTTTGCGCAGGTCGACTGACGTCAGGGCGTTGAACTCGGCGCTCGTTCCAGAGCCGCTGATCCCTACATCGCCAGCGCCGTTGAGCAGTAGCAAGCGGATGTCACCACCGAAGGTCAAGACGTCCTTGACGCGGAACGGCGTGAACACCTTTACCCCGAGGGTGGAGTCGCCCAGCACCTGCAGTAGCGCAGGGCTGCTCATGCTATTCGAGTTGGCGTAGGTTCGAATCCCGGCGTACGCCTCCAAGAAGCTCACGGGGGTCGCGTTGAGCCCAAAGAAGGCGCCAACGTGGCTGGCTTCGTCTTCGCTCCCGTCGTTGTCGCATTTGTTGTCGCCGCTGCAGAGGAAGCCACCGGACTTGAACCAGTCCATGGTGAACGACACGCGAAACGAGCGTGCTGCCCCAGAGCCGGCGTAAGCCGTGCGCAGCAGTCCGGTCGAGCCGGTGATGGTCATTTGCTCGCTCAAGGTCCGCGCCCGCTCTTCGTCTTCGTTGGCGGAGGGCTGCGGCATTGGCGCTACTGGTCCGCCCGGACCAGGATAGGGTGCGTTCGGTCCAAACTGAGTACCAGGCCCCGGTGCTCCCGGTGCGCCTGGCGGTCCCATTGGTGGTGGGCCTGCAGGTGCGCCTGGCGGTGGCGGACCAAATGTCGCTGGCGGAGGCGCTGCCGGTCCCGGTGGCGCGACGCCGCTTGGTGGCGGGTCAAATGGCGTCGGCGGAGGTTGGGCCGCTGCACCCGAAACGAATGCGCCGGATACCAGTGTCGCCGAAGCGAGGAAAGCGAGGACGTGATGAGTGCTCTGCGGTGTGCGATTCCGAAGCTTTGGCATCTTGTTTCCAAACCCCAGGTGGCGGGGCTTCAAAAGTGAACGTCCGGGTTTTATCACTGTAGAGGGCTGTACAAACAGCAATTTCTCCGGTGGGCGTACAGCTGGGGCACATCATTTAGGCTCGCTGGCGGCCCTGGTAGGGCGATGGAGCACACTTGGCGCGCTACTCGAAGCTGCGTATGAAGCGTATTCAGCGTCCAGAGCCGACCGAGTCATGAGCCCACGGAAGCCCTGAGGCCCACAGTTGCGATGAACTCAGAGATGCCAGTAAACGAACAAGAATCGGAGCGCGCAGGCGAAAAGCTCATCGAGGTTCGCGACTTGAAGAAGACCTTCAAGACGGGGCTGCTGAAGACGAAGACGGTCGAAGCTGTTCGTGGCGTCAGCTTCGTCGTCCGGCGAGGTGAGATCGTTGGGTTCTTGGGTCCGAACGGATCTGGAAAAACCACCACCATCAAGATGCTGTTGGGGCTCATCGCCCCCTCGGGCGGAAGCGCGACCATGTTCGGTCAGCGCGTGCCGTCGACAGTCGCTCGAGCGAGAATCGGTTTCCTACCCGAGAATCCGTACGTCTACCCCTACCTGACGCCTCGAGAGTTCGTGGAAATGAGCGGAAGTCTCGGTGGCGTGCATGGCAAGAAACTGCGCCGCCGCACCGAGGAAGTCCTCGACAAGACGGGCGTGCTCTATGCAGCCGATCGACAAGTACGTCGCTTGTCCAAGGGCATGCTCCAGCGCTCCGCCCTAGCCGCAGCGTTGGTGGCCGACCCAGAGATGCTCATTTTGGACGAGCCCATGAGTGGGCTCGATCCTGTGGGTCGCAAAGAGGTCCGTGACATCATCGCCGCCGAGCGTGAAGCAGGGCGGAGCATCTTCTTCTCGACTCATATTCTCAGCGATGTCGAGGCCCTTTGTGATCACGTGATCATTCTGCGTCATGGCGAAGTGGTGGTTTCGGGCGCGATTCGCAACTTGCTGCGCGGAGACGAGGTTCGAGCAGAAATTACCTTGGTAGGAGCCAACGTCGAGCTGCTCGAGCGTCTTGCTTCGCAGGACCATGAGGTGAGCGAGAGGCCGGACGTCGTCGTGGTGCGCGTGACTGGGCAGCGTGCTGCGCAGCAAGTGCTACGAACCTGCCTCGATGCTGGCGCAGAGGTGCTCGAGCTGACGTCTCACAAAGAGACACTCGAAGATCTCTTCATGCGTCAAGCGCTGTAGAGGCACTTTTGTGCTGCTAGGTGGCGAGGTCTTTGCGAGCGGCGGCCAAGATGTCGTTGGCGCAGGACTCAGTGAGCCTGCGTCGCTCGGCCTCGACCATCACCCGCAGCTTGGGCTCCGTGCCGCTCCAGCGGACGACGACCCGCCCGCTGCGGCCTAGTTTGCGTTCGGCTTTTTCAATGGCGGTCTGCGTGCGGCGCATGCTGGCCAAAGGCGCTCGCGCGGCGAAGCGTTCACTCAACAGCAGCTGGGGGACACGCTCGAAGGTAGCTTTTGCGAGCTCTGACAGGGGGCGCTGCTCTTCGACGAGAATCGTGAGCAATTGCAGAGCAGCCACGATGCCGTCGCCCGTGGTCGCGTGATCGAGGAAGATGAGGTGTCCTGACTGCTCCCCGCCAAAGCGATACCCTCCGCGTCGCATGCGCTCGACGACGTACCGATCACCTACGGGTGTTCGTACGAGCTTGCCCCCTGCTCTTGCGAGCGCTTGCTCCAGGCCTAGATTGCTCATGACTGTGGCAACCAGGGTCTTCTTGGCGAGCTTGCGGCGTTTGAGCATACGCAGCGCGCACAGCGCCATGATGCAATCGCCATCCACGACCGACCCACGCTCGTCGACGACGATGACGCGGTCGGCGTCGCCATCGAGTGCGATACCGAGCTGTGCTTTGCGGCGCACGACCTCTTTGGCGACATGACTCGGGTGCAGGGTGCCCGTTCGGTTGATGTTTCTTCCGTCGGGCTTTACCCCGAGCGAAATCACATCGGCGCCGAGCTCCTCGAATACTGCCGGGGCTACCTTGTAAGCGGCGCCGTGGGCCGCGTCGACAACGATGCGGACGCCGTCGAGGGTGAGGCGATCGGGGAAGGTCGACTTGCAGAACACGACGTAGCGGCCCACTGCGTCGTCCACGCGAAAAGCGCTGCCTACGGCTTTGCCCGTGATGCTCGTGTCGGTCAACGTGTCGCTCGCCATGAGCTGTTCGATTCGGGCCTCGACCTCGTCCGCGAGCTTGAACCCATCTGAGCCAAACAACTTGATGCCGTTGTCGCCGTAGGGGTTGTGACTAGCGCTGATCACCACGCCCGCGTCAGCACGCATACTGACCGTGATTTGGGCTACCGCTGGAGTAGGCAACGGTCCACAGAGCATGACACGCCCGCCCATGGCGCAAATGCCCGAAGCGAGCGCTGTCTCGAGCATGTAGCCGCTCAGGCGTGTGTCCTTACCGATGACGATACGAATGCGTCGTTTGCTGCCTTGCTTGGCTACGTGCGTGATGGCACGACCCATCTGCAACGCCAGCTCGGGCGTCATGGGGTATTCGTTGGCGACCCCACGGATTCCGTCAGTGCCGAACAGCTTGCGCATGGCGCCAGCATGCCCAACTGTTGAGCTGCCGACAACGCTACAGCGGTACGATCTCGTCCTGCTTCAGGTCGAGCAGCTCGGCGCGGATAGCCCCAACGAGAAAGATTGAGCCTGTGACCAGCAAGACGTCATGCTCCGTTGCGTCTCCGAGGGCCGCCGCTAGCGCTGCTGACGGGCTGTCGAAAGGTTGCCCTTCTATGGCGCTGGCAAGCGCGCTGGCTGGTACCGGTCGCTTGCCGGCGATTTCGCCAATGGGCTCACAGCAGTATCGTCGCGCGGCGTAGGGCTGCAGTCTGTGCGCCATTTGTTGCCAGTTCTTGGTTTCCATGGCGCCGAAAAGAAGGAGTGTCCGGGCAGGTTGCGGTTTGCCCAAGAAGTGACACAGCGCTTCGATCGCTTCGAGATTGTGAGCGCAATCACAAACCACGGTGGCGCCGCTGGCGACCACGAGACGCTCCAGACGACCCGGCCAACGGGTGCTTTCGAGGCCGCTGCGAACATGCTGTTCACAGATTGGGAACCGCTCACTGAGGTGTGCAGCAATGCCCACGGCAACGGCGGCGTTGTGCTGCTGATGGCGGCCAGCCAGAGCGGGCCGAACCCCATCGATTCGCCAGGTGGGCGTTTCGATGCGCAGACAAGAAGAGTCGTCCTGCTGGATGCGCAGCTCAGGGGCTCCTTCGATGCTGTGGCCGCCGCTGACTTGCCAAATAGGTGTGGCGCCACGTTGCCGCGCAACTTCGGCAATAGCGGATGCTGCATCTTCACCCAAAGGGCCGAGCACGAGTGGTGCGCCGCGCTTCAGGATCCCGGCTTTCTCTCGAGCGATGCTCGCCAGATCGTTGCCCAACATGTGAGCATGATCGAAGCCGATACTCGTGATGGCGGTACAGATCGGGCGCTCGCAGACGTTGGTAGCGTCCAGCCGCCCGCCCAGGCCAGTCTCGAGAATGGCCACATCGGTCTCGGCGCGCTGCATGGCGACGAGTGCGGTGACGGTCATCGTTTCGAAGAAGCTGAGCTTTGGCATTGGCGCCGACAAGGCGAGCTCGAGCGCGTCGGCGAAGGGTTCATCTTCGATCACCTCTGTGTTGAGGCGGATACGTTCGTTGAAACGGCACAGATGTGGCGAGCTGTACATGCCGGTGCGCAGGCCAGCGCTCGCAGCTATGGCGTCGACCATCGCGCAGGTGCTGCCTTTGCCATTGGTGCCGGCCACATGAACGACGACGAGCTGCTCTTGCGGCTCCCCGGCGATGCTCAACGCCTCGCGTACGCGCTCGAGCCCCAATCGTGCGCCCCTGCCGGTGCGCCGCATGAGCTCGCTCAGGAGGCTGACGAGGCGACGATCAGCGACCATCACCGCCCAAGTGAGCGAGCACCGTGCTCAGGCGCTGCTTCAGCTCGAGCCTCGAGCAAACCATATCCACCATACCGTGCTCGAGAAGAAACTCTGCGCGCTGGAATCCATCCGGAAGCGTTTGCCGAATGGTGTTCTCGATGACGCGGGGTCCTGCAAAGCCGATCAGCGCCTGCGGCTCCGCGATGTTGACGTCACCGAGGAAGGCAAAGCTGGCAGCGACGCCACCCGTTGTTGGGTGCAGCAGACAAGAAATGAACGGAATGTTCGCGGCCCGCAAACGTTCGAGCGCGGCCACGCATTTCGCCATCTGCATCAGCGACAGGATCCCCTCCTGCATGCGGGCGCCGCCAGAGGCTTGCAGTAGGACGACGGGCAGCGATTGCTCTGTTGCGCGCTCGAACAAGCGGGTGATCTTCTCGCCGACGACCGAGCCCATGCTGCCGCCCATGAAGCGAAAGATGAATGCCCCATAGCCGATCGCGCGCCCATCGAGTTGGGCTTGGCCGATTTGGATTGCATCACGCACACCTGTTT
>CAZRGL010000039.1:10153-18090 GCA_964599485.1 uncultured Polyangiaceae bacterium
GCTGGCCATCATCGCAAATGAGCTCGCGCCAGCCGCCCGCTGCCAGGCTGTGATGATGCTGGCAAAGAGGACATACTTCGTGATTGGCTGCGAAGTCCTCGGACGGAACCGTGCCGCCGCAACCCTTGCAGAGCCGGAACACGCCCTTGCCCAAGGTGCGCTTCTCACTCGCGTCGGTAGAAGGGGAGGTTTTCTCTGGCCAGCTCATCACTTGTTCCGTTGCTCAACCTTGATGGGGGGTCAACCTGGGATGGGGGCTCCCTTTGCCCATGAGGTCACTGTTTGGGCTCATTTGGCACCATTTCCACGACGGCGGCAGAAATCTTGAGTGTGGGCTCGGAGAAACGTTGCAGATCAGTGGCACAAATCCCGGGCGCGAGCTCGACGATGACCAATCCTTCGTCACTGGCCTCGAGTACGCCCAAAGGGGTGAAGATGCGGCGGGCACGGGCGCCGGCGCTGGCGACGCGCTCTACGATGGTGGGCGTCTGGTTGCTCAGCGTTTCCAAGAGGGCCACTATCGAACCGCTCGGGCTGCTGTCGCGGATACTGCCGTCCTGGGCTACCTCGCTCGTGACGACTACGTGGTGTTCTGCTTCGTCGCTGACGGTGATGTCCACAGCGGCAAAAGCGGTCCACAACGGATGGCCTGCATATGCGGATAGGCGGGATTGGCGGGCCCCTTCACGCGCCAGCTCATGGGCGATGGCGGTGGCGAGTTGTTGTTGGGTCAGCTCCATACTTGCTCATCTCTTGCTGGTTGCGGTGTGCGACTGCGTTGGCCCACGAGTTGACCGCAAGCACCACCCACGTCACGTCCGCGCGGCCGGCGAACCAAAGTGGTTACGCCCCGGTCACTCAGCACCCCGACGAACGCATCGACTTGCTGTGGGGGCGGCGCGACCAGAGTCCCATCTGGGCTGGGGTTGGCCGGGATGACGTTGACCCTGCAGCGGATGGGGGCCACGAAGTCAGCAAGCCGCTGCGCGTCCTCGAGCGAGTCGTTGATACCAGCGAAAAGCACATACTGGAGCAGTACCCGTCGGGTTTGCGGAAGGTGCTCGAGCAGGGCTGTGCGCAAGCTGGTCAGATTGAAGCGCTTGTTGATGGGCATCAATGCCTCGCGACGCTCGTCATCGACTGCGTTCAAGCTGATGGCCAACTCGGCACGGGTACTGGCGAAGAACAAAGGCAGCCGGTCGGCCACGCCCACTGTGCTGACCGTGATGCGAGAGGGAGCGAAGGCAAACGCGTAGGGATCGGTCAGTAGAGAGACCGCACGCAAGACTGCCTCGAGATTGTCAAAAGGCTCACCCATCCCCATGAATACGATGTTGGAGATCGCAGCCGTGGCTGGCACGTACTTGTCTTCGCCGCGCGCGCTCGTGCAGAGACGGGCGGCGATGCGAACCTGGTCGATGATCTCGGCAGTGGTGAGCTGCCGGTGCAAGCCGAGTGTGGCGGTATGACAGAACGTGCACGCGCGACCGCAACCCACTTGGCTCGAGACACAGAGTGTGGTGCGACCTTGGTCACGCCCCTCGTTGGCGGGGATGATGACTGCCTCGATCAATGAAGCGTCCTGGGCGCGCAACAACAGCCGCCGCGTGCCATCACGGGACCGGACTTCCTCTTCCAAGCGCAAGCTCAACTGTGGTGTCAACGCGAGCAGGGCAGGGCGAACCCATTGCCCGAGGGGGGCTGCTTGAAGGCTGCTGTCGTCCCACGTGGCGGCGGCGATGTGGTCTCTGCGAAACACCAGTCGGAAGCATCTCGAGACCGCACGGCTGCAAACTGCATGACTTCGGCCGGTCTGCGCGACCAAATATGAGCTTAGCGCGTTGCGGTCGAAGCTCGCGAGCGGCTCGGCGTTTGTAGCCGTTTTCCTGCGCTTGCTAGCCACGCGCGATTCGTAGCACGAAGCGGTGGAGGATGTGTTGCCAGCAAACAATTTTTGCAGACAGTAGCTATCGGCATAAGCGAACAAAAGCGGAGTGTGCAGTTCACTTCCCAAGGGTTTCCAGGGTTTGGGGGCAACCTGTGGATAACCCTGTGGTGAAAAAAAGGTGATTATTTGTCATTTTTTGTTTGCAAATAGGGCTCAGATTGAGCACATTCGCTAGTGGAAGTTCCGCGGCACATCAGCCAACGAGTCTTCCAAACGCAGAACCCCCTGAGGGCACTGCGGTGGTGACCGGAAGCAAAAGTCATTGCGACCCCTTGTTTCCAAAGCCACCGAGCTGGCAACGACGAGGTCTGTCAAAGCCTCGAAGAAGCTGGAAAAAAAGGTGCCGTATTGTCAGCAGCAGAATCGAGCGATCGGTTCCAGGTGTTGGCAAACACTTCGCCACGCGTGGCGCGGTTTTGGGGGCGGAAAGCACCTCGGGTGCGGTCAAAGTATGCTGACGGTCGTGCGCTGGCATATGAGACGGCCCTAACAGCTCAACGTGTTTCGGCACGGTGGGTCCAGATGAGCGTGGTCCTCGATCGGGGGACCGACTACCGCACGGTCGCTGGCTGTCGTTTTTCCAAGTGGCAGTTGGTGCTCGCTCATGACATGAGGTGCTCGAGCCAAGTCAGGTTGGGGTAAATCCAGAGGGACAAGCGGTTGTTCTTCTGGGGGTTATCATGGCGGCGACGTCAGGTGACCCCGAGCCTGAGGATGTTCGGCTGGTGCGAGCTCGCAAGAGGGAGCGCCACCCAATGTGGAGTGCTTGCACTCATCAAACACGTTGGGGTTTGGGTGGCCCGATGGTGTGCTTGCAGAATCCATTCAGTTGCAGAATTCGACGAGCGGCATGTGGCCCATCAGCTCCGGTGAAAACCCGGTAGGCGAAGTGGGTCTAGCGGATGGTGAGAGCTATTCGTGAACGCATGTCGGAAGCTGGACCAAGGCGGCAAAACCAAGGTACCAGTGGCGGTCTGGGTGTCCGGTTCTAAGCGCCAGCAAGGAACCAGGGATCTGGGACTCGTCGGGGGAAAGCGCTTCGGATCTGGGAAGCGGTGGCGTTGGTGCGCCACATGTGGAAAGGGTCCTTGGCGTCACTCGGAAACAGTTGTGAGAGCAACCGGGACGGAGTGGCGTGACAGGAAGCGCCAGTAATCAGGTCCACTAGGCTACCGCGCAGGCTGAACAGGTCGGCGGGAGCCCTGGCTCGCAAGAGTCGGCCCCGAAAGGGTGCGGCGGATCATGATGACAGCAGGCGTATGCGTCACCAATCGCATCGCCTCTCGGGGCTAGTCAGCCGCTTGCGGCAGGCTGGCGCCATCGTGGAAGGCAACTGTTTCGACGCCCGGGCTCACGCTCGGAACGAAGGAACAGGGCATGAAGCGATGGGCGGACGGTGAGAGCCCAAGCTCGAGAATTGACGGATTCAGCGGGTGCTCGTTGACAACAAGTTGGATGCAGAGATTGGTGAGAGATGTCTTCTCTGAGCACGTCTGTCGACACTTCGGTGCTGGCGGTTCGTAGTGATGAGTAGGTGGCTTTGGATACCTGAATCGCTCGTGACGGAGCCAGGTCTAGGGTTGCTCAAAGGATGTCCCGATTGTGTGGTGGATTAGCAATTATCGTTGAACTTCCACGCATTCATTTTCGGCCTTGGTCGAGATCAAACCAATCAAAGCCGTCCTGGACCGCAAGCGTTGTGCGCCTAACCGGCGTGCGACGGGAGTAGTTCTGGTTTAGGTGGCAGTCTCCTCGGAGGTCTCTCGGGACCAACGGCGGAGCGCTTGCACAAGCGTGGAAAGCTTGGGCGGGCACCAGCTAAGCGACAGGGGACGGCAGAAGCCAGTGAATTCGTCTAGGCTCTCCCAGTCGAAAGGCGCAGAGGGTTTGCTGATGAGTGAAAGCTCATAGGCAGAGGCGAGGTTGGTGGTGAAGCTGTCGCGGCGAAAAACCGCGTCATCTCAGGCTCTTGTATGCGGCGCGAACCGCACATTAGCCCAGGAATCCGACGGAGTCCGGTGATGCCACGATGCGTCGCAAGCGCATCGAAGGAGGCGTGCAGCGGCCGTATTCGGCGTGGTGGTGGTGCCGGCACCGCCATCGGAAAATTGGCGTTCCGGCGGGGGCCACTCGGGAGACCGAGTGAGCCCTCGAATTTTTTTGTCTGCTTTTTTTTCGGAGACAGCCGAGCTCGACCACCAAAGGTCGGCCTCGGCGTTCTTGCTTTGTGGGGCGTCCCTGCAAGGGGCCTGCTAGCGCTGGGTTGAGCGGCGGGCTTTGTCTTCCATTCCTTGGGGGAGCGCAATAGCGTGCGTCGCCATGTCCAAGCAGCCCTCGTCAAAGCCACCGTGGGGAGAGTCAGAGCCGTTGAGCGGCGCTTCCTACTCTGCGATCGAGCTGGGGCTCGACAACGATCGAATCTTCGTACTCGATCAGTTGGCGCTGCCTGTGGACGAGACCTACCGCGAATACGGCGACTGCGCCGGCGCGGCTGAAGCGATCCGCGACATGGTGGTGCGCGGTGCGCCCGCGATCGGCATCACCGCTGCTTATGGGATGGTACTCGCTGCGAGAGCGTTCAGCGGGCTTGGCGCTGACGACTACCAAAAAGCCATGGCTCGTGCTGGCGAGCAACTCGAAGCCACCCGTCCGACGGCCGTAAATCTGTCATGGGCAGTTGCATGTTGTTTGCGGCGCGCGGCATCGCACGCGGAGCAGACGGGTTCGGATCGCCACGCTGACATGGCCGAATTGGCGCGACAGATTCATCGCGATGACGTTGCGGCCTGCAAGACGATGGGGCGCCATGGCGCCGCGCGCTTGCAGGACGGCATGACCGTGCTCACTCATTGCAACGCGGGCGCGCTGGCAACGGGCGGATACGGCAGTGCTCTTGGCGTCATTCGCGGCGCCGTCGAAACAGGAAAGAAGATCCGCGTGCTCGCTAGCGAGACCCGTCCGTACCTGCAGGGGGCTCGGCTGACAGCATGGGAGCTGCATCGCGACGGGATCGACGTGACCGTGATCACCGACAACATGGTGGGTCACTGCATGCAGCTGGGAAAGATCGACGCCGTAGTGGTTGGTGCTGATCGCATCGCAGCCAATGGTGACGTGGCCAACAAGATCGGCACCTACAGTCATGCTTGTTTGGCGCGGGCTCACGAGCGACCGTTCTACGTTGCTGCTCCGTGGAGCACGGTTGATGCAGCGACGGCTCATGGTGAGGAGATTTGCATCGAACAGCGCGAGCGTGAGCAGATCGCTCGGGTCGGTGGGCGACAACTGCTGCCCGATGGGGTTGCAGTGTACAATCCCGCCTTCGACGTCACTCCGGCCGGGCTCGTAACCGCGATCTTCACTGAGCGCGGGGAGCACGATCCAGGCGACCTCCCGCTGGGACAATGATCGGACCGTGATTGCGGACAATGACCTCGAGACGATGATCGCGCCGAAGCCAGCTTGGTTGCGGGTGCCGCAGGTGGGCGGCGACACAAGCCACGCCATCAAACGCACGCTGCGGAAGCTTGAGCTTCACACAGTTTGAGAAGAGGCTCGCTGTCCGAACATGGGCGCCTGTTGGCGGCAGGGGACGGCCACCGTGATGCTCCTGGGCGACGTGTGCACGCGGGCGTGCCGCTTCTGTGCGGTTGCGGCTGGTAAGCCACCACAGGTGGATCAGCGAGAGCCGGAGCGGGTCGCCGAGGCGATCGCATCGCTCGGGTTGCGCTACGTCGTCCTGACGATGGTCACTCGTGATGACCTGCCAGATGGCGGCGCTGCCCATGTAGCCGCAACGGTGCGGGCGCTGCGCGCGGCCCAAACCGAGATTCTGATTGAGACGCTGGTCGGGGATTTTCAGAACGACGTCAGCAGTTTGGCTAGCGTGCTCGAGTCAGGGCCGGACGTCTTCGCACACAACGTTGAAGTGGTCTCACGACTGACCCGCACCATCCGCGATGCGCGCTGCGACTACCAGAACGGTCTGAACGTGCTGCGTAGGGCCAAGGAGCTCGCCCCGAAAACACTGACCAAGAGCTCGTTGATGGTGGGTGTTGGAGAGCGTGACGAGGAAGTGTTGGAGGCCTTGCGGGATTTGCGCTCGGTGGGAGTCGAGATCGTTACAATCGGACAATACCTCCAACCCAGCCGAAAGCACGCTCACGTCCACCGTTTCGTGTCTCCCGAGCAATTCGAGGTGTTTCGACGAGAAGCGTTGCAGATGGGTTTTGCTTTTGCGGCCAGCGAGCCGCTCGTTCGCTCGAGCTACCGAGCAGCCGAGGCGTATGCCGCGAGCCGCCAAGCGATGTGCCCAGACGATTCGGTGCCGGCGAAGCTGAGCTTCGGCAAGGTACAGGACCGATAAAATTGCTCTAAGCGTCTCAGCCGATTTCGGCTACAGTGCGCCCATGGTCACGGATGCTGCTGACAGCCTGTTGGGACGGGTCGTGTCGAGCATTGCGAACTCGGCAAGTCCCACACCTTCGGGCCGGCACCAGAAGTCGATTCTGAGCCAGGCTGCGGCATCGTTTGCGCGACGGCCTACTGGCGCGGAGTCAACCATTCCTACCGGTTTCGATCCGCAAGCCGCGTCGCTTTTCGAGGCCGTGATCGAGGCTGCGTTCCTGGTCGCAAACGCCGATGGCGAGTTCGACGAAAAGGAGCGGCACACCTTCGAGCGCGTCGTTGCCGAGGCTTGTCAGAACACGGTGCAGCGCGCAGAGCTGCATGCCCTCGTCTCAGATCTCTGCGATCAACTCGATGAGGACGGCCTGGAGCAGCGTATCCGTATGGTTTCAGGGGTCGTCATTACCCACGACCACAAGCTCGAGGTTCTCCGGATCGCAGCGCTGATGGCCCATATATCCGGTGGCGTCAACGACACCGAGCGGGATTTGATGACCAAGTTGGCTGCCGGCTTCGGACTTGCCGAGGGGGCTGTTCAGATTGCGCTCGATCAGGCCGCTGGCGCGCTGGGCCGTTGAGCTCAGGTTGGGTCGCTGGCGCCGCAGAAGTTGACAGGGTCGCCGAGCGCGTCAAATCTCTAGTAGCGATGGCCTTTGGAAATACCGTGGTCGGGTTTGGTCTTGCCGTCGCCCTTCTGCTGGGCGGTGGACCGCTCTGGGCGCAACAAGCGCCCGACGCCGAACGGGTGCGCGCGGCCGCAGAAGCTTTCGACACGGCTTCGGTTGCCTACCAAGCTGGGCGTTTCGAGCTGGCGGCCTCGAGTTTCGAGGCTGCCTACCAGGCGGTTCCGAGCGCGCGCGCTCTGCGTATGGCCATTCGCTCGCGGGAGCGCGCGAAGCACAAGGGGCGGGCTGCCACGCTCGCGGCGCTGGCCGAGAGGCAATATCCAGACGACGACAAGACAGTTGCACTGGCGCGTGACGTGATTGAGCGCCTCGGCAAAGAGTTACATCGATTGGATGTACGTTGCTCTACGCCGTGCGTGCTCGCCTTGGGTGCTCGAGCCGTCCCCGGCAAAGCGGCCCGCCGTCATGGGGTCTTCGTGTTGCCTGGAAAGGTGACGGTCAGTGCGAGCTTCGTGGACGAGCGCGCCGCCGAGCAACAAGTGATTGTGGCCCGATTGGGTGGTCGCAACCTGCTGCGCTTCGAGGGGAAGGAAGCAGCCAAACCCGTCGAGCCAGCACCGAAACCGCCGCCGCCCAAAAAGCCACCGCCCAAACAACCGGCGGCTGGGGACGTCAAGCTCGCCCAGGCCGACCAGGCACAGGAGCCCAGCTGGATCTCGTCACCGGTCGTGTTCTACAGCGCTCTGGGAGCTACTGCAGCGCTCGGCGCGGTGACGATTTGGAGCGGCGTCGATACCATCAACAACCCCGGGCAAGAGGTGGTGCGAGCTGCGTGTGCCGGAAAGGGCAGCGACTGCGCCGAGTACCAGCAAGGAAGAGCGAGCCAGTTGCGCACCAATGTGCTCATCGGCGTCACGGCGTCTGTGGCAGCGCTCAGCGGAGTCATCGGCTTGTTC
>CAZRGL010000039.1:18100-33751 GCA_964599485.1 uncultured Polyangiaceae bacterium
GAGTGGGATGGTGGCGAGGACATCAAGACGAGCTTCGTCATCGGTCCTACAGGGGGCTTGCTCGGTCTGCGTGGGGGTTTCTGACGGTATGGTCGCCCGCGTTGCGTTGTTGGATCAGGACGACCCAACGCTATTGGATCGCTACCAACTGATCGGTGAGCTTGCGTCGGGTGGCATGGCGACTGTGTTCCTCGGGCGTCTCGCAGGTGTGGGCGGCTTCCAACGCTTCGTCGCCATCAAGCGACTTCACCCCCATCTTGCTCGAGAGCAGGAGTTCGTCGAGATGTTCCTCGACGAGGCCCGTTTGGCGGCGAGCATCCATCACCAGAACGTTGTTCCCATTCTCGAAATCGGTACGAACGAGGGCGGCTACTACCTGGTCATGGAGTACATTGAAGGGGTTACGCTCGCGCGGCTCATGGGGCAGGCAACAGTCAAAGAGCAGCCAATCGGGCGGCCGATATTGTTGCGCATCGTGGTCGACACACTCAACGGCTTACATGCGGCGCACGAGCTCACTGATGACGAGACCCGGGAGTCGCTTGGTGTCGTGCATCGTGACTGCTCACCCCAGAACATCTTGGTCGGTGTAGATGGTTGCAGTCGCATCACTGATTTCGGCGTGGCGCGCGCGTCTTCGCGTATCGCCAACACACGCGATGGGGCGATGAAAGGCAAACTGGCCTACATGGCTCCCGAGCAGACGCAAGGAGAAGACCTCGATCGCAGGGCCGATTTGTTCAGCGTAGGGGTCGTGCTGTGGGAGGTGCTGACGGCGCGGCGCTTGTTCAAGACGAAGAGCGAAGCACAGACCCTGCGTCGATTGCTGGTCGAGCCGATTCCTCCGGTCAGTCAAATCGTCAAAGACGTTCACCCCGCTTTCGATCGCTTGTGCCTGAAGGCCTTGGCGCGCGATCCGGCCGAGCGTTTCCAAACCGCTGCCGAGATGGTGGAAGCGCTCGAGCTGACGGCGCGCGAGTGGGGCGCGGCTGACAAGCTCGAGGAGCCCATCGCCACCGCACGGACGGTCGCGGGTATGATGAAACGGCGCTACGGAGGCGATGTTTCTCAGCAGCGTGAGGCGGTACGCAGCTGGATCCAGGCGTCGCCGAGTGTTCGTGGCCAGGAGCCACGTGCGACCGATCGAGGTTGGTTGGCTCCGCTCCAACCGGCTTCAGGTCCCGATTCGCAAGGGGTGGTGAGCGCTCCGAGCACGGACAAGGACTGGCTCGCTGTAGAGCGCAGCGCCCCTTCTGTTGAGGAGCCGGTCGCTGCAGCAGCTGACGAAGGTGAACCGACTCACATCTATGATTCGCCCAGCGCAGCTGAGCCGGTTTCAGAGCGCATCGATGCGGCGCCGGTCGAGTCGCAGCACGATCCCACCACCGAACGAAGTCCCGAGGAGCGGTTGGTAGAGCGGAGATGGGGGCGATGGGCGTTGGCAGCAATGGCCGGAGTCTTCTTGGCCGGCGGGATGTGGCTCTTGCTGAGATCTGGCGGGGAGCCGCAGTCTCGAGACGACACCCGCTCCACAACAACCGTGACAAGCGGCGTCGCTTCGAGCGCTGCCAGCGGTTCAACTCCTGCGGGCCACCCCGTCGACTCGCATACATCTTCTCGTGCGACGGTTAGCTCATTGGCGTCGTCATCGGCGCCTGTTGTCAAACCGGTCAAGACGGGGCCGACCCGATCGCAACGCCCGCCGCCTTCCGCATCCATCAAGCCGACCACGACCAGTATCCCAACCAAGTCGGCACCGCCCGATGTAGACAACGATCTGTCCAATCCCTATCGCTAGCTCATCTCTAGTTTGCTGGCAGTCGCAGCAGTGCCGTTTTAAGGCTATTGACTCACCAACGCTGTGTTTGAAGATGCGGTGAATTCAGAGGTCACCACACGAGTCGCCATGACATTGCAGGGGATGGCCACGAAGAAGGGCGAGGCGCCATGAGCCAGCTACCGTGCGCTGTTCGTGGTCAGGGCAGCAGCCATGGCAAGCTGATCCTGCTCGGTGAGCACGCGGTGGTGTTTGGGGCGCCTGCGCTCGCGGTCGGTATCGCTGCGGGCCTTCGCGCCGACGTGGTGGGCGAGCCCGGAGCTGACGCGGTGCTGAAGCTCTTTGGCAGGCGCTTTGCCGCTGATGCCGAGTCTGCTGAAGCGGTCGAGCGGGCTTTCGCGGCGCTTCTCGCAGTTGACCTGGAGCCGACCTGGCAAAATGTGGGCCTCGAAGTCAGTGTGCAAGGTGAGCTGCCTCCCGGAGTTGGCCTTGGCTTCTCAGCCGCGGCTGGAGTTGCAATCTCGAGGGCGCTGGCGCCTTCTGGTGGCGACCGCGATGGCGAGCAGGTGCGGCAGCGTGCGATGGCCTGGGAGCGTGTCTTTCACGGTGACGCTTCGGGGATCGATGTGGCTGCCGCGATGCAGGGCGGATGCTTGCGTTTCGTTCGCGGGCAAGGCGCCCAGCATGTCATCGTGGGTGCACCATTTCGGCTATGCGTGGGTTTGACAGGCACGCGCTCGGAGACCAAAGCGATGGTCGAATCGGTAGCCGCCCTTCGTACGCGTCGACCCCAAGTGATCGACAAGGCGATTGACGGAGTGGCTGCGCTGGTGGACAGCGCAGTGAGCGCGCTCGAGGCTGCTGATATGCAAGCACTCGGTGAGCTGATGAACCTCAACCAGATGTTGCTGGCGGGTTTGATGGTGTCGAGTGACGAAATCGAGCTGCTTTGCGATGAGGCGAGGGCTGCGGGCGCACTTGGCGCCAAGCTGACCGGCGCAGGCGGAGGCGGGGCTGTTGTTGCGTTGTGTGGTCTCGGCTCCGAACAAGAGGCTGAACGGGCGTCTGCAGGCGTGCTCGTGGCATGGAAACGTCGCGGGTTTGATGGTTTCGAGGTGGTGGTGGGGGATCCATGAGCCAATCCCAAGCGGTCGCCGTAGCGCACCCGAACATTGCCCTGGCCAAGTATTGGGGCAAGCGTGAGCATGGTCGAAACCTGCCGGCGGTGCCGAGCTTGTCCGTGACGCTGGATGGCATGTGCACCCGCACCGAGGTTTGCCTCACCGAGCAGGATGAAGACGTGTTGGTGCTCGATGGCGAGCAGGTATTTGATCGACCGCTCGAGCGCGTAGCGGCTCTACTCGATCTGGTGTGGACGGACGACCGCGTCCGCCCGCGGGTCGAGGTTCACAGCGAAAACGACTTTCCGACCGCAGCGGGGCTGGCGTCGAGCGCGTCGGCCTTTGCCGCCTTGGCGGTGGCGGCCAACGCGGCCTTCGGATCGGGCCTTTCGCAAAGCGTTTTGAGCTGCCTAGCCCGCCGCATATCAGCTTCTGCAGGACGCAGTCTTTTCGGCGGCTTCGTCGAGTTACCGGCCGGACCTGCCGCCCGACCACCGGCGTGCGGTGAGCACGCTGCCGCTCAGGTGGCTGGCGCTGATCACTGGGACTTGAGGTTGGTCGTTGCCGTTACCACCGAGCGCAAAAAGGAAGTCGGCTCCACCGATGGGATGCTGCAAACGGCTCGGTCCAGTCCGCTCTACGAGGGGTGGCTGCGAGCGGCGCCAGAGATCTTCGAGCGCGTTCGTGACGCTGTTCTGCAACGAGATCTGGAGGCGCTCGGACCGCTCGTGGAGCAGAGCGCGCTGGCCATGCACGCTACGGCTTTGGCGTCTGATCCGGGCCTCATCTACTGGAATGGTGTCACTGTAGAGGTGATGCGTAAGGTGCGACTTGTTCGCCAAGAGGTTGGACTGCCTGCGTTTTTTACGATCGACGCGGGTCCCCATGTGAAGGTGCTCACCAGTGCCAAGCACCTAGCTCAGATCGAAGCTGCCGTTGCTGAGGTCGATGGGGTCGTCAGGACCATCGTGGCACGGCCTGGGCAGGGCGCGCGGCTGCTCGACGCTGGCCACGCGCCTACTCGGGAGGAATGATGCCGACGGTCAGGGCGCCTGGCAAAGTGGTACTCAGTGGTGCCTACGCCGTGCTCGAGGGCGCACCTGCGATCGTGGCCGCCGTGGATCGTTATGTAATTGCTGATTCGAGCCGGCTGTCTGAACGGGTGACCGACGAAGTGGCCGCAGCGATTCGGGCTGGCCACCTCGAAGGGGCACCCTGGTTCGACGCTTCAGCGTTGCGTCAAGATCGCGGCGATGGGGTCAGTCGTAAGTTGGGCATCGGCTCCAGTGCTGCGATTCTGGCCGCATCCTTGGCTGCGGGTGCGTTGGCCTCAGGGGTCCCCCAAGAGGGGCTGGCCGACCGGATTTTCCCGCTCGCGTTGCGTTGCCATCGAGATGCTCAAGGTGGCGGAAGTGGCATCGATGTAGCGGCGAGCTGCTTTGGCGGGGTGCTGGCGTGTACGTTGGCTGCGGACGGCAAGCTGGCCGTTGACGACTGGTGTGTCCCGGCCGGCCTCGTCATTGAGGTGTTTGGTTGTGACGCTTCGGTCAGAACCAGCACCATGCTCAGCGCGGTGCGGGAGTTGGCATCTCGGGACGGGCGCATATATCGAGCGATCATGGATCGGGTCCAGCAGGGGGCTGCTGCCGCACTCGAGGCAACGAGCGCCTCGGGCTGGGTGGAGGCCGTGGCGAGCCAGTTCGACGCCTTGGCTAGTTTGGGAAAAGCGGCCGGAATACCCATTGTTACGCCGCAGCTGACTACGCTCGATCGATTGGCGCAGGGCTACGGTGGGCGGGTTGGGCCATCTGGGGCGGGAGGAGGCGACATCGCTCTGCACGTCGCGTGCACGGAATCTACACAGCAATTCCGCGCACGAGCGCGCTCGCTAGGGCTAACACTATTGGGTATGAGCATTGGCGCGTCCGGGATTGACAAGATCGACGAGGAAGGCTGAGCATGGCGGTGGGAAACTCTCGAGTAGGGGGGTTCTTTGCGCTGCCGATAGCCGAGCGGATTGCCCGAGTTGCCGCCGCAATCGGAGCGGATGTGTCGGAAATCGAACGGGTTCTTGATGCCGGAGGGCTCGACACAGCCACGGCGGACAAGATGGTCGAGAACGCTCTGGGGACGTTGGGGCTGCCGTTCGGTGTCGCGCTCAATTTCCGTGTCAACGGTGCCGACTATCTGGTGCCGATGGCGGTCGTGGAGCCGTGTGTGGTTGCTGCCGCTTCGCACGCTGCAAAACGCGCCCGCATCGGTGGTGGGTTCAGAGCCCAGGCAAGCGATCCGCTAATGGTGGCCCAGATCGCCGTTCACGATGTTGCCGACCCAGCCGCGGCTGCTCGGCGCATTGCCGACGAGCGAGGGCGTTTGCTCGAGCTAGCCGAGACTGCTCTGGCGCGTCTGGTGAGGCGAGGCGGAGGGCCTCGCGCCATCGAGCTGCGCAATCTGGGTGAGGGACTGGTGGTGTTGCACATCACCATCGACTGCTGTGACGCGATGGGGGCCAATCTGCTCAATGCCGTCGCCGAGCGCCTCGGCACGCAGGTGGCTCAGATATGTGGCGGCCGGCTCGGATTGCGGATTCTGAGCAACTACTGTGATCAACGCACTGTGCAGGCTTCGGTGGAGCTTCCTTTTGACGCGGTGGGAGACACGGCTTGCCACGGAGAGCGCATTTCGCGAGGGATTGTCGACGCTTCCCGTTTCGCAGAGCTTGACCCCTACCGGGCGGTCACCCACAACAAGGGCGTGATGAATGGCATCGACGCTGTTGTGGTGGCCACGGGCAACGACTGGCGGGCGGTTGAGGCTGCCGCGCATGCCTACGCGGCCCGGACAGGGACGTACCGGCCTCTGTCGACGTGGCGAATTGCTCCTCAGCGACGTGCGCTCGTGGGCGAGCTGGAGCTGCCGCTGGCCCTGGGGACTGTTGGTGGCGCGTTACGCATTCACCGCGGCGCACAGCTCGCGCTCCAAATCGTCGGCACTGATAGTGCTGCCGAGCTAGCGGAGGTGGCGGCGGCGGCGGGCCTGGCGAGCAACCTGGCGGCGCTGCGCGCGCTGGCCAGCGAAGGAATCCAACGTGGGCACATGGCGCTGCACCACCGCGCCGAAACTTCTAGCGGCTCAGTCGAACCGATCCCTCGACCAGAGCGCCTGCGCCATCCGATCGCGACCGCCGCATTCGTTGCTGAGGAGACCCACGCTTGAGCGTTTTGACGTGCGGGCGCTGGGTTGCGCTCGCGGTTGTCCTGTCGGGCTGCCTACCGCGGCAGGTCGAGCGCGTCTTTGATGGTGAGCCAACATCAGGCCGCTATATCTCAGCCCGCGCCTACGCGTTGTTTGCCCGTGGCGTCGAAGCTCAAGCCCGCGAGGAGCTCGGCGTGGCGCGTCGCTACCTTCGGGCAGCGGCAGAAGCCGATTCGGAGAGCGTCGAGGCTTGGACGCGTCTTGGCGCGGTGAGTTGCAAGATGAGCCGCGCGGCCGAAGCGAGCGAGGCGTTCTCACGAGCTGAAGCCCTCGACCCGGATTACGAGCCGCTGTGGCGAGAACGAGCCATGTGTCATCTTCAAGCCGGGAGGTTTGTGGCGGCGCTGAGCGCTGCGCGCCGCGCCCTACGTGCCGATCCCAAACGAGACGAAACGGTTCTGCTCCTCGTTCATGTTCTCCAGATCGCTGGCATGGAAAAGGAGGCCAAACGCTTGCTCGAGGAGCTCGCCATTCGCTCAGCAGCCTCGCGTCCAGTTTGGACCGCGCTGCGTGACCACGCGCGCGAGCAAGGTGACCCTTCATGGCAGCGCCATGCCCAACTGAAGCTCGATTGGCTTCGTGATCGTGAGGGACCCAAACCGGACGCTCGCGGTAAGGCGGCTGTCTCCTACGCCGCTAGGCGGCGCGCCCTTCAAGAGGCCTTGCGGAAGGGCGATTTGGCTCTTGCCCGGCGCGTCAGCCGGGTTGCACATTTCGAGCCTCATGTCCTAGCCGCCGAGGCGATTGTCGTTGGCCGGCCAAAGCTCGCGTTGCAGGACGCTCAGCTGCGACTCGACGCGAATCCCGCCGACAGTGACGCGCGTATCACGGTAGCGCTGGCAGCTGATCTACTGGGAGATAGCGCTGCGACGAGCGCTTCATTGGCGAGTCTTCCTGACGCCCCGCAAGGAGTGAGCGAGCTCGGGCGGATCATGATGGCTGAGCTGTTGCAACGTCACGGTGGTCGCGCCGCGGCGCGAGCATGGCTACAAGGGGTGGTGACGCTACCTCGGCGCCTGCCCAAGGACTTGACCCAGCAGTTGCTCGAGCGCGTCGCGCCACCATGACCGCGCAAGCAAAACCCATCACCCCGCTCACCACCTATCAGAAGAAACTGTTCGTGTTTCTGAGTGTGGCGACCTTCTTCGAGGGTTACGACTTCTTTGCCATCACTCAGATTCTGCCTGAGCTCGCTGAGGCCATGAAGCTGAGTGAGGCGCAGCAAGGCTTATTGGTGGGCTTCACCGCAGGGGGGACGGTTGCCGCGTTCGCGGTGGTGCGCCTGGCCGACCGTTGGGGTCGCAAGAATCTGCTCACCCTCACGATCGCCGGCTACACGACGTTCACATTTCTTACGGGGCTGTCGCCAAACATCTGGGCGTTCGCTGGCTTCCAGTTTCTGGCCAAGATGTTCCTAATCGCCGAGTGGGCGACCAGCATGCTGTATGCCGCCGAGGAGTTTCCCGCCGATCGGCGCGGGATGGTCATCGGTGTCATCCAGGCATTCTCCAGCCTCGGCTCCATCGCTTGCGTAGCGGTGGTGCCCACCTTGCTGTCGACGGCTTATGGCTGGCGCAGCGTCTATTTCGTGGGCATCATACCGCTCGTCATCTTGGCCTTCGCCCGGCGCGGACTGAAGGAGAGCAGCCGTTTTGCCAAAGATGTCGGAGAGGCAGGCGCCTCCGCCAAGCAGTCCTTGCTGCACATCTGGAAGACCCCTCACCTTCGCCGCATGCTCCAGCTCGCTTTGATCTGGGCGCTGACCTACACCTGCACGCACAACGCTGTGACCTTTTGGAAGACCTTTGTGGTGACAGAGCGTGGTTTCACGGCGGGGGACGCAGGAATGGCCATCGCCATCGCTGCGGTGGGTTCGATGCCGATGGTCTTCTACGCTGGCAAGCTCATCGATCAGATCGGTCGCAAGTTGGGTGCGGTGATCATCTTTGGCCTGGCCGCAGTTGGTGTGCTGGGTTGCTACACCCTGCAGGGTTTCGGTCCGCTCACTGCGGCCCTGGTGCTCGGCATTTTCGGCGCGAGTGCGGTCTTACCGGTGCTCAATGCCTATAACGCAGAGCTGTTTCCAACCGAGCTGCGCGGCGCGGCCTTTGCTTGGTCCAACAACTTGCTCGGCCGTATTGGCTACGTGCTTTCGCCCGCGCTAATCGGCTGGGGTGCGGGCAAAGTTGGCTGGGGCAAGGCCGTGATGCTCACTGCGCTCGGGCCGGTTTTGGCGGTCATTTTGATCCTGATTTGGCTACCTGAGACCAAGTCCCGCGAGCTCGAAGACACCGCTGCTGTGTAGGCGGGACCGACCCATGACGGCCTACGCCGCTGTCAGGCTCCGATGATCTTGACCAAGACGCGCTTGGGGCGCCGTCCATCGAACTCGCCGTAGAAAATCTGCTCCCAGGGGCCAAAGTCGAGCTTTCCCTTGGTGATGGCCACCACCACTTCGCGCCCCATGATCTGCCGCTTGTGGTGGGCGTCGCCGTTGTCTTCGCCAGTGCGGTTGTGGTGGTAGCGCTCGGAGCTAGCATCGAAGGGGGCGAGCCATTCGAGCCAGCGCTCGTAGTCGGCGTGCAAACCCGGCTCGTCGTCGTTGATAAACACGCTGGCCGTGATGTGCATGGCGTTGACCAGACACAGGCCTTCCTGAACGCCGCTGTCGCGTAGCTCCTGCTCGACGCGCGGCGTGATGTTCAGAAAGCCCATGCGGGCTGGGACGTTGAAGCTCAGATAGGTGGTGTGCGACTTCATGACTTGGAGTTGCTAGGCTCCGCGCTGGACGTCCAACAAAATGCGACGAGCGGGGCCACCGTTGGCGGCCCCGCCGAAGGAGCGAATCGTCGCACACGCTCAAGTTGTCGCGGGCGGCATGAACATGATTGGGTAGCTCACGGTCACGACACCGCTCTCCGGAGCCGGGAAGGTCAGGCCCCTGAAGGCGCCGACGACGCAGCTGACCACGCCCTTGTCAGGCATGCTGGAGCCGCCATCGGCGGCGCTGCTCACGGTGCCCGTGCGGCTGATGAGGAAGCGCACCGCGACACGTCCGCTCAAGGACGGGTTGGTGCGGAGGCCGGCGTTGTAGCAGGCCCGGAAGCGGCCGAAGTTGGCGCGGATGATGCGCTGGATCACCGCAGCCGGAATTCCTTTGCTGACGTCGACTGGCTCACGCACTCGGAGGTTGGGCCCGGTGGGCTTGCGCGTCTGGGTCAGCAGCGGACCACGGGGAGCGAACTCGGGGAAGGGTGTGGTCACGCTGGGCAGACGGTACCAGCTCGGGTCCGCATCGCTGCCGAAGCCAGGGCTGCTCATGTCGAGGCCGCCGGGCGAGAAGAGGTCGCCGTCCCACATTTGGCTGCTAGGAAAGCCGCCGTTGTCTGCCATGGGCGTCCAGCTCGGCACATTTCCGAAGGTCTGTGCGCGCAGCAGTCCTACGATTCCAAAGCCGCCAGCCTCGTCGACGGCCTCTTGGGCCGTGATCGGATAGTCGCCACCGCCGCGGGCGCCGGGGTTGGCGCTGCCTGATCCGGGCCTTCGCGCAGTGGCGGTTGGGGTGTGGCTCGCCGTCTCGCTCGCCTCGGCAGGGTTGGTTTCGTTGTTGCTGCTCGCGTCCGCTGAGGCATTCTGCGGGGCCTGCTCGGTCGCCTCACGCTCACGCTCCGCTGCGCTGTCGAGATACTGCTGCATGGTGTAGCGGTCCTGATCGCTGGGCATCATGTCGTCGGTCGTGCTCATTTGGGGCACGAAGGCGGCGGTCGCAGCCAGGATACCGATATGCATCAATGCGCTCAGTACCGTTGCCGCTGCTGATCGCTTGTTGCGCTGGCTACGGCCGCGCAGCTTCGGCTCGGCGATGCTGCTGATCTCGAAGGAGAACTGACCGAGCTCGACATGCAGCTCATGACCATGAAGCAAGGCAACGCTGCGTGTCTCGCTTTGGGGTCCGCCGAGGGCTACGCAGGGGCTGTCACCGATGGTGACGCTCGCGCTGCTACCGAGGGGCATGTTGACCTGAACTTGGCCGGTCTCGTCGACGCTGACGAGCTCGTGTCGGCTGGCGCCGCCAAGCAGAGCTGCGGGGATGACATGGTCGCAGCGCTCTTGGCTGCTGGTCTCGCCGACGTAGAAGGAGCGCAGCGGGTACAGGTGGCGAACCGCAAGCACGCTCTGGCCCCAGCGCACGACGATTTGAAGCTGCTTGATGGGGGTGCTGCTGGTGCTGAGACCGAGGTCGGCGTGGCTGTTGGTTTGCGTGTTGGTCATCTGTCCGCTCCTCTTCGCCTGGCTCGAGAGCCCATGGTCTGGGCTTGCCGGGATGGTTGGGTCACTAGGCCTGCACGCCGTTGGGGACGCGCTGGCCGCTCAGCGACCGTTCCCCATGATAGACAACGCTTTGGCTCAGACGGTTCCCCAGATTTCAAGCAAAAAAGCGAATAATGTCGAGGCTGTTGGAATCCAGTCAGACTGGAACAATGGCCTGACCTGGCGGCGCGAAGTTGCTTGCCGCTGGTCCGGGGACTACCAAGACAGCGTGCAAGCGGTATCCAAGCGGGCTCGCTACTGTCTGTTGAGTGCGTTGCTGGCGACCAGCCAGAGTTGCGCCGAACCGCAAGCAGCCCCTCCGGCGGCGGCCAGCTCGGCGGCCAGCACGAAAGCCGCCGCGCCCACCGCTGCCAGCGCCTCAGCGGGCGAAACAGCCAGCACCAGCCGATCCGCCGCCGCTTCGGCAACCAAGTCGGGCCTGGCGCGCTTGGCCTTCGTGGGTGACGTCGCTCTGTCGTTGAACGTAGGGACTGTCATCGAGAGAATCACCAAGGGCGAGTCGTTGCCGCCCGGCGTCGCCGAAGGTTTTCCGTTTGCCGCTGTTGTTGAGCGGCTGCGCGCCGCCGACATGTTGATTGGAAACCTCGAGTGCGTGGTATCCGAGCGGGGCTCCATCGCCACCGACCACAACCCCTTCCGGTGCCCTCTGGCGACCGTCGGGGTTCTGAAAAGAGCGGGTTTCGACTTGATGAGCGTGGCCAACAACCACGCTCTGGACTTCGGCCGAAGTGCGTTGCGCGACATGTTGCGAAACCTGGATCGCGGCGGGATGGCGCATTTTGGCGTCGAGTCATTGGCGAACGCTCCCCAGCTACCCATCATCCGGCGCTTCGGCAAGATTCGCGTGGGCTTTCTCGCGTACTATTGGCCACCCAAGAAGCCCATTCGCGATATCGAACGAGCACGCCCGCAAGTCGACATCCTGGTGATCTTCCCGCATTGGGGGAGGGAGGACGAGGCCGAGCCCCTCCTGATGCAGCGCAAGCTTGCGCGCGATTTCATCGACGCAGGCGCAGATCTCGTGGTTGGAACCCACGCCCATGTGATGCAACCGAACGAATGGTACAAGGGCAAGCTCATCGCTCATGGCCTCGGCAATTTTGTCTTTGATGGAATGACCCACACCGAGGCCCACCGAACCGGCGGTATTCTCGAGGTGGACATCGGCGTGAGTGGGATCCTCAGCGCGCGCATGCTCAAGGTGCGACTCGACAAGTACGGCGCGCCTCACTTCGTCAAGGCGCCCGACTCCGTGCCGCCGCTTGTCGAGAAACCTGAGGTGGGGGCAACGACCCGGCTGACCCCGCCGCCGCCAGGAACTGCGTACAAGCGCAGTGGGGCGCCCAGCACGACGCGCTAGCTGAATCCACGCCAGCTGAATCCAGATCAGTACAATTCAGACTAGTCGTCTCGCTCGCGCAAGCCGTATTGCTCCATCCAGCGGTAGATCTGGCGTCGATCCCGCTGATACAGCTTGGCTGTTGCCCGAACGCTGCCCTGGTTGTCTTGTAGCGCCGCCACCAGCTCGTCTTTGGTTGGCTTTGGCGGTCGCTTGGGGTTTGGGGCGCGGGTGGGGGTCGTTTGGGGTTGACGGGTGTGGGAACCAGCGGGTGCTGGCGTGGTGAGCCACTTGTCCACGCCGCTCAAATCGAGGTTGGCGAGGCGCTCTTCACTGCACAAGCGATGCACCAACCGGTCGATGCCGCGCAGATTATCTGCCCAATCGTGCAGCAACAAACGTTCGGCTACATCGGCGTCGAAGGTGGGCACGTGGTCAGACTCGGCGTCGCGCTCCGAATGCCAGCGGGCGACCAGCCGGTCAATCCAGTCGAGCAGATCGGCGCGCCGATGGCGCACTGCGGGCACCCGCAACTCCCAAAGGCTCAGCCGTGCGTACAGATCGAGCCGGAAGGTTCCGGCTTTGGTGAGCTCGGTGAGGTCACGCAAGGTCGCGGCCAGCACGCGCACGTCGACTTTGACCGGTCGCGTTTCGCCCACGGGTTGAACCTCGCCCTCCTGCAACACGCGCAGCAGCTTGGGTTGGAGCTCCGGGGGCAGCTCACCGATCTCATCGAGGAACAAGGTACCGCCTTCAGCCGCCCGAAAGAGACCCTCGTGGGCTTGTTGAGCACCGGTAAAGGCGCCTTTGGCGTGTCCAAACAGTTGGCTCTCGATAAGTTGCGGGCTCAAAGCAGCGCAGTTCACAGCAAGGAATGGGCCGTCGCGTTGGCTGAGGCGGTGTAGCTCGCGGGCGATGTACTCCTTGCCCGTTCCGGTTTCGCCAATGAGGAGTACCGCCGAAGGGTCCGGGCCGGCACGGCTGATCATCGAACGCAGGTGGCGGATGCTCGACGCATGTCCCGGCACCGCCTCACGAGAGACATCCTCCGCGTCGGAGGCTGCGACATGGGGACCACATTCGTAGATGGTGAGAACATCGCCGATTCGGACGACATCGCCGTCGCTGAGCGAAACAGCAGCGTCACCTAGCTTGCGCCCGCTGACGCGTGAGCCGTTTCTGCTGCCGAGATCGCGTGCGGCATGGCCGCCAAGTGTCTCGTCAAAAGCGATACCGAAGTGTCGACGCGAGACCGTCGGGTGGTTGAGTCGGATGCCGCCATCTTCGTCAGGTCGCCGTCCGAGCACGACCCGATCCTGCCCAAGCGTGACGGTCGTCACCAGCTCCTTCGGGCTGACGATGCGTAACTGCGCATTGACCTCGCGTTGTTCAGGCGCGCGGTCGAACGGTCGTTGGACCGTATCCGACATGCTGTCCTGCATACCCACATTCAACCGACTACTAGGCTATTGGCAGCGCCACAAGAAAGGGGCTTGGCGGCGTGTAGATCGGTTCCGCCTGCGTGGTCGTTTGCCACATGGTGTCACGGCCGGCCCTTTCTTCACGAGTCGGTGGGCGGGGTCGGAGGCTGAATGTGGTGGGCGAAGACCGGCAGAGGTATGCTCGCCCGGCCAATGCATCGCCGTACGCTGTCGCATACCTTTCTGTGGACCCTGATAGTGATCGGGGTGCTGGCGCCGGCTTGTCGCCCGCATCTCGCAACTGATCAAAGCAAGAAATTCCCCGTTCGTCAGCCTCATCCGGCGGATCAAATCGCCGCTACCCAGCAGCTTCCGCGCAGCACCGCGTTGTTTTTCGTCGCGGAGGATCTTGCGTCGGCGCTGAATGGCTTGGGGCGCGATGAGTTGATTTCACGGTTTCGGGCACCCTACGAGCGGCTGGTCTACAAGATGGTCCGCCGCGCAGGGCACGATCTGTCGAGCCCGGTTTGGCTGAAGCGACTTGGGGTTGACGTCGACACGCAAGCTGTCGTTGCGGCCATCGATCCTAAGCTTCGTAGTTGGGTGCTGTGTTTCAGCCTATTGGATCCCCTTCGATTCAAAACTGAGCTGTACCGGAGCGCTGCGCGGCTTCGTTTCCGATCGTCACCAAGGGTGGTCGGTAACGGCCGGGTGCTGGTGGGCGGCAGCAGCGTTGCTGCGCTCTTGCACGACGCCACGGCCATGATCGTCGTTACTGATGACGATGACGCCCTCAGCGTCGCCGAGCGACTCGCGGCTTTGGATCCAGCTGATAGTCTGCGCCGCCATCGAGCTTTTCGCGCGGCGCTGCGCGGTGTTGAATCTCGCTTCGACGATTTGCGCGCCTACTTGGATCCGCGCGCCCTGATGTATGCCGCTCAGGGTCTGGATCCGCGTTGGGTCGGCCGCAGTCATGCCGAAGCGCTGGTGTCCATCGAAATGGCTCACCGGGACGCGTTGGCTCGCGCGGTGACAAAGGCTGCGTCAGTTTCCAAGATCGTAGCCATCGATCGTCGCTTTCGCTCCGCACGCAACAATCTGCGCGACGATCCCGAGGCGGCGAAGTTGCGTGAGGCTTTCGGGGCAGTTCAAGGCCTTGGTTTGGGCGTTGCGCTGTCGCGAAATAAGGTGGAGCTACACGCCAATGTCGGACTGGCACAAGGCGCGCTGTTGCGCCGGTTGCTCGTCAATCAGCCTGACGCAACGCGCCTCGTCCGTTCCATTAGCGGTGAGCCGGTGGCATTCATCCGGGCAAAACTCGAGCCCACAGTGGCCCTCGGCTATTTGCGAGCGGCCTTGGGTGGACCGCTCGCAAACATCGCTGGTGTCGATCTAGACAAAGAGCTCATCCCGCAGCTCGATGGTGAAATCGGCTTCGCGCTGATGCTCAATCACGCGGACGCCATAGCGGCCGCCGGTCAACAGGGCCCGCAGGGTGGCTGGCAGCACGAGCTTCGCGCCGCGGGGCTGCTCGGTCTTCGCGATGAGTCTGCAGCTCGTCGAATCTTGCAGCGAGTGGCAGCACGAAAAGATCTTTCAGGCCTGGTCGAGGCCGAAAAAGATGGCTGGTTGATCAAACCGCCAGGGTTTCGACCGCTCCATCTTCGGGTGGCCAACCGAACCCTGACGATCTCCACAGATGAACATTTTTCCAAAGCGCTGCACGATGAAACCTCGGTAGCCAGACTTGGCGGCCATTCAGCGTTGCGCCTGCTCACCCGGGGCGACAGCGCGCTCGACGTTGCCTTTGATTTGAGCTTGCCAACTCTTTGGTATGCCGGCTCGTGGCTTGCGTACGAGACAGACGGCTGGCAGCCGCCACAGCTGGCCGACAAGGCATATCAAGCGAAGTTGCGGCAGCTCGCGAAGTTGGACGAGCAAATCGCTGTAGCGGGGGGGCGGTTGGCTCGTGAAGAGCTCAGCCGTCTTCTGACGCGCAGCGCCGAGGTTGGCTCGGTGGCGCTGACGATTCGTGAGCACGATTGGGGGCTGTCGGCCCGCGCCTCTTGGGGCACGACAGGGCACCCAATCGCCGCCGCTGCCGACCTTGCTACCGATGTACTCGGCTTCGCAGATGTCGAGCCAACGAAGACCCAACGGTTGCTGCGGGCACTTCGGGACAAGCGCGCCTCAATGCTCGATGAGTTGGACGATATTCGCGAAAGCGTAGAGCACCCCCCCAAAGATGCTGACTCCGTTGGCACTGCCGGCTCCGCTGGCGACAAGAGCGGCTCCGCTGGCGACAAGAGCGGCTCCGCTGGCGACAAGAGCGGCTCCGCTGGCGACAAGAGCGGCTCCGCTGGCGACAAGAGCGGCTCCGCTGGCGACAAGAGCGGCTCCGCTGGC
>CAZRGL010000040.1:0-33640 GCA_964599485.1 uncultured Polyangiaceae bacterium
ACAATGACATGGTCGGCAACAATGACATGGTCGGCAACAATGACATGGTCGGCAACAATGACATGGTCGGCAACGCTGCGCATGCAGCACGGATGATTCGCTCAGCCTGTCGTGATGACGTACGTGCGCATCGGTTTGGCTACGAAGCAGCCCACTGCCTCGAACACCACCTCTTTGCCGGGCCCCTCGCTGATGTCCACCACCGTTGCCGAGCCGCTGAGCGAATGGGTCAGCTCTCTGAAGGCGAAGAGCACCTGCTTGTTGTTGCTGCTGTTGGTCCAGCAGACTCCATGCCAGCAGTCGCCGTCGCTGATGGGATGGCGATGCTGCATGAGTGGAAGCACCCGAATGAAATTTTCGTTCGCTAGGGCGATGGTGGCTCGGTCGGCGGGGCTCAGCGCTTCAATCTGTTCGGCCTTGGCGACGCTCATCCGCCCTTGGGACGCCAGGTTGCGCCGGTAGGTGTCTCGGAATGGTCGGCTGTCCGCGATGTAATTATACAAGTCGTACTCCTTTCCCTCGCTGATGCGGGGTGCGTTTGACAACAGAACGCTCGGTGCAACGGGCGTGCCGCCTTCGAGGCTCGCTGTCTCTGTCTTCAAGTGGCGGATATCATGAGGTTTGTGGGGCGAGCAGCCGTGCCAGCAGCGCGGGCCTGGCTAGAGAGGGTGCGGGCGCCGGCAGGCACCTTGCGGGGCAAAGCAGTCACCACGAGCGAGCCGAGTTTGACAGTGAGCAAGGTCGCGCCCACCGTGCGGCAGTGCTCCCCGTCCAACCCAATTATGCTGTCGCGCTGTGCGCACTGGCGTTGAGCCTCGGTGGATGGGTCGGTTGTGGGGCGCGTTCCGAGCTGAAACCCGGCGCTTCAGCAGTCCTCGGGGACGACGCGCCGGACTATGGGGGCGTCCAGTGTGGAGCTGAGCTCATCTGCAGCGTCCCCGAAGAAACCTGCTTTCGCTGCGGAGTCGAGTGGGAGGACTCGTTCTGCCTGCCTCGCGATGGCAACGCTCTAGAGGCCTCTTGGGACCGCTGCATCGATACGCCTTACCACTGGGTCGAGGCGCAATGTGATGGCCCTGAGGACTGCCCGGACGGTCTCCATTGCGTCCCCTGGGGCGCAGCGATCGGCAGCATCCATTTGCGCTGTGGCCCAGGTGAGGGTGTCAGCACTTTCTGCCATACGGACGAGGATTGCCCAGTGGGTTCGTCTTGCGTCGACGACTTCGTACCGTTCAAACTCTGCGCGCCATGAGCGAGACAACCGAAGCACGTCAGATCGCCTGGGCGGTGCTGCTGATTGCAATGTCGCTGTTGGCATTCGAGCTCGTGGTCACGAGGATATTCTCCGTCATCCTTTGGAACCACTTTGCGTTTCTCGCCATTTCCGTTGGCCTCTTCGGCTTCGGCGTAGCGGGCGTGCTCGTCTACCTGATGCCCAATCGGTTTACGCGCGACAGAGCGAAGGAGCACATCTGCAAAGCCGCCTTGCTGCTCGCGCCCGTGATCTGGCTGGTCGTGATTGTGCTCTGCGTGCTGCCCATCCGGATGGATTTCAGCACGGGGATGTTCGCCTACCTCTCGCTGATATTCCTGCTCACCACGTTGCCGTTCGTGGTCGGTGGCGTGGCGATTACCCTGGCGCTGTCGCATTGGCCTCAGAGCGTCAATCGCATCTACGCATTTGACCTAATTGGCTCGGCCATTGGCTGCGTGGTCGTGATCGCTGTCCTCGCGGTTCTCCCAGGGCCCTCCGCGGCGCTTGCAATCAGCGTACTGCCGGTCATTGCAGCGATCGTCTTGAAGCGGACGATCGCCGCGGCACTCCTCGGGCTCGCAGTCATCGTGAGCGTGGTGGTCAATCAGTCGACGGATTGGGTTCGCATCCGCATATCTCGCTCGCGTGAAGTGGCGCCGCTATTCGAGGCTTGGAACGCGTTTTCACAAGTCACAGTTGCGCCGCTGCCTGGTGGAGTCTGGCGCGGATGGTCAGTTTCTCCACTCAGCAAACATCCGCCGGTTGCAGCCCTCGGTGTGAGAATCGATGGCGACGCGTTCACTCCGTTGGTGAAGTTCGATGGCAGCAAGTTGGATAGCGTCAGAGTGCTGCTGGACGATATTTCATCGGTCGCCTACCAGTACCGTCCTGGCGCGCCGTCCGTGCTCGTGATCGGTAGCGGAGGCGGCAAGGACGTGTTGGCTGCGCTAGCCTCGGGAGCCCAAAAAGTACGAGCCATCGAGCTCAATCCCATCATCGCTGAGTCGGTGGTCAAGGACGCGTTTCGCCAGTACACCGGTGACCTCTATCGCCATCCCCGTGTCGAGCTCGAGGTGGGAGAAGGGCGAACCGTGCTTCGCCATGATCAGCGCAAGTATGACATCTTGCAGCTGTCCATGGTCGATACGTCTGCGGCCTCTGCGGCCGGCGCGTATGCGCTCACAGAGAACTCCCTCTACACCGTCGGAGCCGCCCGTGAATTCCTCCAGCACTTGAAGAAGGGCGGCGTGGCGACCTGCACCTGGGGCAACATCCCCAATCTGGAGGGGCTCAATCGTCTCGTTTCGGTCTACTCGCAAGCCCTGCGGGAAATGGGGATCGGCAAGGTCGACGACAAGATAGCAGTCGTCGGCTCAGGGATCTTGGGGTCGGTGTTGGTCCAGCCGTCGGGATTCACGCCGGCTCAATCGCAGCGCCTCGATGCACTAGTCAAGAAGCTCGGTTTTCATGCCCTGTACATTCCCGGCCTGGACATCGCCGACCATCCCCTGTTGCCTGCGATTGCTGTGATCCGTGAGCTACTCACATCCAGCGACCTGGAGACTTTCTTTGCGCGCTACCCGCTCGATCTAACGCCCGTCGATGACGATCGGCCATTCTTCTTCTATCAAAATCGTCTTCGCGACGGCTGGGGTGCGCTGTCGAGTTGGCATAGTGGCTCCCTTTACGGCAATGGGTTGTTCATCATCATCAAGTTGCTGGTGATTAGCAGTGTTGCCGTATTGCTCTTCATGTTCTTGCCCCTCCTCGTCGCGCGCAGAGTGGCGCTAGCTGACTTCAAAGGCACGGGAACACTCGTGGGCTACTTCCTCGCGCTTGGCGCGGGTTTCATCACCCTCGAGATAGCCCTGATCCAGCTCTTCGGTTACTACCTCGGTCATCCACTGCTCGGCCTCGGCGTTTCGTTGACATCGATACTGCTTTTTACGGGGCTCGGCAGCGCGCTGGCTGGGAGATGGCCGGATGCAGAAATTCAGTTGCACCTGCGCCGCGTGCTTGGCGCGGTCGTGGTGTTGGCAGCTGCGGGCTATTTCACGCTGCCGGCGATCACCGAAGCAACGGTTGGTAGTCATGTGATCATTCGTTGCGCGCTAACGGTGGCAGCGACCGCACCGTTCGGATTGCTACTTGGTATGCCGTTTCCGAGTGGGCTGCGCTTGCTTGGCGACGCCTCTAGGCTTACGCCCTGGATGTGGTCGCTCAATGGTGGAGCCTCTGTGTTTGGCGCCGCCTTCGCAACCTTGCTCGTCATGCACCTCGGCTTTGCGACGACACTCGCCATCGGCGGCGGCATTTACGCTATTGCGCTGCTGATGCTCTTGACCTCGCGAGCCGCTATCGAGGCCGCGCCAAGCAAAGCACGAACGGTGCCGTAGCTGTCGGGGTCAGTGCTTGGTAGCCACCTTTGCTTCCACGGTCTCCACGAACTCTCGCAACGTGGCCTCGGGGCCGTCGCCCATGTTGGCGTGAGTCTCGCCGCGCCACTCGCACAGCACGGTTCGGTCGTTGCCGTCGAAGGTTTGTCCCACCTCGAGGGTGAAGTAGCGGAATGTTGCTTCCTTCTCCGACGGGCCATCGGCGTGCTTGGTCGTCAACACGATGGCGATGAAGATCGCTTCGGTAACCTGGACCGCCTCGGGCATTTCGATGACGATGGCGGGCATGTCGGCGATACGGGTGGTCAGGATTGACAGTTCTTCGATGCCGAAGTCCGCCGTCTCACGCTGGTCGCAGTTTTCGCAGACCCGTGACCAAATCCTCTGGACGAAGTCGTCACGGTCTTCCGAAGCCATGATCCCAAAGAAGCCAAGCGGGCTGCTTTCGCAAAAGCCTCGAAACGCATAGTGGGCCAACTGGTAGTGATGGGCGCGCGCCATACAGACAGTCTACTCTCAGCTGGGCGCTCCGGCGCGGGTTTGCTCACATGATGCGTGTCGCGCGATGAGCCTTCACGTCTAGAGCCCGCCGCGCCTCGACCCGTCAGCCGATGCGCGGGGCTGTGCGCTCGCGCCACCGCGGTCGCAGTTACCAAGATGACTGCTTCGTTGTGGCACGCGAGGAGAACGCGAGCTGCAGCGCAATTGGGGCTAGTCGCCTTGGGCCACAGGTGTGAGCGCGTCGAATAGCTCGGGCATGACCGGCAGGGTTGGGTCGGAGTAGGCCTTGTTCTGCTCGACTGGGTCGAGGCTGGCCTCTTTGAGGGTGTGGCTCATGTTGTCGATGATGACCAGCTCGGCGGACTTGTTGGCGGCGGCAAGCAGCTCGGCGTCCAGTACTTTGACTTGGATGTCCGTCGTGCCTTGGATGACTTGCAGGTCCATCGTGAGCTTTGCGAGCTCGGCGGCCGGATCGTACTTGAGCCAGCTGATGAGATAAGGCTGCACGCTGGGGCGGAAGATGACGTTGAGCTCGTCGGAGACGTTGTCGACGGTGTTGCCCATTTCGAGCTCGGCGATGATGGCCTTGGCTTCGGCGAGCTGGGTGGGGCTCAGTTGTGGAGTCAGCTGTTCGATGAGGACCTCGCCCGCGGGGCGGCCCAGTCCTGCCAGTGAAGAGAACGCGTCGGGGGGTGTCGCTTGGGCTGCGAGGATGCCGATGAGCGAGCCCTCGCTATGGCCCACTATGGTGATGCGGCCGAAGCGTTTGTCAGCGCGCATCAAGCTGAGCCAGTCGCTCAGATCGGTGACCAACATCTCGATGAAGTAGTCTTCTTCCTTGTCGGGGCCCGCCGCTTGGCTTGCTGCGATTCCGCGCTTGTCATAGCGAACGGAGGCCACGCCGCGCGTTGCAAGTCCTTCGGCGAGTAGCTTGAGGCTGTCGGTCTTGGCCGGGCTGCCCCAGGAGTTGCCGTCGCGCGTGGTTGGCCCCGAGCCGGCATGAATCAGAACGGTGGGGAAGGGGCCGCAGCCATCTGGCAATTGCAGCGTGCCGTAGATCGTCTCACCGTCAGTCTCGAGGTTGATGGGCCCACTTGCAGGGCCGCAATCGGGCGAGCCGGCTTGCCCGCTCGAAGAGGAAGAGCCAGGACCCAGCGCCGCCGCGCGGTCGTCGCCGCAGGCGCCGAGCAGCAGAAAAGCCGCAAAGAGCAGGGCAGCGGGGAGCCTGGCGGCGTTCATCGCGACGATTATCTCACGGATTGATGATCTCGAAGTCAGGCGGCGCGCCGCGTACGCCGATGAAGCCGACCCGATCGCCTTCGACCGGCGCCTTGTACAAGGTGCAACCTGGGCGGCACTGTAGCGTTTCGAGGTAGTGGTACTTGAGCACCAAATCGCCTCCCTTGGAGCCGACGATGGTGAGCTTGTCTACTTGGGCCTTCACGGTCCCGGGGCCCCCGCCGACGAACCAGCTGGGCGTGATGTTGGTGCGGTAGATGCGCTGGTTGAACAGATTGCTCACCGGTGTGAGCAGATCGCGGCGCTCTTCGAGCTTCGGCAGCGGGTTGGCGACAATTACCCATTGGACGTTGTAGCGTTCGAAATAAGCGCGCAGGCCGTCTTCGCCGGGCGGGCTGCCGTCGGGGTGCTTGCGCAGAAGATTGGCGTCGCTGTGGGCCAGGTTGATTTCGCGGAATCCGCCCAGGATTTGAGCCTTGGTGGCCCAGGCGAGTCGCTCGCCGTGCTCCCACCACTCCACCAGCCAGCGCCCGCGGCCGTCGTCGAGCTTGCGCACCATCTCGATGGCGAAGCGGTCCGAGCCGATCAGGCGATGGTGGCGAAAGTCGAACGGCTGGGGCCACCATATGGAGCCGAAGCCGGGCGCGCTGTTGATGTTGGGCGGCGGCGCGGGCAGAAAACGAGTGGGCCGCGGTACCCATCCAGGCAAGAAATACAAAACGTCTCGCACCATCCTGGGTAGCGCGACGAAGCTCAGCAGCACGAGCAGGCCAGCCACTGGGGCGGCAGGCCGCCTCAGCCGTAGGGTTTTCAGGGTCGAGGCGAGCCAAGCGCTGGCGGGCAAGATGGCCAGATAGATGGCCGGCAACACGAAGCGGTAGGGTTGCAGCTGTCGCAGCGGCGCTATCCAGCGGCCGAAGTAGCCAATCAAGAGGGTGGCCCCTAGCGCGCTGGCCAGCACCCCGAAGCGATCGTCGCCGCCGCGTCGCCACGCTAGCAGACCCAAGGCAGCTGCTCCGAAGGCCAAAAAACGGAAGGAGCTGCGTACGGCGATGACGCCGTGGATGTCGGGCTCCTTGAGTAGACCCAAGTAGTCGTAGAGCAAGAACGCAGGCGAGGCGTCGAGGTAGTAGCCGGAGTCGAGGATGTAGTGCCAGAGCTTGACCGCCACCATCACCCACCAGGCGTTAGCCACGATCACCGTCAGCACCAGCGCCCAGACCGTGGCGTGTTCTCTGCCGCTCAAGGTTGAGCGAGCGCGCCAATACATCAGCGTCATGGGCACGAGCAACACGAAGAAGATGTAGGCGTGCAGGTGGTGCAGCAGCGCCATGAGTGGAAACAGGGCGACCAGCAGCCAGGTGTTGCGCTTGCGCACCCAGCGGTAGAACAAGCCGATCGGCAACATGGCCAGATACGACGCTGAGCCCCAGCTGATCATGCCGACGTAGAAGCACCAGTGGCTCAGCGCATCGAAGTACCAAATCAGTGAAGCAAGCAGCGCCGCGCCCACCGCAGCAGGTGGGGCGAGCATGAATAGCCGGGCCGAGGCAAAGACCACCAAGGGCACCAGTAGATGTGCCAGTAGCAAGAACAGGTTGAAGGATCGGTGGGGCGGCACGCCCATCTTGTCGAGACTGATGGCCACCAGCTCGATGAGCTTGTTGTTGGCGTCGAAGATGGCCCCGGAGGTTTGGCCAGCGAGTGAGTGGGGGTCATAGGACCAGACCCGTCCTGAGCTGCGGTAGGCCTCTACGGCGCGCAGGGTTTGCCGGTAGTGGGTATCGAGATCCAAGCCGGCGATGGGCTCGTCGCCCAGCACCAGCGCCGGCGGTACGAAGTGCATCACCAGCGCCAAGTGCAACGCCAACACGGCGGCGAGTGCTGCAGCGACGGCGTAGCGTCGTGCCGGCCCCCTCGTCATCGCCTCATCCTGTCCATGTTCTCAGCAGTCCGGAAAACCCGCCTCCAAAGCGGTAGAAGGCTAGCAGCGCTAGCCAGCTCGGACCAAACACCAGCCGCAGCTGGTCCCAAGAGCGGGACACGTCCTTGCGATCTAGCGGGACGAATAACGCTACCCAGAAGGCTAGCCCGACGAATCGATGGATCAGCAAACAGCTGTACAGGCCGGCGGCGAAGATGAGCCCTCGGGCGATCCAAGCGGTGCGCTGGGTGCCAAAAACCACCGCCGTCGTTCGCAGGCCAGCCTCACGATCCGAGTCGGCATCGCGCATCACCTGAACGGCCTCGGTGGCGCCACAGAGGATGGCGAGCAATCCAGCGAAGACCCAGCCATCGACCGAGTCGATGGGAAAGCCCACCAGGCCCATGGCCACGCCCCAGCCCAACATGGCCACCACGTCGATGACCGGCCAGCGCTTGAGCTGTCGCGAGTAAGCGGCGATGAGCAGCGCGTTGGCGACGAAAGCGATGAGCAAGCCGCTCGAGTGCAGCCAACCCATCAAGGCCAGAGCGACCCCGAGCACCCCTACGCTGGCCCAGCCTGCAGCAACATGGTCGTACAAGAAACGCGTGCGCTCGCTGTCGCGCCCCGGCGCGGCCATGTCGAGCTGTACGTCGAAGCAGTCGTTCAGCAGATAGACGAACAGATTGAGCAGCACCCCGAAGCCGAGCCGGTAGCCGATGTCCCCGAGCGGCAAGGCCAGCGCGAAGGCCAGCGACATGCTGGTGACGAGGTTGCCCCCTTCGCGCTTGCGAACCCTGTAGATCGCAGCATCGGCAACGATCCGCAGCGCAGCGCCAAGCCCCAAGAACACCGGCGCGATGGTGGTGCCCCGGGGTGGCCTCTGTCAAGCAATCCGCGGCTAGCAGTGAACGTCGGTGCTCAGCTGCCTTCGGCGACCCCGTCAGCGGGACCAGCTTTGCCAGCGGCGAACATGACCAGCTTGGGCGGACTGGTTATCTTGTAACGCTCCGCCAGGGCCGGAGAGGCGTCGATGTCGACTTTGCCGACCTTGATGAAACCACCTGCTTTGGCCGCAACTTGCTCCAACATGGGCGCGACAACCGCGTCGCCGGCGGCGGACTGGCTGGAGAAGCTCACCAGGATCTGGCCCGGATGGGCGAGCACTTCCTGTTCGAAGTTCGACTCATCGAGTTGAAGGACTTTTGACATGACTGGCTTCCGTTTCTCGGGGGTCAAGGTGCGAGCAAGAGGACTTTGGGCTGACTGGGCACGATGCGCATGCCGGGGCAGTTGGTGCTGTTTTGCAGGGCCACGCTGGTCATTCTGGTGGCAGGCATGCCGCCCACCAGAGTCGTGAACGAGGCGGTCAGATGGCGGTCGGGCCCCATGACCATGCCTGAAGCGACGCCCATGCAAACACCGGCGTTGTCACCATTGGTCAGCGGCACTGTTGTGGCCATGTTGTGCGCCGGTGTCGCCATCCAGAGAACCTTCGGGTAGAAGCCGAGCGCGGTGGGGCCGAGGCCGATGTTGGGATAGGGAATCGGAATGGGCGCCGGCGCGGGAGGGGCAGGCGTGAGGCAGACATCGGGGAAGCCCATGTCCATGCCCATCATTTGTGAGTTGGCGAACATCGTGCTTCTCCTCAGCCTACGTGAATCTGCTCGGCGTCGAGCTTGACGAGCTCTTTGGCGGTCATGATGGTGTTTTGCCCGTGCAGGTTCATGGTCTTCTTTGCGCGGTAGTCAACCCGCTCAGCCCGCAGCTGGTCGAAGTCTTCCACTGTGCGATAGGAGCGCTTGACACGTTGGCTGAGCCGCTCGAACACAGAGTCGACCGTTGTCGCAAAGCTCTTCACCTTGTCGACCTCGCTCTGCAAGAAGCGACCGAGATAGCTGAGCTTCTGGAAGACGATGTTTCCCTCGAGCGCGTTGAGGCTGAAGCGTTGAGTGGCCAGATCGATTTGGTCCCGGCTGATCATGTCGATGCCCTCCTGTGCCGACATCGTCAGCTTCCCATTGGGCAGGTTGAGGCTCAAATCACCTTCGACGCAAATCTCAGCGGCCGCGTCTTCTCGCTCCAAGACAGCGAGCACATAGCAGCGCCCCTGCGGCAAGGTAGCGACCAGCACCATGTCGTCGATCATCGGCTTGAGCAAGCAGCTGGTGGCCCGCTTGGCGCTGTAGTCGCCAGAACAGGTTCGTACGGTCAAACGTCCCGGCTCGACACAGCTGATCGTGCCGACCTCTTGAACGACGTCATCGGAATTGAGGTTGCGAGCTAGGTTGTTCATAGGACCGTCCTTGTGGTCGTCGGGGATCAATAGCGGGGAATGCTCAGTATCTGGGAACGAAGTTCTCTGCCTCAGCGAGCTCTTCGTCGTCGCCCAAGGCGCTCAGGCGACTGGTGAAGATGGTTCCATCTTCAGTCGTCTGATGGAATTTGGCGCGGAAGAGTGTCGCACCTGAGAAATCGCTCGCCGAAATGTCTGCATGGGAGAAATCGGCGTAGGTCAGATCAGCGTCGCCGAACAACGAGCCCGTAGCCTTGGCGTGCTGGAAGATGCACTGCTGCAAGTCGGCCTTGCGGCAATCGGCTGATTCCATCTCGCACTTCTCGAAAATCGATCCGTACAGGTATGCACCTGCGAAACTGGTGCGTAGCAGCTTCGCGTTGATGAACAAGACATGCTTGCCCTTGGCGTTGTCAAACTTGGCGCCGCTGAGGTCGGCCTCGTGGAAGTTGCATTGTTGCACCGTCGCGCCGCTGAAATCACAGTCGACGAGCTTGGCTTTGGAGAATTGCGTGAGCGTCAAGTCCACGCCCGCGAAGCTCAGGCCCGAAAAATCGCTCTCTAGGAAAACAGCTAGCTCGAAAGTGGCGCCATCGAACTTGGCTGTCGTCAAGTCCGCCTTCATCAGCACCGTCTGCCTGAAGCTAGCGCCCGAGAAGTCGAGGTCAGTCGTCGATGTCAGATCGGCAAGGGCGGTACGATCAAAGTTGGCACGAACGAACTTGGCGCGGTCCATCTCTGAGTTGGCTATCGCGCCGACGACCAAGTTGATGTTGCTGAAGTCCGCCCCTGAGCAATCACACTCGAGTAGCTTGGCGCCGGTCATGTTGGCGCCGACGAAGCTCGTGTCCATGAAGCAGCATTTGACGAACGTGGTGTGGCGCAGCGTGCTGCCGTCGAGCTTCGCATCCGGCAGGTTGCATTCGTTCAGCGTTGATTCCTGCAAGTTCGCGCCGGTGAGGTTGGCCCCGCGGAAATTGCACTTCTCGAAGATGCCGCCCCCGAGCTTTGCTCCGGATAGATCGAGATCGGAGAGGTTCTCGTTCGCGATGAGCTCGCCGACGTGAACTTGTTGCTCTAGCTCTGCTTTGTTCATTGTTGCGCCGTTGCTCTACTCATCGTTTCGGTCCACAAAGCGGATGTGCTTCATGTTGGCGTCCTCGAAGTTCGTCGTGCGGTTGCCTTTGACCTTGGCAAAGTCGACGCGAAACAAATTCGCGCCTTGGAAGTTTGCGCCGTCGATGTTTGCCTTTTGAAGTATGGCCTCCATCAGATTCGCGCTCGTTAGATTCGCGTTCTTCAGGTTGGCCTTCATCATCAGAGATTTGGGCGCTACTGCCTGGTAGAAAATCGCGTCCTCGAGGTCTGACTCGCTCAAGTCCGCACCGGTCATTTCAGCACCAGAAAAATCGCAGCCCTTCAGGTTGCTGGAGCGCAGGTTGGCTCCTTCGAGCTTGGTCTTTCGAAAGGTCGCGCCGGCCATCGACGACTCATAGACCACGCGCAGATTCGAGCAATCCGCACCGTCGAAGTTGGCGCCCGCGGCACTGCTCGCGAAGAGAACCGAGCCGCAAAAGCTCGCGCCAGAAAGGTCGACATTCTCGAGGTTGCTGTAGGTGAAGATGCACTCGTGTAGCTCGCTGCCGCTCATGTTCAGGCTCGACAGATCGAGTCCCTGGTCCTTCTCACTGCTGATGAACAAGAGCTGTTTGGCGCGAACGCCCGACAGGTTGCAGTCGTGCAGCCTGGCGTCCATGAAGTCGGCCTTGTCGAGATTCGCGCCGCGAAGGTCTGTCCCGATGAGCTCGGCTTGCGCGAACACAGCATCGCTCAAGTCGAGCCCGCCCGAAAGGTCCGTGCCGTGAAGCGTTGCGCCGCCAAAATTCGCAGCCGCCACCTTCGCCGCGGTGAGCTTGGCTCCGGTCAGGTCGGCCCTCACCAGCACCGCGTCTGCGAGGTTCGCCTCGCTCAAGTTGGTGTTGGATAGGTTGGCGGCCTCGAGAAAAGCGCCTGCAAGATCAGCGTTGCTCAGATCGAGGCCGCTCAGATCGGCGCCGGTCAAGTCCTTGCCGGCAAGGCTCTCGTTGGCTGCGAGCGCGCGTACTACCTCGGCGCGAACGCTGGCTGCCTCGTCGCCGTCGAGACGAGCCGCTGGGTCGAAATGCTGACCGTACTTGCGATAGACCTCGAAGAGTCTCTTCTCCGCGTCCTCGAGCTTTTGCTCAAAATCGGGATCGGCCAAGCGAGCCTCGGCTTGTTCCATTGGCATCCCGGCGTTGCGGCCGAGCTGGACCTGGTCAGCGATCTTTTGCAGCTCTTCTTGGGCGCTGAACTTGGGCGGCCCCGCTTGATCGGCTTTCTTGTCGGCGATGAGCTTGTCGAGATCGACGCCGGTCTGCTCGCACTGCTGACGAAGCGAGGCCATCGCCTCTTCTTGTTTCTTCTTGGCATCAGCTTGTGCCCGTTCGGCGAGTTTTTCCTGCTCCTCCACGTACTCCACGAGATCTTCGGTGTCGGGAGGCTCTTCGGGCGGCGGCAGCTCCTTGGGGACGTGCTCGTCTGGGTTGATCCCATGGGCGCGTAGCATCTCGCGGGCCTCTTCGAGTTGCTGTTCGCGCTTCCGGCGCATGTTTTCGTTGACCAGGTTGTCAAGCTTGAGCAGCTCCTCAGTGTCGCCAAGCGTTTCGTCGTCGAAGCGCGGCGCGTTTGGATCGCGCTTGGGAAAGAGATCGCTATCTCGTAGGGCGTACAGCCCGCCCTTTTCCTTGTCCATCCGCTGTGCGAGTACCCGCTTGTAGTGCGAGCTCGGGCGTGGCTCGCCCGGACGCTCGCAGGCTGCCACGAGCTGCTTGATGTCTGCGGCATCATCCTCGCTGACTTCGGTGAGGCCTCGGAACACGACGATGCCGCGCTTGTGGTGAGGGAACAGGTGCAATGTATCGAGGCGCATGTTCACCTCGCGAAACTCGTCCTCAGCCTCAGCCTCTTCGCTGTCGCGGGTGATGAAACAGCGCGCGCGCAAGGAAGGCAAGCGCGACTCGAGGCGGCGCTCGGTGGGGTGCATGTTCTCGAGGACGAAGGACTCGCCCCCTTCGAAGTACCCTTCAATCCATTGGTCCGGCGGCGCGACGTTGAAGAAGGTCCAGTCGAGATCTTCGGGGTAGCCAGGATAACGCTCCTCGAGCCACTTCTTGTCGTAGGTGCCCGCCTTCTTCATGCGCTGGGGCCAAGTCAGGTCGATGGCGCCGAAGCCCACCGGATCAGGCCGCTGCCCTGGTGAAGTTACGAGCTTCTTGGGGTCTTCGACGTTGGGGAGCGGATGGTGTTTCTTGCCGGTATCGTCATCGACGATCTTGCTGGCGCCTTTGCCCAGAGGGTTCTTGTCGAAGCCCTCTCCTCCGAACGCGTTCGCCCAGCCAAGTGACATTTCGTGAAACGGTGTTGGATCGGTTGGCACACCATTGCGCCACTCGCGATCCCCCACGACATAGACCTGCTTGTCGATGTTGCCGATTTGCAGGCGAACTGCGCAAGCAGATTGCGGTTCCTCGCCCGGCGGATACGCTCTGCCGGTTATGAGCACCTCGCCTTGCTTCTTGTAATTGCACTCATCGAGCGCTTGCTCGCCACCGAGCTCGTCGGCGACGAGTTTCCAGAGGTTGACTTCTTGCAGGCCGACATCAGGTGCCTCGAAGGGGAAACAGACGAGGATTGTCGGAACGAAAAAACACTTACCGTCGTTTTCGATGGTCCGGTGCAGGACACTGAGTTTCAGTGGTTTAATCGTCTTCATCGAAGTGCTCTAGTCAGAAGTTCTCGTACGGTTCATCGCCCTGGGAGGAGCCAGCCCCGGATAGCCGGACATCATAAGTGGATGGCAATCGCTTGAATGGCCAGCCTCAATGAAGCAACGTTGTCCAATTCGAGTCCAGCGTCGACAGCGACACGAATACTCCCATCCATTGTAATCCTAGCCCCGGCGGTGAGCTCCAGCTTGAGGGCCGCGGCGATCGCGATTTCGCCGCCCACATGCAGGCCGAGCTTGTTGGCGAGAGCGAGCTCGATGAAATTGCCGACCTTGATCTCCAACTTGTTCCCGAGGGTCATGTCGAAGAAATTCCCCAGGACTCCTTTGGCCTCATTGCCTACCGTGAACCAGCTCTTGGGGGACAATACGGTCGTGGTGTCAGTACCTGTGATGGTTGTCACGCGATCGCCGACAATGAGATTGGTCTGACCCGATAGGGAGAGGTTGGTCTCCGCACCGATGAAGATGTTGGTTTCGTCGCCGGTGAGCAAAGTGAGACGATTCGAAGTGCCGATAATCGTGATGTCACCACTCGTGATCCAGGTGACCGCCGCGCCGATGGTGATGTTCCAGTCGGTGTCGAAGGTGAAGTCGACGTTGCCGCTGACGTGGGTGACCCACACGCCGCCGATGTCGATGTCGGTGTCGACCAGGATGACGCAGGTCCAATTGGCGTCGAAGTTGTAGTTGACGTCGGCGCAGACGTGGATGTTGAGCTCGTTGCCGATTTCGATGTTGGTGTCGACGACTACGTTGACGAGCCAATTGAGGTTGTAGTTGAAGGTGACGTCGAGCTCGACCGTCTCGATGAGCGTCAGATCGACGTCGATGACCTGATCGCCGCCGATGTGGAAGTGGGCGTGGCCCTCGGTGTTGATGATCAGGTTGAAGCCCTCGAGCTCCACACCCATGTGGATGTAGGTCGTCTCGATGGGGCAGTAGAAGTACATGAACATCTGGCCGCTGTTGTCTTCGATCCAGATGCGGTTGTCCTCGATGGTCGTGATGATCCACTGGGTGTGGTTGTTGACCGTGACGTTGCTGGGCTTCTGGGCATTGGGCGCGGCACCGGCGATGACCGGGCGATCGGGATCGCCGCCCATGAAATAGAGCAGGACCTCGGTGCCTTTGACCAAGGGGAAGTGGGAGCCTTCGTGGCCGCCGCCGTAAGGCTGCTGCATGCGCACCCACGCCGATGCTTTGCCGTCGCCGAGATCGCTCTCGTCGAAGAAGACGCGCACGCGATAGCGGCCGTGCTCGTCGATCTGGGCGAACTTGCTGTCGGCCTCGCCGCAGACGGTGGCGCACTCGTAACCCTCGATGCGGGGCCAGGGGAAGCGGTCAGGTGAGCGGTACTGGACATCACTGAAGATGGCTTTGACGTCACAGATGTATTCCTGATCCAGATCGAGCCCGAGCAGCTGGCGTATTTGAGGCGAGTCGGCGGATTGGTTGCCGTAGTGGCTGATGTGGGTGGCCAGGTAGGTCTTGTCGTTGAGCGTCGATGCAGGGTGCTCTTCGAGCTTGAAGGCATAACCCGAGCGCAGGTGAAAGACGCGGCCGCGGGCGTTGATCTCTTTCTGACGCGCCAAGAACTCCTCGGCGCGGATCTTAGCCAGGCGCTTGCCCTCACTCGGAGTGAGGAAATTGTCGCCGAACATGCTGATCTCGCCAACGCCGTCGGAGAACACCGGCGACTCGCCCTTCACTTCGAGGCTGGGGTTGAGATAGTCGTAGTCGAGCATTTCGACGCTTGCCGGCATCGCATTGGTTTTGCAGCGGAACGACTCGAAGGCCTCGATGGCCATGTGGTCGCCTTCCGATAGCGGCGAGTAACGGACCGCGGTGGCGCTGCCGTCGTCGTGGGACTTGCCGTCGACGATGACCAGCTTCTCCTTGCTGTCGCCTTGCTCGAAGAAGAAGAACATCCCCTCGCGCTCCATCCAGCGGGAGATGAAGGCGTAGTTGCTCTCCTTGTACTGGGCGACGAACTCCATGGGCTCGTAGCTGCCGTCGAGGCGTAGCTCGAATTCGTCAGAACCGAGGCCGCTCCACTCCAGCACCTCCTTGATGATGTCCGGGATCTTCATGTCCACCCAGACGTTGCTGTGTCGGGTCAGCTTGAGCTGGAAGAGCTTGGGCACCAACAAGGCGCGAAACAGCGAGCTGTCGTCGAAGGTGTGGAGCAATTCGACCGCAGCGAGCATGCCGTGAAATACATACGGGTCGGCATCTTCGCCCAAATTGAAGGTCAGCGTAGCCGGGCTCATCACCGCGTCGTCTTGGGCAAACGAGGTGTCCGAGGTCAGCAAGCCGATCTCGAAGCCGTAGATCTCAGACAGGCCTTCTTTTCCCTTGAAGCCCACTACATGGGTGTCGTCGGGGAGATCATCGGAGCTCAGCGTGAAGATGTTCTCGCTCATGGTCGCCTTTCGAGGTGTCGCCAGCGTCTGTCGTGGCTGGCCGAAGCTAGCCAGCTGGGCCGAGTACTATACTCGGATCGAGCCAGTGAATGGGATGCCGTTTGGGTGGCTGGTCAAGGGGGTTGGAGTTGGGCAGTCGAGGTGGCCGTCTGTCGTCGCCAAACCCCCTCAGTCTGGAGACGCACCGGCCTAATCGTTCGTCAGACGCTGACGATAGCACATCGAAGCTATTTCACGGCGCGGCAATCGTGCTCTTCAGCTTGCATTTCGGCGTCTCGTGCGTCAGGCGGATTCGCGGCCATAGAGGGTCAACCACTGCCTGAACTGTGCGAAGAGCACGCCCCAGAGCTGGTGTAGGCTGGTGTTCTTGGAAAACCGGCCGTGCCATAAGGCGTCGAGCTTTTGGCGCGTATCGTTGTCCTCGATGCCGAAACGGGCGTGGGTCTCGGTGAGGCGCTCGGGAAATACGCCGCACAATGCGCACAGGGCTGCGTAGCGCTCCACCGGCATCGCGGTCAGCGCCTTGTTGTCGAACGGGGCAGTCGTCTCCGTTGCCGACTTGTGCTGTTGCGTCTTGTCCTCATCGAAGGGCAGCACGGATCGGGTGGCGGCAATCGCCGGGCCCGTCGTAGAAACGACGTCACCATCGTCCAATGTGATCGGGCTCGATGGGCTGAGCGGAGCGGCTGCCGATACCGGAGGATGTGGTGAGGGTGCCTGGTCGACTCGGACGTGGCTCGCCTCGCCAATTGGCAAAGGTGGGTGGCTTCCTCGTGAGGCTGTTTGATCGCCTGGGCCGCTGCCTGCCGCCGGAGGAGCACTGCCCACGGCGACTGGAGCACTGGCGACTGGAGTACTGCCCACGGCGACTGGAGCACTGCCCAGCGCTTCTGGCGCACTACCGAGCGCCGCTGTGGAGGTGCCAAGCGCCGCTGAGGGACTGCCCAGCGCCGCTGTGGCGCCTCCAAGAGAGATGGGGCCACTGCCCAACGATGCGGGACCACTGCCCAACGATGCGGGCCCCTGGGCGAGCGAAGGAGGTGAGCCGCTGCTGAGCGGCGGGCCGCCCGCACCCCCGCGCGCAGCAAGGGCGCGCGCGGGCGCCACCCAGGGCGATGGCTTGTTGATTTTTGCAGCAATTTCTGGCGGTAGCTCCCCAGCAACGGGAGCCGACCCGACTTTGGGTGGCTTCGGTGGGTCGCTGTCTTGTGACTCGATGACGTGCCCGCTGCTGTCTTCGTCAGCGGGACCGTCTTCCGACAGGGAGGGCTCGTCGCTGGACTGCGCCGCTTCCGTCTCGGGATCGACGATGTCGCGGTCGTCATCAGCCTGCTGTTCGAGCAGCAATTTCCAGACCTGTTGGAGCAGATCCCATCGCTCTTCGTTGTCCTCTTTGACCAGCTTGGCAATCACGGTGAGGACATCGCGCGCCCGGCGCAGGTGCGCCAGATCGACTTTGCTGCCACGGCCGAGCCGTTTCTTGCGAAAACCAGCGAGCTGGTCGTCACCGGTGGTCATCAAGGCCGACAGCATCATCGCCGCGATCTTGGTCTCTTTGTCGACCGCCGCCATGGGGAGGCTGCAGCATAACGGAGCGGCCCTGGGATTTCACGCGTTGCTTCGGTGGCGGACGACGAGCTCAATCGATTTTGGCGCGCATCCAGCTCAGGCTCTCGTCGGCGACGGACTGCGCGAAGTGCCCGCTGCCGTAGTTGCTGAAGCTCGCCAACGTTGACAGATGGGTTCTGAGTAGGTGGTCAGCTTGCTTGATGGTGCACAGCGTTGTCGAGCCGGGTGGCGAGACGAGCCCGACGATGTCCAGCTGCTCAGCATCGCTCACGATCCAGTCTGCATCACCTTTCATCACCAAGACTGGGCAGTCGACGTAGCGCCATGCGCTTGCGACGTTGCTGCTGTCGAGCTGGCGCAAGTACCGAAGGGAGCGGCCGAAGAGCTGATCGTCGCAGGCTCGCAGCGCCGGGTTGCGTGCGAAGGCTTGCGCTGGGCTCAGTCCGCCGGCAAACAAGGCCTGATAGAGCTGGCGGTAGAGGCTCATTTCCGCCTCAGGATTGGTTGGGGGCGGCCCTTCCAAACCGTGCTGACTGAGGTGGATCTGACGTTCGAGGCTCGCGAGCATGCAGCGCTGCCAGGGCCAGGCTGAGCTGCCGTAAATCATCATGCCACGCAGCGCAGTCTGTCGGGCCAGCAAGGGAGCGATCATCCCGCCGACGCTGTGGCCGAAGACAAACAGCTGTTTCGGATCGACGAAGGGATAGCTCTTCAACGCCAGCAGCGCGGCCCGGAAGCCTTCCACCTCGGTCTCGAAGTCCGTTTCGGCGGCTGGCGCGCCCTCGCTGTCGCCCACGCCGCGCTTCTCGAGCCGCATGGTGACGAAGCCTGCGCCCGTCCATTGCTGCGCGAGCTGACACAGCGGCGCGCTCGGATCATGCCATCCATCGATGGATGCCAGCGAAATCCCCTGCAACAACAGCACCGCTGGGAAAGGGCCAGCACCGATTCCCTCGGGCCGGCCGACGATGGTTCGCAGCCGTGCGCTTGCGGCCTGCACCTCGTCGTATTGGACGGTGCCGCCCTCGATGACTTCGGCGGGCAAATCGATTCGTGGTTGCTCTTTGGTGATGGTGGTTTCGCCACGTAGGAAGGTCATTCGCAGCGTGGGCTCGCCCGAAGCAGCGCGCACCGCAGTATGGATGTCGGCCATGTGCTCGAGACGCTGCCCACCCACCGCGAGCAGCTCATCGCCGGCACGCATGCCGGCGGCCGCAGCCATCGAGCCTGCCAGCACCCGAACGACGCTCAATCCGGCGGCCGATGGTTGGGTAGGGCCGCTGGCTGGCAGCCCAGCACGGAGGGCCACCCCGACAAAGGGCCGACGCGGTAGGCTAGCGGACATGGTTGCTCGAGTGCCGATACACATCTATCACCCCGGCGGGGAGAAAATCCGTGATGAGGTCCGGCGCGCGGTGGAGCCCGAGCGCGCGGTGGAGCTTTGGACCGACCCCGCCGAGTTTGCAGCTGGGATCGCTCAGGCCGAGGTGCTTTTTGCCATCTGTCCTCCCCGTGGCCATTTTGCCGGCGCAGGGCGATTGCGCCTGATTCAGATCCTGAGCGCTGGGCCCGATGTGGTGTTGCCTGCGCCGGATTTGCCAGACCGGGTGCAGCTCGCTGGTCTGGGCGGCGAATTCGCCGCGCACACGAGCGAGTACGTGCTGGCGATGATGTTGGCACACTGTCGCAGCTTGCCGACCATCCTGAGTCGCCAGCGAGCCAAGGACTGGCGGGCCTTTCCTTGCGATACGCTCTCGGGCAAGACCGTCGGGATCCTCGGTCTCGGACAAGTTGGTCGGCGGGTGGCGCGGCTGGCGGATGCTTTCGGCATGCACGTGTTGGGCTTGCGCAATCGATCAGACAAGCCCGCGCACGTGGCTGAGCTGTTCAACGTCGCTCGGCTGGGCGAGCTGTTGAGTCGGTCGGACTATGTGGTCGTCGCGCTTCCCCGCACCGACCAGACCCACCGCTTGCTCGGTGCCGAAGCGCTGCGCCATCTGCGCGCCGAGGCTACGCTGATCAACGTTTCTCGAGGCGGCATCGTCGACGAGGAGGTGCTCGACGAGATGCTGCGCGCCGGTGATCTGGGCGCCGCGGCCCTGGATGTGTTCGAGCAAGAGCCCCTGGCGGACGATAGTCCGCTGTGGGACGCGCCCAATACCATCATCAGCCCGCATTTGGCCGGGCACGCTCGCGGCTACCTAGCCAAAGCCGTCGAAGTGCTCGTCGCCAACATCGGCCGGCTCGAGCGCGGCGAGAAGCTGCTGCATCGAATCGACCGCGAGCGCGGCTATCTTGCCAGCGATTAGGGCGTCGGGGTCCGCGTCCGAATCCGGGCCCGTGTCCGCGCCCGCGTCCGCGTCCGCGTCCGCGTCGGCGTCCGTGTCCGCGTCCGAATCCGGGCCCGTGTCCGCGTCCGCGTCCGCGTCCGGGTTCGGGGGCCGGGTCCGGATCGGCGTTCGTGTCCGGGGCCGTGTCTGGGTTCCGCGTCCATGTCCGGGTTCTGTTGTCATTGGGCTATGCTCCCGGCCATGACGTCTGGAGCCCGAAGCCTCGACAAGAAGACCATCGTCGCCGCCTCCATAGGCGACGTCTGGCAAGCGTGGACCAGTGTGGAAGGAGTGCGGGGCTTCTTTGCCCCCAACGCGAAAATCGATCTGCGGCTCGGTGGCGCCTACGAGATGCTCTTCGATGCGAGTCAGCCTGCCGGCCAGCAGGGCAGCGAGGGTTGCCACATCTTGGCCATCGAGGCGCCGCGCCGGCTCGTGTTTACCTGGAGCTTTCCGCCTTCGCTGCCGACCATTCGCGGCCAGCACACCGAGGTCAGCGTGTCGCTCGAGTCGACAGCGGACGGCCAAACCCAGGTGGCGCTCTGCCAAACAGGCTGGCAAGAGGGTGGCGAGTGGGAGCAGGGTTACGCCTATTTCGATCGCGCTTGGTCGCTCGTGCTCGAACGGCTCGCAGCACGTTTCGAGTCGGGGCCAATCGACTGGAGCGCGCTCTGAACGGCGGCTATCAAGCCATCGAGCAGAATGCTACGCTGGCGACATGTCGCTAGTGCCTTGTAACAGCTGCGGTCGTCACGTTCGCATCGACACTTCTTGCTGCCCGTTTTGCGATGCCGAACGCGCGCCTGCTGATGGGGTCTCGAGTGATCTGGGGGCGGCTATGGTCGGGGCGCGGCTGTCGCGTGCAGCCATCTTGGCGGGCGCGGCGGTGCTCTCGAGCGCTTGTGCGTCGACGGCTCAGGACGTGAATCAAAACAACAACAACAGCCCTACGACGAGCAGCACGGCGCAAGGTGACACGACGGTCTTGCAGGTGGTCACGACGAGCGCTCAGGGTGACACCACGACGACCGCGACGACCGCGACGACCGTGACCACCGCGACGACCGCGACCACTGCGACCACTGCGACGACCGCGACTACCGCGACCAAGACCAAGACCAAGACCAAGACCAAGACCAAGCAGGTTGTGACCACCACGGATTGGAATCCGCACGACCCCAACGATTGGCGTAGGCGCAGGCGCAACTGCAAGATGTGCCCCTACGGTGCTCCCCCGCTGCCGCTCGACACCACGGTCGTTTAGCCTCCTGTGTGTTGCGATAGAGCTGCCCAGGCAAAGGAGGTGGCGTATGCGCCTAGCGCTCGTCCGATCGACCGCAGTGAGCGGCCCAACTACGTCATTTGGGAAACCACCCTGCAGTGCGATCAAGCCTGCTTGCACTGTGGCTCGCGCGCGGGGCGGCCGCGTCTCGATGAGCTGAGCCGGCAGGAGCGGCTCGATCTCATCGCTCAGCTCGCTGCTCTCGGCGTGCTCGAGCTCACCTTGACCGGCGGCGAGACCTACTTGCGCGACGACTGGCTCGACGTCGTTCGCGAGGTTCGGCGTCAAGGCATGCAATGCACGATGGTTACGGCCGGTCGGGGCGTCACCGCCGAGCTGGCAAGCGCTGCGGCCGAAGCAGGTCTGCAGGGCGTGAGCGTGTCGGTCGATGGCTGCGAGGCCACCCACAACCGCTTGCGCAACTGGGCAGGCTCGCACCAAGCCGCCATGCGCGCTCTCGATTGCTTCCGGGAGGCAGGCATCAAGGTGTCCGCCAACACCCAAATCAACCGCCTGACATTGCCCGATCTGCCATTGGTTCTCGAGACCATCGCGGACAAGAGCACTTACGCCTGGCAGCTGCAGCTCACCTTTGCGATGGGGCGGGCTGCCGACGCTCCCGAGGTGCTATTGCAGCCCTACGACGTGCTTGCCTTGTTTGAAGCGCTGCCCCCGCTCATCGCGCGCTGCGAACAGCTGGGCGTGCGCTTCTATCCGGCGGACAACATCGGCTACTTCGGCCCCCAAGAGAGCCTGTTGCGAGGCGCGTTGCCTTGCGGTCATTACGAAGCCTGCGGCGCAGGACGAGACGTGCTCGGAGTCGAAGCTGACGGCACCGTCAAGCCCTGCGCCTCGCTACCGACTGTTGCATACAAAGCAGGCAACATGCGCGAACGGACGCTCGTAGACATCTGGGAGCGCGCGCTGCCCATGCGCTTCGCCCGCGATCTCACCGTGGACGACTTGTGGGGCTATTGCCGCAGTTGCTATTACGCCGAGACTTGTCTGGCTGGCTGCACCTCAGTGTCCTTCGTCCTATTCGGCAAGCCCGGCAACAACCCTTACTGCCACCACCGGGCGCTAGAGATGCAGAAACGTGGCAAGCGCGAGCGGCTCGTACCGCGTAAACCTGCGCCTGGCCTACCATTCGACTGGGGCGAGCTCGAGCTCATCATCGAGGATTCGGGTCGTTAATGAATGACGACATCTAGCGGCCCTACCAGCGTGCCGGTCATGCCCCAAAGGGCGCAGCCAAGCGTCACTTTGAGGTAGTTGCGCTGGGGCGCGGCGACGCGCCCTGGCACCCACACGCGCGCCGATGCGGACGCGGACGCGGACGCGGCCCCGGACGCGGATGCGGACGCGGCGCCGGACGCGGATGCGGCCCCGGACGCGGATGCGGATGCGGACCCGGACGCTGACGCGGATGCGTGCCCTATTCCGCGGGCATGAGCTCCGGAGTTGATGGCAAGGGCGGCGGGATCTCTTCAGTGTCGGCTTTGCGGCTGCGTTGGTCGCTAGGTGGGTTTTGGCCGAAGTCGGTAGCGGCTCGGTGAAGGGCGACGATCTGCCCCTGTATTTCGCCGAGCTGGGCGTGCAATGCGAGAAGCTTGTCCGCGAGCGGAACGGGCGCTGCCCCTGGCTGGTCGTCGCCGGCGTCGGCATCGCAGTCCATCTCGGCCTGTGCCTCGTCCATACCCTTCATGATGACGCCGATGAACAGGTTCAGGATGATCATCGTGCCGATCAGCACGAAGCTCACGAAGAACAGAGCGCCGCCAACAGGTGACGCCGAAGGCGCGGTGCACAGCTGCTTCATGCCGTCGTAGCCATAGGAATCACAGCCGTACATGTTGATGTACATCAGGTCGGTCCAGTCCTCGAGCGTCACGGCTCGGAACAGCGAGACCATGGCCGTCTGCAGGGTGCCGAAGTGCACCGGATCGTTGGTGCCCCACATGAACACCGCGGCGACGGCGTAGACGTAGAACAAGAGCAGCAGCAGCAAAGAGACATAGCCCATCGAGGGAATGCTCTTGAGCAGCGCGCCGACTAGCAGCTGCAGTTTTGGCAGAGCACGTACCAGCTTGAGCACCCGTAGCAGCCGCAGCAGTCGCAGCACGGTGGCGGCAGAGCCTGCAAACGGCATCATGGCGGCGGCCACGATCACGAAATCGAAGACGTTCCACGGATCGTAGAAGTAGCGCCAAGGCTTGCGACCTTCCGCCACCATCTTGATGACGATTTCGAAGATGAAGGCCGTGAGAATCAGCTTGTCTGCAACGTGAAGAACGCTCCCGTAGGCGGCTTCGACGGCCGGGTAGGTCTCGGCTCCAACCAACACGCCGGCCAGGATGATGAGCCCGGTGATCAGGTTCTGAAAGGCCCTGGCGTCGACGATTGTCTTCGCCAACTGAACTATCGATCGCTCTTTCACAACGCTCAAGTACGTCCCCGCCTTCGATACCTTCCCTTTCCGAGGAAATTCCCGGACCAACTAGGTATCGGCAGAGGTCCCGAAACCCCTCCCTCGGATTCCCAACCGGGGTTACCATTGCATGTATGTCTCTTCCTTCTGCTCAATGGCTCTGGTTGCTTGGCTTTGGCCTCGTCGGTGCTTCCTGCTCGAATGATGTGATCAGCGCGCCCACATCCACGGGTACTTCGACTAGCGGGACGACCTCGACGAGCTCGGATACGGCGGCGCAAGGCGGCGGCGGGGCGGGCGCCCAGGGCGGCGCTGGCACGGGCGGACAGGTGGCAGGCGGCTCGGGGGGCGCGCCGCAGGCCATGTGTGAGGACTTCGATGGCGTGGCGCTGATCGCTTCCAAGCTGTACTTGGGCGACACGACGCTCAATGACGCTCCGAGCCCGACAGCCTGGAAGCAGTTCGGCTTCAACATCGACGGGCTGATCTCGAAGAAGACCGACACCAATCTCTGCAAGCCGAACGCTGGTGCAGCGCAGGCGGCGGTGTACCCCGACGGCAACTACGGTATCGACAATGCGTGGGGCAAGCTGCAGCTGCCCATCTGGACGGGGCTTGCGCCGGATCTGTCGATGCAGGTCAACGAGGCAATCACCAATGGCACTGGCGGGACGTTCCTCATCAAGCTCGATGGGCTCAGCGCGTCCGCCACAAATCAGGATCCTGTTGCCAGCAAGCTCTATTCAGCCGCGCCCCTGTTGCTCACGCCGAAGCTCGACGGCAGCGACTGCTGGCCGGTCACCTACGCTTCAGTTGCCAATCCGGCCGACGCTGACAGCGCCAAAGCGGTCTTCCCGAGCGCTACGCTGGTCAACAACTCGTGGGCCTCTGGAGTAGCCGGTAACGTGCAGCTCCGGGTCAACTTCCTAGGCGTCGCGTTGCCGCTGCAGCTCAATCACGTACGGCTATCCATGCAGCTCGAGCCGTATCACCAGGCAGCCACCGTTGGCCAGCTCGGCGGCGTCATCGACACCGAGGCCTTCATCGCCGAGCTCAAGAAGGTGGCTGGCCATTTTGACTTGGGTCTCTGCACAGGCACCACCTTCGATTCGCTTGCGGACATGATTCGGCAGGCTTCGGACATTCTCAGCGACGGCACGCAGGATCCGAACAAGACCTGCAATGCCATTTCCTTTGGCATGGGCTTCAAGGCAACAGCAGTGAAGTTCGGCAAGGTCGCTGCCAAGGAACCGGAGCCGGTCGACCCCTGCAAATGACCTACTGAGAAGCAGGCTGGCCGAGCGGGGTGTGCTCGCAGACGTAGCGGTCGTTGCTGCCGCAGTTGTCGTCGTTTGCAGTGCCGTCCCCATTGAGAAGCACGCAGTCCTGGTTGACGAAGTTGTTGGGTTGGTTGTTCTCCCAGAAGGGCGGACCGGGATTGTGGGAGAAAGGCTCGCCGTTGCTCCAGATGAACGTTCCCTCATTTTCGCGATCGTTGGCTCCGATCCAGGTCTTTACCGGTTGGGTGATGACTGTGAGGACGAAGTCGCGTTCGACGATGGTGCTCAGCGCCGCTAGGTCCCATCCTTCGCCGAGGGCAACACAGGCGTCGTGCGCCTCGTCCCACTTCTTCTTTTCGTCGAAGAATCGGTAGCAATGGAAGCTGGCTGGGTCCTTCTTGGCCGCGTCTTCCAAAGGGCAGTCGACGATGCAGTTGGTGCAGCCGTCGCCGTCGTCTTTGTCGCCGTCGTCGCACTCCTCGCCAGCGTCTATCGTTCCGTCGCCGCACACCGTGGTCGGACCGCCGCCGCCGCCCCCCATGCTCATGCCGCCCGTGCCGGTTACGGTGCTCCCTCCTGATCCGCCATCAGCAACGGAGCTGGTGGTGGCGGTGGTCGTCGAGGTGGTCGTGGCAACGCTGCTGGTTGGACCGCCGCCGCCGAAAACGTCGTCGTTCGCCCCGCAGGCAAGGCCACCCAACAGCACCATCAACGACAATCCAGCGAAGCGCTTCATGACTGAATCTTACCTGTCAGTTGCCCATCGGGTCATCTCTGGCCTCTGACGCCCTCGCCACTCAAGCTGTCCGGGCTCCTGCCACTGTCCTGACATAACGCTGTCAGTAGGGGGCGGCTAGGTTGGCTGCATCGCTCGGTAGGGTTCGCCTGTCGGAGCGATGCAGCACAATCCGGCCGCTGCGCGGCCGCTAGCAAAGCGAGCAATGAAAATGAGTCATCCCGTGGTTTGGTTCGAGGTCATCGGCAAGGACAGTGACAAGCTCCAGGGCTTCTATGGCGAGCTATTCGGTTGGAAGCTCGATGCCAACAATCCGATGAAGTACGGCATGGTCGACACCGGCACCGACAAGGGCATCAAAGGCGGCATCGCGTCTGCGAGCGACATGGCCAAACCCGGCGTTACCTTCTACGTCGAGTCGCCTGATCTGCAAGCCAGCCTCGCTCGTGCCGAGCGGCTCGGCGGCAAGACGCTGCTCGAGCCCACGGAGCTGCCGGAGGTGACGATGGCAGCGTTCGCCGATCCCGAAGGCAACGTCATCGGGCTGGTCAAAGCACAACAAGACGGGTGAGGGCAGGATGGGTGCAGCGCAGTGGGGCGAGCGCGACTACCATGAGGCTCGCCCATGCGCCGCGCCGATCGCCTCTTTCAGATCATCCAGCTGTTGCGTCGTCGGCGTGTCGTCACAGCGGCAGAGCTGGCAGCACAGCTCGAGGTTTCCGAGCGCACCATCTATCGGGACGTGCGTGACCTCTGCTTGTCAGGTACGCCGATCGAGGGCGAAGCCGGAGTTGGCTACCGCTTGCGGGCTGGCTATGACCTGCCTCCCCTGATGTTCAACCAGGAGGAGATCGAGGCGTTGGTGCTCGGGGCGCGCATCGTCGGTGCTTTTGGCGACGACCAGTTGGCGGGAGCGTCGAAATCGGTCCTGTCCAAGGTCGAGTCTGTGCTCCCCAAGCACCTGCGACCGCTGCTCGAGAGCACCGCTTTGTTCGCGCCTCGCTTGCCTTGGCGCGCTGAGGTGTCCAAGACGCTCGAGCTGTTGCGCAATGCTGTGTCGAAACGACGCAAAGTGCGCTTCGGCTACATGCGTGCCGACGGCGAGCCCAGTGAGCGGGTCGTGCGACCACTGGCGGCTTTCTTTTGGGGCAAAGTCTGGACGATGACGGCCTGGTGTGAGCTTCGCGAGGGCTTTCGCAACTTCCGCGTCGACCGCATCGCTTCGGCCGAGCTGCTCGACGACACATTTTCCGAGGAGCCTGGTCGCACCCTGGCGGACTACCTCGAGCAAATCGAAGACTACCCCGACTCGGCCCGCTGAGCTCCTTTGGTCTTCGACCGGTCAGTCTTCATAAACGTCGACGTGCCGCTCACCGGCTGAGACTTCCAGACAGGAGAGCGCTTCTTTGGTGGCCGCGTCATCTTCCAGTGTGGATAACAGGGCGATGCGCACGGGCTTTTCGGCGCACGCTGCGGCGGCGAAACGAATGGGCTCCTCGGCGGCGTCGTGATCGACCTCGCGAAGTGCGAGCGCCGCCCCTACGCGCTGCTCTAGCGTCGCCGTGGGATCAGAAAGCACCGTGGAGGCAGCGTCAGGCGAAACGCGCTGGCCGCGGAAGCTCGGGTCAGCCGACAGCATGCGTCGCAGTCGCGCCTTCCAGTCCTCGATGCTGAGTCCTTGGCGAGCGAAGGAAGCAGCGGGGCGCTGCGCGGCCTCGTCCTTGGCGCGCTCGACGTGTTTGAAGCGGGTCATGACGCGCTCCACATCGCTATCGCTCCAGCCGATGATGGGCAAATGCACTGATTCGGATTCGAGGCGCAGCTCGATCGACGGCATGTGCTCCGCGCCTGCGGAAGAGAAGGAGTGTGTGATCTTCTCAATTGCTTCGTGAGGGATGAAACGTCGCCGCAGGGCGCGCTTGACCGAAACTCCGTCGATGCCGATCGAGAACTTCGGCGCCATCCACCTCGTCAGCATTGCGCTGAAGAGCAACGCAAGCAGTGGGCCGGCGACAAGCAGCAATGCCGTCAGGGCGGCGCCCGACAGCTGCATCGCAAGTGAAATGGTGAGGTAGTTGCACGGAAAAACCAACACCATGAACCAGAGCAAGCCCGTGACGAAGGGACCGATCGCGCCGCGCAGGGGAAGCGTCACGGTGCGCTGATCGACATTGGTTCCTGTTGCGGATAGCAGCGCCTCGGCGCGCCGTCGGCTTGTCTTGAGCACGATGCGGCGCCCATTGGCCGTCTCGAAGTCGACCTCGTCTCCGCGGGTTGCACCCCAAGCAATGTCCTCGAGGTCGAATCTCTCGAAGCGCTGTTTGCCAAGTAGATTGAGCGCAGCGTCCTCAACCCAGACCTCTCCGCGTCCGAAGCGTTCCTTCTTGCGCAGCAGCAAGTAGGCCGCGCTCGAAAGGATGCATGGGAGCAAGGACAGCAACAGTATTGTGCTGCCGCCAGCGAATCCAGCCAGCGTCATCAGTCCTCCCACGACACCCAGGGCGACGGTAAGCCCAAGAAGCCAGGCCATGACGCGTCGCGGCTGCCCAACCCGGATCGAGCGGCAGTTGGTCGGCTTGTGGCGCGTAGCAGCCATCGACAGCACAGTCGAAGAGCGCGCGCGTGCCGTCAACCCGCCCTGGGGTGATGTAGCTCGCAACTGTCAGCTCCCGACGAACAGAGAAGCGCCGCCCAATTGATGCTTGCCGTCGCTTCACGGTGGTTGCCCAACATGTCTTGGACACTCGGACACGCGCGCGTTACGCCTCTGCGGGGAGGCAAGCATCATGGCTGCGGACAAGGACCGGATCGAGATGAGTTGGATCGTGGCAGCTCGTCCAAAACAGGTTTACGACCACTGGATGAGCAGCGAGGGCCACGCGGCGATGACCGGCGGCGGGGCCGAAGTCGACGGGCGGGTGAGGGGCAAATTCAGCGCTTGGGGCGGCTACATTCAAGGCACGACGACCAAGCTCGAGAAGAACAAGCGCATCGTGCAGAACTGGCGCACGGCAGAGTTTCCGAAGAATGCTCCGGACTCGCGTATCGAGGTGTCGTTCAGGGCCACCAAAGGCAAAACACAGGTCACGCTGCGCCACACCAACCTGCGGCCCGGCGACGGCGCCAAGTACACCATCGGCTGGTACAAGCATTACCTGCAACCGATGACCGATTATTTCAGCTGAACGGGCCGGCGGGCTCACCGCGTATGGGCCAGCTTGAAGGCTGCCCATGCACCGCTACCCAATCTACTTGGTTGATCTCGCCCAAAGAGGATCGAGGCGCCAGCGTCGACGGCCTCGGCCCGACGCGTGTCGGGGGCGAGGCGGGTAGGTCGCGGGCAACAATTCCGTGGTCCAGGGCTTCCAAACAGCGTTGTCTCCGCTGCCGAACAGGACCTTTTCCACCCGGCTCAAGTCGCGCTCGTAGGTCACGAGCTGTACCGCGCCGCCGGATGGGGTGGCGATGACCTCGGCGCAGTTGGTGGCGCGCAGCAGGCCGGCGGCGGCGTGGCCGCGAAAGCTGTCGGCAGCCAGTAACCACCAGGGATCGTAGTGCCACAGATCCTGCAACACCGAGGCGTCGCTGGGTTCGACCATCGGCTTGGCGGCGTTGGGCTCGGCGATGCGAAGCGCTTTGAACCAGGGCGTGTGGAAACGACCGGGTGCCCAACGGAACAAGCGCATCCCGACTGGTTCTGTCGGCACGAAGAGTACCCAGCGGACCTCCCCTTCGGCAGTGAAGAAGGGGAAGACCGAGGCGCGGCCGAAGCTGCTGCCAGCGGGGCCTTGCAGCTTGCGTTGGTGGAGCCGAGTTGCTGAGGTGCCCAAGGCGCTCAGTCCTTTGGCTTCGTGCCTTCAAGACGAAAAGCAGAAGTGGCCAAACCGACGACGCCCGGATCGAAGGCTCCGGTCATGCCCGAGGGAATGACCATCAGCGCGCCGCTCTCCTTGATGGACTCGTAGGTCATGTTCATGGCCCGCAGTCTCATCGCTTCAGGATCCTCGCGGTAGGTCTTGGCCGCCTCGCGCATCTTCTCGGCTACCGTCAGCTCGCTGTCGGCCAAGATGATACGTGCCTCTTTCTCGCGATCCGCCTGCGCTTTGCGGCTCATGGCGTCTTCCAGGGCGCCTGGGATGATCATGTCGCGGATCTCGACCGAGGCCACCGCAACACCCCATTCTGACGCTTTTGCGTCGATGGTTTCTTGGAGCTCGCTGTCGAGCTTCTCGCGGTCGGAAATCATGCGCACCAGCTCGGTTCGGCCGATCACGTCTCGCAATGTGCTCTGCGCCGCCCAGGTGATGGTCTCGAGGAAGCGCTCGACTTCGAGCACGGCTGTTTTGGCGTCGGTGACCGTCCAGAACAGCACCGCGTCGACGTTGACCGGCACGGTGTCCTTGGTGAGCGTGCGTTCCGCCGAGAAGGTGGTCGAGCGAATCCGCATGTCGACCCGCGCAGCCACGCTGTCGATTCCGGGCACCACGAAGTGCAGTCCTGGTTGGAGCACAGCATGGAACTTGCCCAGGCGTAGCAAGATCCCTCGCTCCCACTCGCGTACCAGCCTCGGTGAGAAGCTCAGGTAAAAGCCCACCGTGACGATGATTGGTCCCCAGTAGGGCTCCACCATGACCGCGGCGACCACCCCGCCGATCAGCGCGGAAATGAAAATGAGAAAATTAAAGATGTTCACGTTGCGGCCCTCCAGTCGCGGCGCGCGCGTGGCCTCCGAGCAGGCCCTTGCAGCGTCAGCGGAGCATGGGTCGAAAGGCAGCGAAACGCTACAAAACTCGAAACGGTCACGCCTTGATGCAGATCATCCTGACCGCGCGGTTTCGCTCTCCCCAGGGGCAGACATTGGTCATTTGTAGGACGAGCTCACCCGTTGGCGTTCGATGCGACAAGATGATGCGCCAGCCCCACTCAGGGCCCTCGCCTGCCGAATAGCTGTATTGCACGTCGAGCAGCGCCTGCGAGCTGGGCACCGCAGAGCACTCTTGGGGCGTGGTCTGGTGCCAGCTGTCGGTGAACTCGGCGCCGCCAGCGCTTACCGTGATGCGGCCAACGTGCTCCTTGCCTTCGTACGACCAGGTGTAGCTCACGACGCCTTCGGTCAGGCAGATCGTACAGGCGCTGACTTTGGGCTCGTTGCCCAGTGGGTCCATCCACAGCTCCGCTTCGCCGGACCAGCTCGTTCCAACCAAATCACGCAGCGACGTCATTACAGACGACTAGCGCCGAGGCCCAAGCGACTCAAGCGATGTACGTGTACCAAGCCATGTGGCCGGAGCGCACCACGGGCAAGCGGCGTCTGCCAGCGCGCGCCATTGTTGCTCTAGCGCTGCACGCCAGGTCACGGCCGTGAGAGCATGATCACGATGATGTTTGGGTCCCCGAAACCACCCTCTGCGTCTTGGCTTGCTCGAGTCGTTGCGCCCACGCTTTGGCTCCTTGGTTGTTCGGCCTCAGCGGTGCCCTCTTCAGGTGGCCCCGCAGCAAACAACCAGGCGGCAGCCACTGTCGCTGCGCGCACCGCTGCAACCGTTGATGCTGCCAGTAGCGCCCCGTCTACCCCCTCGACTGCGGTTGCTGCGGCAGGCAGTCCAATCGCTCCTATGTCCGTGGCCCCCGCCGGGGACTTGTGGGCGCGCGTGGCAACGGTTGCTGCATCCGATGCGGCTCCCAGTAGCATTGTGGTCCTCGGCAAGAAGATCTGCTTCGCGGCTGCGGCTGGCTTGGCCCTCGAGTGCGTCGATCCGTCCGCAGCGCGTCCGGCGCTGTCGCTCTCCGGGGTCATCGACGGCGTGCCCTCGGCGACAGGGAAGTGGCGGCGTGCTCACCTCAAAGCCAAGGCGGCCAAGCTCTTTGCTGTCTACTTTGCCGGTCCCCGGGTGCTGGTGCGCGTAGTCGACTCAGCCACCGGAAAGCTGCTTTCCCAGCACGAGCTGCGTTACAGCACCCGCGCTCGGGTCGAGCCGCTCGAGATTGGGATCAGTGCGCGCCACCTGTTGGTGGCCTATCGGAGCGGAAGCTACCGCAACCGATTCGGCGCAGTGGCTCACCTCGATCTTTCCGCCAACAAACTGCTGCGAGAGACGCCCACCGAAGGCGTGACGTTTCGCTCGAGCCAGCACGGCAACATCGCCGTGTTCATCGGAAACGATGGGAAGCCGCGCAAGAAACGGCGGCCCGTTTTGTACGCCTATGACGTACGCAGCGGCTTGCAACTCTGGAAATACACTGGCGACCACGGAAAGCACTTCCTCACCCCTTTGGCGACTGCGCAAGGAGTGTTCTTTGGCGACTACAACGGCCGCTTACACAAGCTCGACATCAACAGTGGCAAAGAGCTTGCAAAGAAGAAATTCCACTCCGGCAAGTCTGGGGGGCTCGTGCGACCGCTGTGGCATGATGGGGCGCTCTATTTCGTGGGCGATCAGCTCTACCGCCTCGACGCAGCGCTCGATGTGCAGGCTCAGGCCAAACCAGACAAGTGGTTGATTGGCGATCTAGCAGTGGTTGGTCCGCTGTTGGTCGCCACCGCGCACGAGCACCTCTACGCGCTCGACAGGAAGACCCTCGCCACGGTCAAGAAGATCGCCGCGCGCGGGCATTGGCGCTTCAGTCCGCCGCTCGCGCCCTGGGGTGACGGTTTCGTGGCCACGCGGCGTTACCGCTACAACAACTTGTGGGACACAGAAGTGCAGCTACATCGGCGCGTAGCGAGCGGGCTCGTCGACGCCCGTAGTGTGGGCTCGGGGCTCACCGCATACCGTGAGGGTGCGCCGCTCGAGGCAAGCCTGCGGCTGCCGGTGGGGAGCTACCGATTCGATCTTCTGCGCGCTGGCCATTATCCAACGCAGACCGAGGTGAAGGTCAGCAAAGGGGCGCCGGTCTCGGTCGCGGCCAAAGCCAAGTGGACGAAGGCGCCGGCGGCGAGCACGCGCAACTGGGGGAAGATGCCCTCGGTCGACGTGCGCGCGCTGCTCGACAAGAAAGCGCGGCTCATCGCTTTTCCAAAGGCCAAGGGCTACGCCAAGAGCAAGTTTGGCAGCGGCACCTGGGTGAGGCTCAGCAAGAAGGACGGGCTCGAGGCCATCGACGCCGCGAGCGGCAGCGTCCGCTGGTCTCGACCCTTTGCCACCGTCCTGAAGGACTTCGGCGGGCAGGTTGCTGCACAAGCGGTAGGTCGCGGCAACCGGGGACGGTACGAGATAGCCACGATTACCGCCGATCCGCGACAAGTCATTCTGGTGACCGAAGGCTTCATGACCAACCGCTTTGCAGCTTTCGATTTGGATAGCGGAAACAACCGCTGGAGCGTCTCGGTGAAGCTGCCCTTGCCGCACATGGCGTCGAGAAGTGGCGGCTACTACACACAGGGCTTCTTCACGGGGCACGGCTTGTTCTGGCATCGCGACGCTACGTCGCTTTATGGGCGCGACTTGCGAAACGGTCGTCTCGTCTTAGCGCGCCGTGAGCCGCGCGAGGGCCACTACGGCCAGCTGCAATTCATCGGTGACAGCTTGGTCTACGGCCACGGCGCTGCTGTTCGCGCCATTGGACTGTTCGATCAGAAACAGAAGTGGCGCGTGTCAATCCCCGCCCGATCGGAGGTTTTTGCCGACGGTGGCGAGTTGCTCATGATTAGCGAGCGCCAAGTGCGTCGCGTGGACAGTAACGGCAAAGTGCAAGCGGTGGGGCCGGCGCTGAGCGGAAACATCGACGACAACGCTCCGGTGATCGACAGCAAGCATGTCTTCGTGTGCGGCCATTTCGCCAACAAGATTTATGCGCTGCGCCGCGCCGATCTGCGCTTGCTGTGGAGCTACACCGATCCGACCGGCCAATCGCCGTGCCCTGCCATCGCAGGCCGAAAAGCGCTGCTCGTGCACAGTGACAAGGAGTGGTTGGTGTTCGACAAACAGCGCGGCCAGCTACTGCACCGCCGGCCGCACGCCAAGTCGGAGCTGCCCAGCTCTGGGCGCATGTGGCTGCACAAGGGTGCGCTGTGCTACCCGGGCTACGATGGGACGAGGTGTTTCAAGTAAGCCAGAGGGTGCGCGTTTCCGCGCCGGAGCCTATGGGTGGGTTGACCTCCCGGACTGGGCGGGGATAGACCCTGAGTGCTCCCCACAAAATCGACGCGGTCGACAAACGATTTCGATCACTT
>CAZRGL010000041.1:0-33580 GCA_964599485.1 uncultured Polyangiaceae bacterium
GTCCCAGCTGTTGATGCGGCCGAAATCACCAAAAGGAAGAACCTCGGGCTTGCGGCCTTGGTTGCCGACAAGAAGAACCTTGTCAGAGCTGGCAGCTGCGAAGCGACCGGCGGCCACGAAGCGGCTCGTGTCGAGAGAATCGCCAAGCGGATGACTGCGCAGCACCCTGCCTGTTGCGCCATCGAATACCTGCGCGCTGTCAGAGCCAGCGCTACCGAACAGTTCGTCCCCATTCAGGGAAAAAGATAGGGCTTCGAATCGCTTTCCGGTCTTCTTGAACAGCTGCGCTTTGGTGGCCAGATCGTAAACCAGTAGCTCCTTGTTCCTGCTGGCAATAGCGAGACGTTGGCCGTCCTTGCTCAGCGCCAACGATTCGATCTCGGCGCCGAGGTTGACGTCCAACACTGTGGACCAATCCTTCGGATCCAGCACCCGAGCTCGGCCCTTGCGGTCGCCCACGGCTACGGCGCTCGTGACGATCGCGACCTGCTCGATGCGATCCTCGTATTTGTGCGCATCGGCAATGTCGTGGGCCGTGCGGACGATGGTGCCAGGAAAGCGGATCTCGATAATCGACTGGCCACAGACCAACAGCGCTTTTTGGGCGTCCACAAATGACAAGAAGGTCGCACCGGTCGTGCTGCATATCCTGACTGTCTCGAGCACCGTGCCGTCATGACCCGCCCGCAGCTCCAGCTTGCCGAGGTCATGGATCAGCAGGTCGCCCCATGGCGAAATAGCCATCGCCTCGACACGGTGGCTAGGAGCGCTCTTCCAGGCGAGCTCGTAGGGGCCGCGCTCTGCCGGCGGCGGAACCGTAGTCGACGGAACGTCGCGCGGCGCAGCCACCGTGGTGCCAGCAGAACCAGGAGCGCTCGAGGTGCTGGTGCGGGTCGTAGTCGACGTACCGCTAGTTGGGACAGGGTGAGGCCGTTGCTGCGCACAGGCAATGAATGCCAGCCCTGCTGCAATAGAGGCTATCAGCCACCATCGTCTCACCACCATGGGTCAATCTACCATCGTTACTTCGCTGGCTAACTGCCTTCGTGTCCGGTGCTCTTGCTCGTCGGACTTTGCTTCGAGCTCGGCGAGCGCCTGTGCGACCTCTGTTTTGCTAGCTTTTCAGGGCGTTCGGATCCGGCTGGGCCCAACCACTTCGTCCCACTCTGGTCCGTAGCCGTCGTAATGGATGGAGAAGCGGTTCTTGCCGACGACTGAGAGGATTGTCGCAGCCCAGTAGCGCTTGCCCCAGAGAACCTTCACCTTGTCGCCCGCTTTTAGCTTGGCGATCGACTGTTGGTGCGCCGGATGGGGACGTAGGTGCTTGATGCGGGCAGGGCCAACGACCTCGTCCCACTTCGCGCCGTAGCCGTCGTAGCGGATCTTGACGCGCTGGCCGTGGATCTCCGTGACCCGAGCTGGCCAATATGACCCTTTCCACTCGACGTAGAGGGGGTCATTCTTCCGGGCGCTTCGTGTTGGGGGAGCGACCTCAAAAGCTATCCGTGCGAGGCCTACGATTTCGTCGTGCTCAGCGCCCCAGCCGTCGTAGTGGATCACCACGCGTCGTGCATCGACCGGCACGAGGACGCGCGCCTTCCAGAACGAACCCTGCCAGCGCACGAAGACCTTGGTGCCCTTCTTGAGGCTGGCGGCTGCTGCCACCTTCGACACGGGCGATTGGGCTGAGACGTCTCGGGCAACCCCCCAAGACAGCAAGGGAATCAGGAAGAGAAAGAGTACGAGTTTGAGCCAGCGCATGGTGTTCAGTTGGGTAGGACGGTCTAGTCGGTGAATGGTTTCATAGCATCACGTCTGAGGCGAGCCACTACACTCGCTACACGCGCCACACGGTGCTCAAAAACCAGACTTGCGCGAGCTTTCACGGGATGGGCTGGAAGTCGACGCGGCGATTGAGGGTAATGTCACCATGTGCGTTGGAGATCGGCAACGTCGTGGCCAGATTCACGGCGTCGAGCTGGCTCTTGGCCACACCTTTGCTCACCAGGTAGCTCACAACCGCCTTGGCACGTGCCGCCGCGACTCTCTTTGGCTGCGACTCGGCGCTATCGGCGTGGCCTTGCACCCGGACCCTGGTCGCCTTGTGGCGCTGCATGTTGCTGACGACATAATCCAGCGACCGGCGGTCGTCATCGTCCAGCGCGGCCGAGCCGGGCTCGAACTTCACCATAGAGCCTGTGAGGCTCAGGCCCATGGGTGCGGCGCAGCTCAGACATGGTCTCATCATCACTTTGAGCGGGTTCGCCGCCACGTACGCCGCGTGTTGTTTTTCGCCCCAAGTCTTGATGGTGCGGTCGGCAGCTTCCCGCAGTTGCCGGTGACGATTTCGCAAGTAGCTCATGTGCGTGCGGTACCGGACGGTTGCCACCGTGCGGTCGTAGGCCGGGCCGCACAACGGCTCCATGCCGTCGATTCTCTGCTCGAGCTTCTCCATCGCTTTTTCGAAAGCTGACCAGCGCTGGTCGCATTTGGGCTGGCCGTAGTCGCAATCGAGCGGCGCCGAGCTCCATACGCTCTCTAGTATTGCGTATGAGGGCGCCAGCACTTTGCTCATCGACTCGAGCTCGCTCTTGTCGCCTGGAGGAGCTCCCGCGGGCACCGACAGCGGCGGAGCCTTCGCCTCGACCTGCTGCCAACTTTCCAGCCCTTTGACTTTGGGCGGCGTGGTCGGCACCGACGGCTCGGTCGTAGTGCTCGCCTGAACTGTCGCCGAAGGCTGCGGGATCTGCACGACCGGCTCAGGCACATCCGCTCCTGGCCCACTGGACGAGCAGGACAAGGTCGCCAGCGTCGACGACAAGAACATCGCCCGACGCCGCATGATGGCAGCACGCTCACTACGCTTCATGGTTCGCAGTTCTACCACCTAGACGCCCCCTGTCCGAAGTCGGAATGCAACCGAGCCGCGATCTGAAGGGGCACTACATCACGAGATATGGGGCTCAGGACAGCAGTCTGGGGCTCGGCTCCTCTGGTAGTAAATCCCAGGGCAGGTCTTTCGGACCCTTGCGAATCCAGCGGTTGAACTTGAAACGCTCCTCGCCCTCTTCATTGCGCTTCTTCTTGCCCATCGCATCGCGATTGGATGGGGCCCATCCCGAGGCTTTGCACGAGTGCATGAGGTTTCGATACTTGGCCCAGCTGTGCTCGTGACGAAGGACGAGCCGGCCATTGTCGAGGCCGACAATAGGATGATATCCCGTGTCCAAGTTGAAGTTTGGAACGGCCCAAACGAAGGCGATGTCCCGCTTGGGACCCTTCTTGGCAGTCAGCCAGGTCTCCACCGCTCTCCAAAACAACCGCGTCAGGGCCACGGCCCAGGCAATGTACCGATCAGCGCCCCAGCCCCGCTCGCGAAAACGGTGGTCCATGACCTCTCTGTCGAACTTGCTCCCGGCAGCACCGAGGATTTGAACGCCCAAGTCGTAGCCCGCACCCATTGCCGTGAGACAAATGTTGACACTCTTGACGAACTTCTTGGCGCTCGGGGGATCCTCGTCCTCTGGTGGGGTAAAAATCTTACTAGCGACTGTCTCGAAGGTTCGGGCAATCTCATCCAGCGCTATTGCACCGAGCTTTGCCTGCTGCCCCCAGCCGCCTTTGGGATTGTCAGCGAGATTTTCGCGATAGTAGTACTGCTGCGCCACGTAGCAGTCGAGGTTGGCTTCCATGAACTTGTGAAGGTTCGTGTGCGGCTGCTGGTCGTAATAGCCCGCGAACGTGTTGACATAAGGATGCAGGATGATGTCCGCAGCCATGTGGCACAAGAAGCCGTACAGGTAGGCGAGGTGCTTCGGTGAGGAGTGGAACTGCGACTCACATTCTTTTAGCCAGCCGAGGATGAAATGGCTGCTGTCTCGCCAATGCATCGTGTCGAATACCCAAGGCTGGCCCATGGCCGTAGCATCCGGCCCCTGCGAGCCCAGGTAAGCAGCTTTGGCTAGCGGCAGTCCCTTGCCCTTCGTGTCCGTGTCGCGTGATGGGGATGCCAACCATTGGCGAGCCCACCGCACTTTGGGATACGTTGGCCGTAGCCGCTTGCGGTAGCACTCCGTTGTGTCACCAGCAATCAGCGGATAGATGCGGCGATCGACCTCTCCGTCGGGGTATTCGAGATCCCAGGTTGGGAACCCATTGGCTGTCAGCCGGCTTTCGTGTGCAAGCTCCAGAACGAGAAAGTGTGTCAACATGGCGGGCATTGACGATTCTCCTGTGACAGCGCGTTCATCTGGATACGGTTGCGATTAGTCTTCGAGCAGAAATGGCTCATTGCAGTAGTAAGTGACACCGTTGATGGCTATGCGCGTAATCTCGTCATTGTTCGATGGGCTGTACCAAATTCGAATGTGGTGATCTCGAAACTGCGGGTCGTGCATGGGCTTGCCCTCGCGTACGTCGATGTCGGACTTGCACCACTCCTTCCAGGTCTTCTTCTCTGTTTCTGGATCATCCTCGTCTTGGCTGCTGATCCGCGTGAATTGGCGCTCGGTGGCGTAGTAGCTGCCGATGAACGAGATGTCTTGCTCGCTGCCGGCCGGCGAAGTTGCGCCCGCGCTATACTCGCCAACGACGAACTTGCGTGAGCTGAACAACTCGATGTCGAGGCCGCGGCCCTGGTCGTCTTGGATGGCAGCCATCGGCATCGGCTCCGAGACCATCGTGCAGGGGCCTCGTCGCCGCTTCTTGCTGTGAGTCTCTTCGACTTGCCCCCATGCGAGAGGCTCAGCAACGGGCTCACCCTTCTTGACGAGCCGGTAGTGCACCGCCAAGCCGCCATTTTCGTGCTGATGCGCGTGCGTTTCGATGATGACCTGCCGAGCACTTCCGGCCCTGGCTTTCACAGCGGTATTTGCTCCGTCGCATGCAGCCGTCACGACGCTGGCACCAGCGGCACGCCGCCGCCGAGGTGAGCTTGGCCGCAGCGAACGCTGACAGGCCATCTCTTTCTTGTCGAACTGCCATTTGGCGGTGACGAAGTCGTGAGCGTCACTCTTCTTGTCCTTGGCAGCGAACTTCTTCGTTTTGGAGGCGGTCATCGAATGAGACAGGGGGAGGGAGGCCGAGTGGCCACTGGATCTGTTGAAGCAACGGGCATGCCCAGCGCAGAGGGCCTGATTTCAGTTACTTGGCGCCCAGCGGTATGGGGGGCGGCATGCACTTGCTTGCCACACCCCGCAACGTCGTCCGCTGTCGCGTGCGCAACGTTGTGACGTCGAATGGAGTCTTGTGAGGGCGCGACAAGATCGCGAACGCTCAATCGATGCATTCAGGGCGGTCGATGCAGGCAACCGCGCAATCAGCCGCGGGTACGATGCACTCCCCGAGACACCCGACGGGCTTTACACCGCACTCGATGCCGCATGCCACATCCTGCGGGTCGCAAGCCGCCGCGCAAGTAGTGCATTGATCCTTGCACTTGCCCTCGCAGCTCACGCACGTCTTGTGGCAGTTTATCAGGCAGTCGCAGTCGTTGGGCTCGGGCGGAACGCAGACACTCTCGTCGAAGGACGAGCACTCCTCGAGCGCTGGGGACGAGCTCGTTGACGTAGCAGCCGAAGGCGTATCAACAATCGCTGAGCTGGTCGCGGCGGCAGAAGGCACCGACGTCCCGGGAACAGCCGTCGATGGTATTGGGCTCGAGGGCGGCGCCTTGGGCTCCACGCTTGTCGTCGACTTTGCGCCTGCTCCGCACCCACCACCCGCGACCAGCAGAAGCGCTGCTGCCGCCGACATGAACATGAAGGCACCGATCCTGATCCGCTTTGCAGCCATTGGCCGACACTATCCTGACTGCTGCGGGCGACCAAGGTCCACTTGGCTTCGGGCGACAGCCCGGCTCACGCGCCGCTTCCTTCACGGGCCTGTCACACAGAACGGTCAGTGGCGTATGCTCGGGAGCGCCAACGCAAAGCGACCCGAAATATGAGAAAAACCAGGCGCCGAAACGACAAGCGCTCAAGAGCCAAGCGCCCGAACATGAAGCGGCAGGTGTTGCTTGCAGTCATCACGGCTGTGGTGGTCATTGGGGGCTACCATCTCGGGCAGCTGCTGAGCCCCGGCCCGCCGGCGACGGCGATCGCAGTCGAGCCCGCTGACGAGCAAGCGCTCGCCACGATGACGGACTGGTCCGCCCTGCCGGTGTTCACCGAGGGGATCTACCAGCAACAGTCGAGCAAGGATCGCGCCACGGGCAAGCCCGTGATGCAGCCGTTGTGGGAAAACGGCAACCGCGACATGAACAACTTCTTGTGCGCCAGCAAGGATGCCAAGGCGCCGAAGAGCCGTGTTCCCTTTGTGCTCGATCTGGACAGCTGTCCAGAGGCCTACGTGCGCGGATTCGTCATGGCCCGCTTCGAGGGTTCTGGTCGGCTCAGCCGCGTGTGGCTCACCGCCGCTTCGATTCGCCGCAACGCAGCCGATCGCGAGCTGCTGCGGATCTACGTCGATGACGAAGACAAACCGCTCATACAAGTGCCGCTCAGCAAGATGCTCGACGGCAGCGGCGGTGAGATTTTCAGGCCCCCATTCGGAGCTGGCAGCGGTCGCCGCCTGGCCTGGTACTACCCCGTCGTATTCGGCTCCAAGCTCATCATCACCCTCGACCGACTCGGGGCGCGTGACCTGTACTACTACCAAGCTGACGTGGTGCTCGATCCCACGCCCAGGCCACGACGCGCCTCATCCAAGCGCAGCCCGGCTCGCGACAGCGCACTGAAGCTGCTTGGGGCCAAAGCGCCACCTGGTGGAACACCTCGGTCGAAACGCCTGCTGCTGCCCGTCGGTGAGCCCGTCACGGCGTTCGAGCTGACAGGCCCTGCGACCATCGTCAGTGCTGCGGTGCGGCTCGGCAGAGACCAACTCACCGAGCTCGGGCAGGTCGATCTCACAGTGACCTGGGACGACCAGAAGCTTCCCGCGATTGCGCTGCCATTGAGTGATCTATTTGCCGTCTTCGAGGCAGCACCCATGGCGTCGAGCCTCGCGCTAGCAAGCCGCTTCGAGGGAGACGATCTCGAGCTGAGCCTGCGCCTGCCCATGCCATTCGCAAAGCGCGCCAAATGGGTGCTGACCAACAAGGGTGACGACAGCTTCCATCTCGGGCTTGCTCTGCAGGTCACCGGCTCGGTGCCCTCACGACCCTGGGGGCACCTGCGCACCCAACGTTTCGAGACGCACGCCCCCGCGCCCCCAGGCGCTCACACCATCGCCGAAGTGAGTGGCCGCGGCCGTCTCGTCGGGACCTGCATGCTCATGCAAGGCCACGGCTTGCGCATGAAAGGGATGCGCGGCCACCCGATGAACTTCCTCGAAGGTGACGAGCGCGCAACCATCGACGGCAAGCTCAGCATCGCCGGTACCGGCACAGAGGACTACTTCAACAGCTCCTTCTATTTCGAGGCCAACGTCAGCGCCACGCCCTTCGCTCAGGTGTGGGGCATCGTAGACAACCCGCGCAAGGCGGAGGTCAGCGCTTGCCGCTGGCACGTGCTCGGCGACGCCATCGACTTTCGCTCGTCGCTCCACCTCGAAATGGAGATTGGCCCCAATGCCCCCGAGGTGCTCGACAACTACCGCTCGGTGGCGTTTCTGTATCGGTAGACAGAATCGCTTTCGTTACTTCGGTCGACCCGAGTGTACGGGACATCGCGGGGCCTACTCGTAGCGGTGTCCGGGACAGCGATTCGAGGCCAGCGGGAACAGTTGCCGCGGGCTTAGCCGTGGCACGGCGCGTGCGTTGGCTGGTGGGCGAGCTTCGCAGAACAGCGCTGGAGCTCGGAGGCTTGCGATGCGTTTGGCTTGGTTTGTGATGACGGTGGGGATCGCTGTTGCAGCGAGCGGTTGTGGCGATGACCGGGCCGCTGGCTCCGAAGACGACGGTGCGGCTTGCGCTTTTGCGTCATGCTCGCTCGAGCTCGGGGTGTGGTGTGTCGACAGTGCCGAGTGCAGCAGCGGTACTTGTGTCGATGGGGTGTGCTGCGAAAGCGCTTGTGACCAGGGGTGCAGCAGCTGCGCGGTTGCTGGAAAGGAGGGCACCTGTGCTCTTCACGAGTCAGGGACCGATCCAGATGGCGATTGCTCTGGAGGGGTGTGCGACGACTTCGGTAGCTGTGCAACCGGCAAGTTGGAGTGGGCGAAACCAATCCTGGGGGCGTATCCATGGTCGGCGCCGGAGATGGACCCCACGCTCGACGTGAATGCAAGCGGCACGATCGCTGTTGCGGGGATGTTCCAGGGCACCCTGCAGCTCGATCCGGATCCGCCGTTTCTGGCGTTCGACCAACAGGACGGTTACGTGGCGCGCTTCGATTCCGATGGGACCACACTCGGCAAGCAGCTCTTCGTCGGCCCCTACTTGACCCATTGCGATTCTGTTGGAATCGACGCCAAAGGCAACGTCATCGTGGGTGGCGCATTCCAGCAGGAGCTGATGATCGCCGGTGTGAGCAAGCACAAAGCTCCGAAGACCAACTCGTACTTCATTGCCGGCTGGCCTGCTTCGGGATCCATCTGGGCAGATCTGTTCCACAAGCACACTGGAGATCTCAACAAGTGGTTGACCGAGCTCGCGGTCCATCCCTCGGGACGCTTCGCCATTGTCATCGATGGCGACACAACTACGGTCAATTTGCCGCCGACTGTCGAACCCGGGCGGGTCGTCGCGTCGTTCGCTCAGGATGGCACGCCCCAATGGGGCAAAATGCGCAGCTCGGACGACATCGTCGTCGCCGTCGCTTTCGATGCCGTCGGCAATTTGATCGTGGCCGGCAATGTGTGGATGAACGCGAACGACATCCTCTTGTCCAAGTACGATGTCGCGGGCGGGCTTGTTTGGGACATCAGCTTGCATACGGACTCCAAGGCTGCGGCCCGAGGCATTGGCGTCACCGCACAAGGTGACGTGTTGGTGGTGGGCTCCTTTGAAGGAGTGCTCGAGGGACAGGACATTACCGCCGTGGGTCAGAAGGACGCCTTCATGACGAAAGTATCCAGCGCAGGCGATACGATGTGGACACGGAGTTTTGGTAGTGGTGGCTCAGAGTGGGTAAGTCGGGTCGCCGTCGATTCGCTTGGTCACATCGTCTTGGGCGCTACCGTATCGACTCCGGTGGACTTCGGTTGCGGCCCTGTTGCCGCGAATGGTCCGGAACGCGCTGTCATCGCCAAGCTCACACCGCTTGGTGATTGCCTATGGAGCAAACGCGTTCCGCAAGGGATGGCCGATCTCGCCATCGCCCCCGACGGCGCTGTGCTCGGCCTGACCTACTTCATGGAGTCTATCCAGCTCGACGACTACACCTTGGATCCGGGTTACAAGGTCGGCGGCACGTTGCTCTTCCGCCTGGCCCCCTGAGGCGGAGTGGCGCTGCTACTTCACGATGACGTCGCCGTCGTCGCAACGCGCTCCGCCCTGGGTGTAGAGGTCGCTCTTGCCCTTGCCGTGGTACGGGATGACCGGCCCGAAGGAATACACCATCGAGTACTTGGAGCTCTTGACGAGACGCCCGGCGCTGACGGTCTCGACCTGCTCGTCGCACCCAAGCGCTTTCTCGTCGTCCTCGGTACTGCTGGTACTGCTGGTACTGCTGGTACTGTCCGTGCTGGTCGCGCTGCCAGTTGTCGTGTTGCCCCCACCTGAACCGCCGACCGCATCGTCAGCGTTGGCCGTGTCGCTGGCAGACTCGCAACCCATAGCTGTGGATGCGCACAAGAGCGCTAGCGCAGCTAGCTTCACAATTGTGCGGACGACGTTGAGCTCTTTCATGATCCCTCCATTGGCGCGACTGCTGCCGCCTTCCAAACCATTGACAAGCAGTGGCTATGCGCGGGTCGTGCCAACGGGGTGGGGCCGACATTTCGGGGCCTTGGCGGTGCTAGCGGTCATGCTCAGCGAAACCACACAGTTGCCGAACGGTTTGCGAACAGACTGCACCGCCGGCTGCAGATGGGCCTGTCCGGGACATTGTTCGGACGCTTCATACCGGTGCACGGGACGAATCTGCTGGGTGAGCTTCCCTGTGATTCTGCCCACATAGGCCCCGGCACGAGATCTGCACATTCCACCGGGCGGGTGGAACCAATGGAAGAGCGTTTCGATGTTTGGTTGTTCGGATTTGGTCCCGAGCAACACCAGCCTGTAGAAGAGCTTCAGCGTGTCTTTGGAATCGACGCCGACAGGGCCCGTCGCTTCGTGGCCGATACGCCTCTCGTCGTGAAACACGCGGTGCCGCTTCACATGGCCGAGTCGATGGCTGCCGCGCTTCGCAGCATCGGCGGTGAGGTCGGGTGTCGTCATGCCGCTGAAGATGAAGCCGCAGCTCATGTGAGAGGCTCGAGCCTGCCGCCCAAGCCGCCGGAGAAGCCTTGGCAGGACCGCACCAAGAATGTCGTCGCCGTCGGTCGTCCCTCGAGCCCGCCCCGCTTGTTCATGCCATTGTCGACTCCGCCTGTAGCCACGCCTCCTGCCGAGGACGAGGGTGGCAACATGCTGGGCTACAAGGCGTTGTTCGCTTTCGTCTTGCTGCTGATTTTGGGCTTGGGTTTCGCGATGGTGTCGCGCCGCAACCACATGGCCCCAAACCAGGTCGATCAGGCCGCCCAGAAGGTCATCAAAGGCCCCTTGGCGGTCGACGCCAGCGCATATCTCGAGCGCGGTGACCTTCTTGCCTCGACCGCGGTCAGCGAGCATCTCCGTCCAGTAGTCAATGGGCTGTACGAAGCCGGCGCCGTGAAGGTATGGGCGATAGCGAGGCCGGGTCAATCCAACTTCTCACGGTTCGGTGGCGTCTTGTTTGTCGACGGCATGATCGTCGAGCTCCCCGCAAGCAAGACCTCGAGGAGCGCTATTGTCCAATCCTACGTCGCAACTCGGCCCTCAGATCGCCGTTGGAACGTGCCGAAGATGCCAGAGGCCCCGGCACGCTTCTGGCGAATCAACGTGCACTAGTGGGTCCCGTAGTGGGCCCAATGGGTATCACAGGAAGCCCACGCACTGATATTCGGCGCCGTAGCCGCTGGTTTTGACGAAGTCCGACGACCAGTCGAGGCCCGTCGCGTCGACTGTGTGCGCCTCTGGGCAGGTGTTGTCATTCTCCTGACGAACGATCGTACCCTTCGCGTAGCCGAGCGCCCGGCATAGTGCCTGGGCCGGGTCCTGCGCTATGCCGTTGTTGGTGCTGTTGGGCGCGTTGCTGACGCCGCTGGGGTCGCCTCCGGTGGAGCAGGCGTAGTTGCCAACGGTCAGGTTGTCTCCGGCCACGTCGCCCGGATCGACCTGTGCTCGTAGCGCGCCACCTTGCGCGCTCGAGCCGAAGCTCAGGGTCTGTGTTGCCTCGGTGTAGTTGCAGTAGAAGGTACAGCCGCTCTCCTTGTCCACACATCCAAGGAAGTGCAGCGTACTGTTGGTGCGGGCGCGCAAATCGAAGCCCGTTACCGGTTCTCCCCAAATCGTGAGGTTTGCCACCAGATCGGTGCACTTCGCACCCGTCACCAGTTTGGAGCAGGATCCGTTTGAGCAAGCCTCGTTTGCAGCGCAAGTGGTACCCGCGTTGGCGTTGAGGCAGTCTCCGCTCGCCCCGCAAAAGGTCGGGTTGCTGGCCGGATCGATACAAGTATTGTTGCAGTCGATCAGGCCGCTCTGGCAGGACAAGGCGCAGACGCCAGCGCCGTTACATTTGAAACCGTCGGCGCAGGTGGCGCCCGCGTTGGCGTTGAGGCAATCGCCGCTTGCCCCGCAGTAGGTGTTGTCCGTGTTCGGATTGACGCAGGTGTTGTTGCAGTCGATCGAGCCGCTTTGGCAGGACAAGGCGCACACGCCAGAGCCGTTACACTTCTCGCCATTTGCGCAGGTCGTGCCAGCGTTGGCGTTGAGGCAATCGCCGCTGGCCCCGCAATAGGTGTTGTCGGTGTTTGGATCGACGCAGGTGTTGTTACAGGCGATGGAGCCGGTCGGGCAAGACAGGGCGCAGACGCCTGAACCGTTGCACTTCTCGCCATCTGCGCAGGTGGTGCCCGCGTTTGCGTCGAGACAATTTCCGCTCGCCCCGCAATGAGTGTTGTCGGTGTTCGGATCGACGCAGCTGGCGTCGCAGTTGATCAGGCCGGCTTTGCAAGCCCCTGCGCATACCCCAGCGCCGTTGCACGTTTCGCCTTCGCCACAGACGGTGCCGCAGGCGCCGCAGTTGTTGGGATCGAGGGCCGTGGCGGTGCAGGTACCATCGCAGTCCGTCATGTTCGATGGGCAGATCTCGACGGTGACCGTCTTGGACGTATCGCCAGCGCAGCCCGCGGCGAAAAACGCACCCAAGTACAAGGTGCCAACAACAGCTGCCGATACGAAATTACAAAAACGCATGATGGTCTTCCTTTCGAGCTTCCCCCGAAGCACGAAGCAGAGCCTGAAGGGACCAATAGACTAACACCGTCTCGCTTTGCCGCCGCAAACTGCATGGCCCGAGACAAAAGAAACTGCTCGCCCGTCCGCGTCACTCGAGCAATGCAGGCGACTAGGTCCTTGGGGAGCTACCGGATTCGTGGTGTGATGCCGATGTGCCTGGGCTCGTACGTGTTTCTTTGACGACCGCTCTCGTGGTGGCTGGCGTCGGTCTCTTCTCGAGCTGCGGAGGGATCCTCGGCATCGACGATCTCGTGTTTGATCTTGCAGGGACCGGTGGCGCTGGTGGCGAGGGCGGAATGGGTTCGTCCTGTGGCGGCGGGTCGTCTGGCGGCGGGGGCGGCGCGGGCGGGTTTGGGGGGGTGGCTGGTGGCGGTGGCTCGACTGGTGGCGCGGGCGGCTTCGGCGGGGCGACAGGCGGCGCAGGCGGCATAGCAGGTGGGCTGGTCGACGCGACTTTGGTTGCCCGCTACTTCATGGACGAGGCTGCCTCGGGCAAGGTTCCGCTGAAATTGAAGGACTCGTCGCCGAGTCCTGTGGACCTGAACATCCACTACGAAGGCCAAGCGCACTGGACGTCCCACCCCAGCGGTCGGGGGCTCGAGCTCGACGTGGTTTCGAGCAACGCCGGGGCCTGGGCGTCGACGAACGCCAACAAGCTCGCCATCGCGATAGATGGCACGACGACTGCGACGATCGAAGTCGTGGCCGAGCTGCATGATGTCGATGCGGCCGACTCGCGGTTGGTGCATTTCGGTTCAGCCAACACGAGCTTCTTCTGTCTCGAATCCGAGACCATCGGATCCGTTCAGCTCGACAAGACCGGGGGCGACGGCCACGCGTTCAAATTCATGGTCGATCACCTGACCCTGGGGCGCGCTGTGTACCACTTGGTTTACGACTCGAGTCACGTGATGCTCAAAGAGCGGGTCAAACTGTACGTCAATGGTCTGAAGTACTCCGGGACTCCGAGCGTTGCGGTTCAGCAAAACGAGACCATCGACCTGCCGGTCCCAGGATACCTCGCGATCGGCAACCGACCCTCCGGGAGCCGAAGCATCGATGGCGTCATCTATTACGTTGCGATCTACAGCGGCGCCCTCACGAAAGCACAAGTCCAGCATAACGCGATGGTGCTCGTGCTCGACGACGACGGGCCATGAGTGGCCTCGAGCGGCCCAGCTCGGTCTAGCCGCGCCTGACGCTCAACGCGAAAGTGTGGTGACAGCGGCTGTGACTGCGCGCGTGCACAGATCGACCAGCTGCTGGCCCCGTGCGTTACCCGACAGCTTGCACAACCCGGCGATCTCATCCAGTCGCTCCTGGATGGCCGCGAGGTTACCGTCCTTTGCTTGCGCCACGATTTCGGGAGCCGTCACCCGTCCGAAAACCGTCACCCGACACAGATCCGTGTGGCCGCTGTCGTCTTCGTCTGCATAGTGGGCCCCCACCGCGGAGCAAATCGAGTCGGGCAGATTGTTGCGCTCGAGCAAGCGTTGCCCCATCTGCCAGCTGGGTAGGCCGTAGCGCGCTGTTTCGAGCTCTTGGCGTCGCTCCCAAGAGCTATCCGCTTGATGGAAGATCTTCGCATACCGCTCCCCGTCGACGGAGACGTATGCCATTGCGCCTACTTCGCACAACAAGCCTGCCAAGAACGCCGCGCCGCGATCCACTCCTGCTACTACGCTGGCGAGCATTCCGGAAATGCTGCCCGATAGGACGCTTGTTTGGTGGAATTGCAGGGCCAGCTCGTCATCAGTACGAAATGCAGCCATCAGCGCCATCGCCGAAGCCATTTGGTTGATTTGCGACAAGCCCAACGTCACCACCGCTTGCCCAAGGGTTTCAACGGCTCGACTGCGGCGGAACACGGCGCTGTTGGCGATGCGTAGCGCTTCGGCCGCGAGCGCTGGATCAGCGGCGATGGCCTCAGCAATGTCGCGGACGTTGGCGTCGTCCCCACTGCTGAGCATGATGACCCGCTGGGCTGCGGCTGGCACTGGACAAACCTCGCTTATCCGGTCGAGTAGTGCCTTGATCTTCCTCTCATTTCCCCCGCTCATGGCACCACAATACCCCTGAACCACCGATTGGGCCTACTTGGCGTGCCCTTGGTTCCGACTTGACCGAGCGTCAGCGACCAGCTCGAATGCAGTTGTGCGTTTCGCGGTTGTGGTCATCTGCTCGTTGCTGGCTGGGTGCGCCAGCGAGCCGGCGTCGAACAGCCCGGCCCCGACGTCGGGCGGCGGAGGCAGCGCGACAGCATCGACCAGCAGCTCCGCACTTGGTGGTGCGGGCGGCGCGGGAGGGGAGGCAGGTGGTGGGGGCGTATCCGGTGGCGGCGGCGCAAGCGGCGGCGGCGGCGGTCAGAAGGTCGGCGTTCCCTACGGGATGTGGGGCCTCAACGGTTACCACTCGGTCGCAGGACTCAAGGACGTTGCGAGCCGATTCAACGCAACGGTATTCCAGGTCGCTGCCGGCAACCCGGGTTGGACGGTAAATACCTTCCTTCCGATGGTGCGGGATGCGGGCATGAGGGTTACCGTCCGCATGTCCGGCGGCCACTCGAAGTACACGACCAGCGGCGATTTCGACATCGTCAAGTGGAAGGCCACCATCGATCCTTGGAAGGCCTACCCGGGACTTCAGCAGTTCATCGACGATGGCACCCTGCTCGGTCACATGATCCTGGATGACATCGCCAACTGGAGCTGGCCCAACGGCGGCACCGATCCCACTGGCGACGAGCTCGACGAGATGGCGCGCTACAGTAAGGAGCTCATCCCCGGGCTGATGACTTTCGTGCGCCAACGCGCCACGGAAATGCCGGCACCGACCGGCGGCAGCTACCAATACGTCGACGCTTGCGTCAATCAGTACCGAATCCTGGAGGGCGAGGTGGGCGCGTATGCCGTAGCGCAACGAAACACCGCCCAGGCGCTCGGCCTCGGCATCATCAACGGGCTGAACCTCTGCGACGGCGGCGACGGCTCATCCGGTCAGCAGGGCTGGCGCGGACCGGGGTTCTGGGCGATGAGCGCGCAGGAGATCACCACGTATGGGAAAGCCCTGCTGGTCGACGATCTCGGGATGTTTCTGAGCTGGGAATACGACGGCGAGGAAGCGTGGCCCGACATGACCATCGGGAGCGACTACTTCGATAAGCCCGACGTGCAAGCCGCGCTCGCCAACCTCGGCGCCCTCGTTGCCCAGCGACCCCACGTCGAGCTACTAAAGCCCTGAGCGGCCTTACTTCCGCAGCCCTATCTTTCGAGGAACTTGCGAGCTGTTGTGGGTGTCTATGGCTTCGTTGTGTGCCCAGCTCCAAATTCGCCAGTGACAGCTACCCCCCAGGCGCCACTGCAATTGGTGCTCGTCATCATGGGCTGCGCCCTCGGGTGCGCCACGACGAGTCGGCCCAGTCACCACGTGAAAGCGCTGCGCGCTGAGCCGACCGCCCCGGCCAGCGCAGCGCGTGCCCGCTACCGCGACCAGCCCGCGTCGACCAGCTCGCCCGAATCAGTGGTTTCACGATCGCCTCTGCCCGTTAGCGCGTTGGAGGTACCGCGTGATCTCTCCTCAGGGCTTGTCGTGGACGACACACGGTCGCTCACACCGCGTGAGCAGGGTTTCATTACTTATGTGTCACAGGGTTTGACCATCTACAAGCCGCCGAGCTGCACACCCTGGCGCGTCGTCCCAAAGACGCGAAGCTGGGGACAGATCTTACGCGACACATGGGCTCTCGATCGGATGACCCGCTCGTACAGCTCGTATTCGTTTTCCGATTCGGGCCCCCTGAAGGTCGACTTCATCAGTAGCGGCGAAACGACCTACTACCTGGACGGCAGCCAGAGGTTGAGCGCGTCTCCAAGCCTGGGACGTAGTCCTGTGGATCTGACGGTCACCCAGCCCCTTGGTGGTATCCCCCATTGGTACACGTCGCGCGCCGCCTGCATGAGCCCTGCGCGAGGCTGAGCTGACACCGCGCTGGAATTCGCTGGAGCGCGCTTCGTAGACGCGTGCTGTGGCGGCCCGACTGCTGTTGCTTGGCCATGTTCTTCTGGGCTAGGTTGCCAGCATGCGTCACCTCGCCATCGCCCTACTCGTCGGTTCAGCAGTTGCTTGCTCAGCAGGACCACCGCCAACTGACACACCAGCGATCGCGACCGCTGCGGCTACGGCTGCGGCCACCGGGAGCGCTTCGGCGCCTGACACCACAACGGGGAGCGCGAGCCCCACAGCGAAACCTGCCATCGACACGCTCGCTGAGGGGGCCAAGGTTCTGGTTGGGGCGGGCTTCATATTCGAACAGGGCGAGGTCGCATCTCTCGAATGCAAAGGCGACGGCTCGGTGACAGAGGGAGCCCCCTGCGTGTCGGTCAAAAGGAGCGGCGCTGCCAGCGATATTTCTCGGTCACTCGTGCACCCAATCGATGGCCACATCGTCAAGCCCGACAAGGCGCTAGGCGGCGGACGGTACCTGGTGTGTGGGGCGTCGGGCAGCTGGCAGCCGTGCCGCACCATCGTCGAGCAGCGCGGCCATCTGAAGTGCGAGGTGGTCGGGGGCAAACCCGCACCGTGTACTGGATACACGATGGTCGAAGTGAAGCCAGCCACGGAAAAAGTCATCCGCGAAGCGTTCGCGGAAGCGAGCCAATAGGGCGACTTCGTAGCCCGAAGGCCTCCGCCGGATCCGCGAAACGGGCCGCGGCTCGAGCCCCGGGCCTGGATGCGGATGAGCGTCAGAGCATTCTCTGCCATGGCCATTGCCAACTGAGCGCTTCTTCATCCTGCTGTCTGAAGACCATGCGAGGGCGCTAGGTTGGAGGATTCGTGCGCAGCAGAGGTTGGCATCGGGGTTGCAACGACAGTCAGCAGGAGTACCCATGAAACAACTTAGCTTGCTTAGAACGACCCTCGCGACGCTGCTTTTGGTGTTGCCTCTTGCTCTCGTACCAGCGTGTCGCAGCACGCTCGCCACCTGTATGGACTTCTGCGACAGAGCGGCCGAATGCACAACCTCCAAAGGCTGCTCTTGCAGCCTGGATCGGTGTGATAACGAGGGCGATGTGGCTGATGCAGTGGACGCGTGCCTCGAAAAGTCGTGTGACGAATACCTGACCTGCGTCAACCAAGCCCTCGCTACGTGCGAGCTCGACTGACCCGGCTCATAGCTTGCTGTTGCCATCCCTCGCCGCGTGTCCGGTACATGTGCGCCATGGCGCTGCTGCTGTACGGTGCACGATGGTACAAGGGGCCCAACGGTGTCTGGTTCCCAAAAGGCAAATGGGGTTCGTGCAGCTGCTGCGGTGGTGTTCGCGGCGGTGGCGGTGGCGCTTCTGTGGCCGACTGAGTCGGCCCGGCCGCCTCGATGCTGGCTCGATCTCATCTCACCGCTGACACCTGGCGGTCTGATCGCTGGGGATTACCGCCTCTCGCCGCCTCGTCGAGGCGAGGAGCACGATGTTGTCTTCGTAGCTCGGCGCCTCGATGGGCGAGCAGTCGTCGAGCTTCACGTTCTGGTGCGTGGTCAATGGCAGGGTGCAAGCGAAACAGCTAGCTTCGGAGTGGACTACGAGCAGCCACGTTCGACAGCGCCAAAAGAAGACCTCGTTCGGGTGACGAGAGCGTTGACCAAGGCAATCGAGGCCAACGATCCCGGAGGGCTGGGACCAGTGGATGCCATTGCGCTGGATCGCGCCGCTGCGCCTCCAAAACTAACGAAGGCGCTGCGCAAAGGAAGCGGCGCAGTTGGATTGGTGGTTGCGCTCTGCCTCGTAGCGGCGGCCCTGTTGGTCGGCACGCTGCGCCGCGGAGCGCTGTGGCTCGGCATGGCCACCTTCGCGGCGGGTCTGCTCCTCCGCCTGGCGTACCTCGATCTGCCCTTCCTCTGGGATCAAGACGTTCAGCGCATTCAAATTGGTGCATCGAGCCTCGGTGAGATCTTCGCCGGCGTCGGCCTGCACGATCGTCGCCCGCCGTTGCTCTTTGCGGTGCTCCACTTCGCCCAGTGGTTTGGTCAAGCGGAGTGGATCGTACGTCTGCCAGCGGCGCTCGCCGGAGCGCTCTTGGGTCCCGTGATCATCTGGCTCAGCCACCGATCCCTGGGTCGGCTCAGCCCTCTGGGTGTCCTCGCAGCTACCCTCGCTGCGCTGTCGCCCATTCTCGTAGCGCGCTCGCGTGAGGTGAGCGAGCTGAGCATGCTCGGGATGCTGCTCGTCGTATTCGCGGCGCTGATGCTCGGCGCAGCAAAGAAAGACCGCAGCCGTACAGCTCTCGTCGCTCTGGCCGCTTGCTGCGCGCTGGCGCTTTGGCTTTCCTATCTGGCGGCTGCCGCTCTCGTGGCGGGTTTCGCCGTCGCTGCGTTGTCGGCGCGGCTCGACAAGAAGCGGCTGATTGCCTTCGGAGTCGGCGCGCTCGTCGGGTTGCCGAGTCTCGTTCTGGGCGCGCAAGCTCTCATTCGCGACATGCCGGCGCGGGAGGCTGCGCGCCAGAGTCCCAACCTCGCGTGGGGCAACCGGGCCATCGCCGAAGTCCTCGCTTCCCAATGGCAGCTGTTCTCCGAAGCCGTCGGTGTCGGTATCGTGCTGTGCTCTGCCGCTGCTTGCGCTTGGGCCATAGCCAAGAAGCAGCACCTGGTAGCGGCTGCTGTTGCGATGGTTGTCAGCGTCGTGGTGACCATTGCCGCCCTGACCCCGTTCGCGCGCGTTCAGCCATACTACGTGGTTGCCGTCATTCCCCTGTTGTTGTTGGCGCTGTCTGTGCTGCAGCTCGAAGGGCGCAATGCGGCAATCGCGACTGCTTTGGTTGCGCTAGCGGCTGTTTGGTCACTGTCCACAGCGCCGCCCCGTTTGGCCAACCTCTACGTGCAAGAGGATGGCGCTTTCATGCGCGAATTCGCCCAACACATCCGGCGCGAACGCCATCAGCGTGTGGTTACGGTCACGCACTACGACGCCACGCTCCTGTCGTACTACCTCGCGCGCGCAGAGGGGGTCAGCTTGCGTGCGGACCGGTTGGACTGGACTGATGGCGTGCTTCGGGTTCATGGCCTCGCAGAGACGATTGTGTCGCTGCTTCGCTCGCATGCGCCGAACCAAGACCCGGCCCACGCGGCGCTCGATCGGCTGCGCAGAGAGCGCTCACGAGGGGCGGTCATGGTAATCATCAGAACCCAAACCCGTCTGCCCGAGCTGGTTCGGCATGTTTCGGAATGCGAGGTCCGGATACAAGTCGCAGCTGCCCGGCTGTTGCTCTGCCCAACGCACCCCGGCTCCAGGCGTTGAGTGCTCTGGCGTTGCAGATCGCTTCAGCGCGTGGTCAGTCGATCGATCATGGCTGAGGAGCGCTCGCCGCACCCGCGCTCCACGGCGGTGGTATCATCAAACCCGTGAGAGCCCTCCTACTCGTCAGCGTTCTTTCCGCTTGTGCAACTACGGCAACTACGGCGCCCGCCCCTGCCACGAAAAGCGAGCCGGCTGCTGTCTTGCCGGGGGCGAAGTGTATTGAGGACGCCAACACGCTTCCCGAAGCAACCGAAGAGCCTCAACGCGTTACGGTTAGCCAGATTCTGGTCAAGCATCGCGACGCCAAACGCGCACCAGAGAGCATCACCCGCACGCGCGAGCAAGCCTGTTTGCGTGCCGCCGAAGCGCTCGCCAAGCTCAAAGAAGGCGCTGCTTTCGACGAGCTGGTAGCCGACTACAGCGATGAGGCCGGCGCCGCGACCCGCGGAGGCGGTGTGGGTAAAGTGGCGCGCGATGACGTCGCGCCCCGCTTCGCCTTGGCGGCTTTCGCGTTGAAAGTCGATCAAGTGAGCAACGTGGCCGAGTCCGACTTTGGTTTCCACATCATCCTGCGCACGGACTGACCAGCAAGACACCAGCCCTAATCCGTTGACACGAGCTGGTTGCCTTCGGGAGTATGCACGCCGATGTCCGAGGCCCTTCCTCAGCCCGCCGCGCCGCCGCGGTTGCGTCGCCGCCAGCGTCGGCGAGCGATGATTGCCATCAGCGGTACGCGCGATGCTCAGCTTCGCCGCCGAGGCTTCTGGGCTGGTTGGGGAGGCATCATGGTTTCCTTGCTCATCAGCGGCTTCGTCATCGCGCTGTTGGTTGGCTGGGTGCTGCTCTGGGTTTCACGTCCTGATGGGCCCAACATTCCACTGCTCGTTGTCGGCTGCGTCGCTTTTTCTGCAATCTTGCTGTTGGTGCCGACACTGCAGAATCGGCTCATCGCCCATTGGAAGATGCGCCAGGTCGAGGCTGCTTTCGTTTCTGGTGTGAGCCACAACCTGCGTACGCCGGTTGCAGCCATTCGCGCCGCCGCCCAAGCCCTCGCCCAGGTGAGCGTGAAGCCCGAGCAGCAGGAGAAGCTGCTCGATGCGATCATCCTTCAGACCCGTCGGCTTGCGCTCCGGCTCGACAACGTACTCGAGACAGGCCGGCTCGAAGTCGAGCGCGAAGCCTTCATCGAAGAGGAGGTCGATCTGGCTGAGCTGGTCCGCTCCAGCGCCGCGCCCCTCGAGCCGCTGGCTGCTGCGCGCGAGGGCGCTTTGGCTACCGATCTGGATACGCCGATGCCGGTGCAAGGTGACGGCCGCGCCCTACGGCTCGCGGTCGACAACCTATTGGACAACGCGCTCAAGTACGCCAACGGCCCGCCCATGATTCACGTCGAGTTGCGTCAGATCGGTGAGCACGCTGTGCTGCGAGTCGTCGACACCGGCATGGGCTTCGAGCCGGATCGTGCTGAGTATCTGTTCAAACGATTCGCGCGGGGCAACACGAATCGTTCTGGTACGGGCTTGGGATTGCCGCTCGCCCGCGCCATCGCTCGCGGACATGGCGGCGAGCTACAAATCTACAGCGACGGTCCGGGCACTGGCGCGCGCGCCGAGCTATGGTTGCCGCGGACCGGGGATTGATATGCGGGTTCTGCTGGTCGAAGACGATGAGGCCATCGCCCTATCCATCGATGTGGCGCTCCAGGCCGCCGGCCATCAAGTCGATTGTTGCGCAACCATCCTGGAGGCGCGGGCGGCTGCCGAGCAGCACCTGCCGGATCTGGTCATTCTCGATCTCGCCCTACCGGACGGCGATGGGGTCGACTTCTGTCGCGAGCTGCGCGCAGCAGGCCGCCTATTGCCGATCTTGATGCTCACAGCCCGGGGCACGCTCGAAGCGCGCGTCGAAGGACTCGGCGCCGGCGCCGATGACTACGTGGCCAAACCGTTCGAGCTGCCCGAGCTGTTGGCCCGCGTCGAGGCGCTTCTGCGCCGTCAGCGTTGGACCGCAACCGGCGACGAGCTCGAGGTCGGCCGTCTGCGTGTGGACTTCGCCAGGCATCTCGCTTGGCGTGACGGACAGCCGCATACGCTGAGCGAGTTGGAGCTCAAGTTGTTGCGCTTCCTTGCCAGTCGCGCCCCTCAGGTCGTGCCGCGCACTGACTTGCTGACGGAGGTGTGGGGCGTATCGGCGCAGACGCGCACCCGCACCGTCGATGTCTTTATTGGCAGGCTACGCCGCGCCATCGAGCCCGATGCTGCCCGTCCGCAATACCTGGTGAGCGTGCGGGGCGTGGGCTATCGGCTCGGGACGGATCTCGGCCGCTGACGAGCAAGGGACAATGCGCTCGGCGCGTGCCGAAGCGTGAAGCGCTACCGACAGCTCTGGCACGTATTGGGCAAAGTGCTTCCACAGCCCCAAGTGGATGCAGATCTCCACGAAGCGGCTGGGGTTGCTGCGCAGCCCGCGAATCACATTGGGCAGGAAATGTCGCCGATAGACCGGGTCGTGGTGAAAGGTGAACGAGCGAAAGGCTCGCCACAGGTCGTTCAGATCCTGCATGTTCGGCGCGCGCCCCCCCGCGTGCTCTTTTTGGGGTGGCCGCATACGATTGATGTTGGCCATCACTCGGCTGGCGTAGCGACGCTGGTCGTACAGATGAGTGATTAGATCCGCGTATCCTTCAAAGAGCTGTGGGCGGCTCATGCGGGCAGGGACGATGTTTGTCCAGGCGCAGTTGTCCGCCCAGTCGACGCCTTTGGCAAGCCGCCCAGTACGCTCGAGACGGGCATAGAGCGGTGTGCGAGGAGGAGCGTTGAGCATGCCGACCATCGCCACCGAGACCGCCGCCTCGTCCAGGAAAGCTGCCTGCTCTTCGAAGATGCGCTCATCATCGTTGTCGAAGCCGACGATCATCCCGGCCCAAACCATCAGACCGGCGCGCTGGATCGTATGGATCCGATCGATGAGCTCGCCGTGGACGTTGACCCGTTTTCCTGCCTCACGTAACGACGCTTGTCGCGGCGACTCGATGCCGAGGAACACGCGCGTGAAGCCCGCCTCCACCATGGCGTCGAGCAGGGCAGGGCGGTCGGCGAGGTTCACCGTGGTTTGGGCCGAGAGCGTGGGTCGGTAACCTGTTTCGCTGCGCTGACGCTTCATGCCCGCGAGAAGTTGACTCGCGTACTTGAGGTTGCCGATGAAGTTGTCATCAGCGAAGAACACCGTGTCGCACTTCTCCGCTCGGAGGGCATCGATTTCAGCAAGGACATTGGCCACTGGCTTGCTGCGCACGCGGCGGCCTTGCAGCACGATGATGTCGCAGAACTCGCAGCTGAACGGGCAGCCGCGTGTTGTTTGGAGCGCAGCACAAGTGTAGGCGCTGGTGCGCAGCAGGTCGTATCGGGGCACCGGGCTCAGGGCGAGATCGATCGGTTCTTTTTCTTCGTAGCGCGACCGGTGCTCGCCGCGCTCGAAGTCGCGGCAGAACCGTGGCCAGGTCCGCTCTGCTTCGCCCACCACTAGTACGTCGGCGTGCGGCGCACACCGTTCGGGCTCGAGTGATGCATAAGGGCCACCGATGACCACCGTGCGCCCGCGCCGGCGGAAGGCCTCGGCGAGCTCGAATGCGCGTGCCGCTTGCACGTTCATCGCCGACAACCCCACAACATCACAAGCCGCGTCGAGATCGACCTGCTCGATGTTCTCATCGACGATGCTGACGTCCCAATCATCCGGGCTCAGCGCTGCAACGGTGGCGACGGCGAGCGGCATGACCGTACATTTTGCTCCACCTAGGTCGAGGGCGTAGTTCATCCCCCAAAACGTCGCGCCATGGGTCGGATTGATCAGAAGCAGTTTGCGCTTGGCCATAGGTAGGTCCTCTTCTCGCTGACGCAAGACGCACCTATCCCACCGGGCTGCCTCCCCTTCCTCTGCAGCCGCGCGAGCGTGCGGCCCGCCACTTTGGTACGCGGCGGGGCGTCAAAGAGGAGACTAGCGCAACAATCGGCCACACCAAGGTGTGTGACCGGGGTTTTACCAACCTTTGACAAACGGCCGACTGGCGGTCGCCGGCTCGCTACTCGTGGATGACGAGATAGCTACTCATGCGGATGTTGCCAGCGCCGTCCGGTGGTGTTTGGCCCTTGTAGAGGCCCTTGTAGCTCACGGTGGACGTCTGGCCCGGTGTGACGTCGGCGGTGACGTCGACGATCCACGGATCCACTTGTTGGCCCGGACACCAACCGCCGCGACCGAACCACCAGGTGCCGCCTTGGTTGGGTACGATGCCGTTCTCGATTTGGGTGATGCAGCCTTCGTTGTCACCAACATCCGGGTGGTCTTCGAGGTGCAGCTTGCCGTCGATCGTGAACTCGTGCTGATGTTGGCAGAACTCAGCGCAGTTGAACTTGGTGTTGGAATGGCCGTGCCCTGTGATGACCGCCCAAAGCTCGACGCGTTTCGCGCTCTGCGGGATCGGTACGTCGATCGGCGTGTACTTGTCGTTGTAACCCGAGTTGAACTGGCCACCGTCGAAGAGCTTGACGATTTGTTTGGGCGCGTAGCCCTTGGATCGATTGGAAAAGCGGAAATCGATTCGGGTCAAATATTTTTGCGAGCTCGCGTCGAAGCGGATCTTGCGCGCGCCGCCATCGAGCAGGTGCGCGAGCATCGCCGTAGCATCGACCAGGTAGCGTCCTTCGCGATGGTAGGTGGTGATGAAGCGACTCATCTCGATCCAAGTCGTGCCGTCCTTGTCGAGCAAGTGGATGTACGACAGGTAATCCCAAGCGCCGCAATTGCCGAACTCGCCCTTGGCTGGATCGGGACAATCCATCACCAGATCGATTTGCAGCGTGTCGAAGCCAGCCATCGCCGCCGCGTCGGGAAACGTGACGTCAATCTCGGTCTTGCCTTGAAGCGCCGTGCCGTCGGTAGCGGTCACAACCGTCAGCCCGGGTTCGGCGGCCATCGTGGCCTCGCGTTTCGCTTCGTAATTGTACTGACGAACCTCGTGCGTGGCGTAGGCGAGGTTCGACTCCCAGGGCCACTCCCCCGCCATCTGGAGCGCGGACTTGTAGCGATTGACGTCCGCAAAGCTGCCGAGGGTACGGATCCGCTGTGCGCGATCGATCGCCACTCCGCCGAGTCCAAAGCCGCTCAGCAAGGTCTTGAGCCAACCATCGAGATCGCTGTAGTGCTGGGCCACGACGTGCAGGCGATTGTTCCAATGGTCTTGCAGCGATGGCTCCAACGTGGCGAGCAGGTCGTCAATGCGTCCTTGCATGTCGGCGAGCTCTTGATCCGCTGTCCCTTTGGAGCGGGCGGCGATGAAGAAGTAGTGCGCGTTGAGGGGGGACTCGGCAACTAGCTCGTCGAGGTCTTGCTCCCACAATGAGGTGTCGTCGAGCCCCGACTTTGCGCGCGCGTTGGTTAGCAAGACGTAGGATTCGCATCCGCTCCACTCTTCGCTCAGCGTCCACTCGCTGCCGCCGAGCAAGAGCAGTGTGAAGTCATCGGCGATGTCGTGGCGCTTCGTTCCGAAGGGTCCCGTGCTGTCGAAGGGCTGTGCGTCGAGCATCTGCGTCTCACAGAAATTGGGTGCTGGCGCAGCACCTCCCGCGCCTCCCGCCCCGCCCACGCCGCCAGCGCCGCCCATTGCAGTCGTGGACGATGTAGTGCTGGCCGACTTCGCCGGTTCGTCCGACGAGCCACAAGCCATGTGGGTCATCGACACAGCCAACCCCAGTCCCAGTACAAGCCAAATACGCATAGGATAGGTTTACACGACAATCGCCTGCTTGCGGGATTCGGTTCGGGTCGAGGCGTTGAGCGTGCGGAGCAGTTGTCGCACCAGCTGTGGCATAGTTGCGCACATGTGTGCAGCGAGGGGCGCGTAACTGTCGCAAGTGTCGAGAAGCAAGAGGCGCCCCGTTGGGCACGGCGATTGCACCATAACTAAGGCGTGACCGGCATGATGATCATATTGGCCGCCATCAGCCTAATCTACGGCTGCACCTTCGAGCAGGAAGGGGTCGAGTGGAAGGGGCGGCGCCAGGAGCTGCTGGACCAAGCCGTCGGCCGACACGACAACTGAGCAGCGTCCAATTCGCAGGCTTTGCTCACTTCGCCGCTGGCTTGGGGCTGGCGGGAACGAACCAGAATAGACAAGGCCAGCAGACCCGCGATCGAGCAGGGCGCTTCGCTCACTGAGCGCCACAAACAGCAAGTTCTGCGGCTTGGGGCGAGAACTTGCCATACTGGTCGCGAGCTTTGGCCCACGAGCGGGCGAAACTGTTAGAATCTCGCTCGTTGGAGAAGTGCTGGATGCTTGAAACCCGCGGACCGACGGGACTGCTATTTACAGCCGTCATAGTGCTTGTTGCCGCTGGATGTGATCCCAGTGGTATCAACGTGGCGCGGCCTACTACGGGATCGGGCGGAAGTGGTGGCGGCGGCGGTGCTGGTCAAGAATGCGCTGTCCCTTCCGACTGCAAGGGCAAAGACTCCTCGTGCTCTTGGCGAATCTGCACGGACGGCGTCTGCGAAACCGCCTTGGCAGCAGCAGGGGCACAGTGCATCGAGAACTGGGGCAAGATGTGCGATGGAGCGGGTGAGTGTGTCGTTTGCCTCGAGGGCAACGATTGCCCACAAGGTGTTTGCGAGTCCAACACCTGCATCGATCCGAACTGTCTCGATGGCGTCCAGAACAACGACGAGACCGATGTTGATTGTGGTGGCTCATGCCTGCCTTGCGGCTTTGGCAAGGTTTGCAAGCTCCCCACCGATTGCGAAAGCAAGTTCTGTGACTCAGGTCCTGGCTCGGGAGGCTCTGGGGGCGCAGGTGGCTCGGGCATCTGTGCAGCGTGCAAGGCCGACGGCGACTGTGCACCGGTGGCCAACACGTATTGCACGAGCTTCATGTGTGTGGATCAGAAGGCCGATGGGGAGGCCTGCACTGCTGATAACGAATGCATCAGCGGCGCATGTCCCTTCCCAGAGGGCGTGTGCTGCGATACCCCCTGCGGCGGCTCTTGCCAAGCATGCCTCAAGACGAGCACCGGCTCCGAAAACGGCACCTGCGCCTCCGTTGTTGCGGGTACCGATCCGGACGATGAATGCAAAGACCAAGGCATGGTCACTTGCGGAGTCAACGGAACTGGTTGTAACGGGTCGGCGAGCGCCCCGGCGTGCAATCTGTACCAGGCCCAAGTGCAATGTGCGTCCCCGGTGTGTTTGGGGGGGCAACAGACGACTGCCGGACTCTGTGACGGATTGGGTTCCTGTTTGTCAGGAGCATTGAGCACGTGCGCGCCTTTCGTCTGCGATCCTAACGGCACCGTCTGCTTGACGAGCTGCACTACGGAGGCCGACTGCACGTCCAATACCTATTGTGCCGGCAACCAATGCGTGGGCAAGAAGAGCAAGGGAGCAGCGTGTACGGTCTCGGTCGAATGCTCGAGCGACGCGTGCGTTGATTCGGTCTGCTGCGAATCCGCTTGCTCCAGCACATGTCGAGGATGTGCGCTGGCCACAACAGGACTGCCCAATGGTACATGCGGCAGCATTCTAGGCGGCACGGATCCACATAATGATTGCGCGGATCAGGGCGCGGCCTCTTGTGGCGCAAACGGCACGGGCTGCAACGGCCATGCGCTGTTGCCCGCGTGTAAGCTGTACCCCGCGTCGACCGAATGCCAGGGGCAAACCTGCTCGTTGGACTACCAGTATTCGCCGCAACAATGTGATGGTCTCGGAACCTGCGTCACTTCGCCAAACCCCATCCCCTGCGCGCCATACGCGTGCGGCGCTAATGCCTGCCGAACGAGCTGCACAGCGCAAGCTCACTGCTCCGCCGGGTTCTATTGCGACCTCAACGTGTCGAAGTGCAAAACGCAAAAGCTCAGCGGGATGTCATGCTCCGCCGCCTTCGAATGTCAGAGCGGAAGTTGCCCCAGCAATGATGGTGTCTGTTGCCAGACTGCTTGCAACAGCCTCTGCGAATCCTGCCTAGCGTCGAAGACGCTCGGCGTCGACGGAACCTGTAGCGGGATCGTCAGTGGCACGGATCCTGACGGCGAGTGTGCCCCCGATCTTTGTGGCGGGGCAGGCGTATGCCAATGCGCTGATGGGATGAAGAACGGTTTCGAGACCGGGCTCGATTGTGGCGGTGGGATCTGTGGTCTCTGCCCAGCGGGCGAGGGGTGCCTCAGCGGGGCCGATTGCCAGAGCTTCGTCTGTACTGGATGGGTGTGCCAAGCGCCCACCTGCGTCGATGGTGTCAAGAATCAGGACGAAAGCGACCTCGACTGTGGAGGCAAGACCTGCGCGCTGTGCGGAAATGGCAAGTCCTGCAATGTGGGCAAAGACTGCCAGAGCAAAGTATGCGTCGGTGGGATCTGTCAGGTGCCTTCGTGTTTCGACGGAGCCTGTCAGCCCGCCGTAGGTGAGACACTGCAGAGCTGTGAGGCCGATTGCGGCGCCATGGATGTGGCCGCTGGGACCTTGCACAACTGTGCGGTGTTGGGCGATGGAACGGTCCGCTGCTGGGGCTGGAACGTCAACGGGCAGCTGGGTGACGGTACGCAGAACAACGCGGGCGCTAGGGTCGCCGTCACTGGCCTGACCAACGCCGAAGCGATTGCCGTGGGCTGGAGTCATTCCTGCGCGCTCAAGGACGACGGTACGGTCTCCTGTTGGGGATTGAACGGCAACGGCCAGCTCGGTAACGGTGTAATCGGAGGCTCGTACTCGACGCCACAAGCCGTGCTGGGGTTGACAGGTGCAGTTGCCATCGTGGCAGGGCAGCTCTTTTCGTGCGCACTCCTGGAAGATGGAACGATCCAGTGTTGGGGCGGAGGTACGGGTGGCGAGCTGGGCAATAGCGCGTACGCTGATTCGGCCATACCAGTTGCCGTAACCGGGATCTCGACCGCGGTCGCCATCGGGAGTTGGTATCGCACCGTCTGCGCCGTCTTGGACGAAGGCATTGCGCGATGTTGGGGCATCAACACGTATGGACAGCTGGGAAACAACACCGTTTCGCCCAGTAACGTTCCGGTTGGCGTGATGGGTCTCAGCGGGGCGGCCGCCATCTCTTCAGGCCTGTCTCATAGCTGTGCGGTTCGCTCTGATGGCACCGCTGCCTGCTGGGGTAACGACTGGAGCGGCCAGCTTGGCACCAACAATGGTGGTGACAGCTTGGTTCCGGTAAACGTGGTGGCCCTCTCGTCGGCCTCTGCGGACATTTCGATCGGCGCGCGTCACAGCTGCGTTCTGCTCAATGGTGCTCAACCGCAATGTTGGGGGGCGAATTCTGGTGGGCAGATTGGCGATGGTTCGCTGACAAACAAGGGCGCGCCAACAGCGCCAGCAAACCTCGGAACGGTTCGAGCCATTAGCGCCGGAGAGAGCCACACCTGTGCTGTGCTGAGTGACGGCAAGGTCAGTTGTTGGGGCTATTGCTCGGTTGGTGTAAATGTTGGCTGTCTCGGTTACGGCGCGACTTCGCAGCTTCTCACGCCGCTAGCGGGCGTGAGTATGCTCATTCCGTAACGTGTTGTTCTTGCTCAATGTCGATCAGTACAAGAGGTGGCTCCTGAGCATGCTCAGAAAACGAGCTTGGTCATGGGGCGTATTGCTGACGTTTGCCTGGTTGGGGGTAAGCCAAGCAGGATGCGCTGGCATCAACACCAACGTTGCTGGCGTCAACACCAACGTTGCTGGCGCGTTCGCGCAGGCTGGCAGCTTTGGCGCTCCCTCTGATCAAGGTGGCGCCGCGACCGACCCAACAACAGAATGCCCGCCCAACACGACCTGGGATGGCGAGCAGTGCGGCGCGACAGCCTCCAAAGACTGCCCAAGCAACATGCACTTCGATGCTGCAAAAGGGTGCGTGTGGGATTGGGAGAAGGGCGTTGCTGACCTGCCGCCTCCCGACGATTTCGCTGGCGCTCCAGCGGCCGGCACTTCGCCCTTGGTCTGGATCGGCCTGGCTGCGACTTTGGCGTCTGCAGGCTTCGGTACTGCCACAGGAGTCATGTCTGCCAACTTGGTCTCGACGCTCGAAGAGAAGTGTCCCGACTACGTGTGTGAGCCGGAGCACTCGAGCGACGTCAACGAGATGCTCGTTCTCGGCTATGCGTCGACGGTGGGTTTTGTTGCTGCTGGCGCTGGGGTTGCGCTGATCATCGTCGGGATCGCGCAGTCGACCTCGTCGGGCGACAAGAAGAGCACCTCTTATCCAGTCTTGTCACCTACCGGGCTTGGAGGGCGCTTCTGATGCTGCGCGCAATGAATGGGGCGCTGCTGGTGGGCATGCTCGTTGGGGTTGCTTGCACCGCTATCACGGGTGCTGAGAAGTTCGTCATCAAGGACAAGAGCTTCACCTCGACCTACACGTCATCGAGCGGCGCGGTCGGGGGGGAAGGTTCTGGCGGAGGCAGCGGATCAGCGGTGAGCTGTCATGACGACGCCACGCCGCAGAATGCGTGCAGCTTCGCGACCGATTTGTGGAACAGCTGCTGCGCTCCAAACTGCGGCCCACTCTCCTGCTCGGAGGCAACGTGCAGCACAACTGAGGACAAGAGCGCCATCGTACAATGCGTCGCCTGTCCTCAAACTTGTCAAGGCTTCTTCGACTGCATGTCGGCAATCTCGTGTGTTTCGATAGAGTGGTGAACCGGCCGATCCGTTCGGCCTAGCTTCCGCGCTCTGCGAACGCGCTTCTTCGAGATCTCCACTCCAATCGCGTCCAGCCCGTGCTGGTTGGCATGCGCCAAGATGGTTCCTCGTCCGCAGAACGGGTCCACCACAGTGCGGCAGTGGGTGTGGTCGCGCAGAAAGACGCAGGTTGCCGCGGCTGCTGTTTCGGGGATGGCGCGAGACCATGTCATCACGCCCAGCTTGGGAAGCACGTCCGCGGTGGATTTGCCAGGCGCCACGCGGAGCGACTTCGAGAAAGCGAGCCAATGCCCGTAGGCAGGTCGACCGAAGGTGACGTTCCCTGGTTTGGCTCGACATACCACCTTGTGCCAGAGGCAATGCGCGCCGACCGCATCGGCGCCGCAGTGGATCAGGTGGCCTTTGTCGATGAGGCGGCCGTCGAGCTTGATGTCGGTCTGATAGAAGACACAAACCCCACCGTTCGCGCTGCGCTCGCAAATCAACGCGGCCACGTCGATGAACCAACGGCGCCACCCATCGAAGCCAAGGGCAGGTAGCTCTGAAAGATCCGGCAGCGACGTCACGACGGCGTGCTCTTCGCTGAGTCGATTTTCGCGCAGCCAGGCGACCCCGTCGCCGTGATGAACCTGGCGCTTGGTCGAGCCTGCCACCGGCGTTGTACCCTTCGACCCGCAACCTATTCCCTTTGGTCGAGAGCGTCCACGGACATATTGACCGCACGGGCCTACGCAGTCTCACGACAAGAAGCTCCATTGGTTGCGGCGCGACTGTTCGGCGGTCTATACGGGGTCGTCGACGTCGAAGGAAAGCGATGACCCATTCTCGGCCGGTTCTGCATCTTGTGGCCGGGGCTCGGCCCAACTTCATAAAGCTGTCTCCCGTGCACGCGGCGCTCCTCGCTGCGGGGCAGGTCGATTTGCAGATCGTGCACACCGGCCAGCACTACGACACGTCGATGAACCAGGTGCTGTTCGACGAGTTGGGCATTCCTTTGCCAGACATCCACCTGGACGTGGGCTCGGGACCACATGGGGCCCAGACCGGCCGTATTTTGGAGCGGTACGAGGCCTGCTTGATGTCGGCGCGCCCCCAAGGGGTCGTGGTTTTCGGTGACGTCAATTCCACGATCGGCTGTGCGCTCGCGGCTGTGAAGCTGGGGATCCCCGTTGCCCACGTGGAGGCGGGGCTGCGCAGCTCGGATCGAAGAATGCCGGAGGAGATCAATCGACTGTTGACGGACGCTATTGCCGATCTATGTCTCGTGACCGAAGCCAGCGGTGTTGACAACCTCGCGCGTGAGGGCGTGCCTGCCGAGCGCGTACGGCTGGTGGGCAACGTGATGATCGACACCCTGTTGCGCGAGCTGCCGGCTGCGACGCAGCTGCGCGCTTTCGAGACCTTTGGCCTGCTGGAAAAGCAGTATGGCCTGGTGACCGTGCACCGGCGCTCGAACGTGGATGACCCCGATACGCTGCGTGAGCTCCTGGAGCTGTTGGTCGATGTCAGCGTCGAGCTCCGGTTGGTCGTATCTCTGCACCCGCGGACCCGGGCAGTGGTGGAGCGCGCAGGTCTGAGCGGACTGCTCGAGACCGCTGACCGGATCCAGGTTGCCGGGCCGCTGCCTTATCGGACGAACTTGAGTCTGATGGCGAATGCCTGCGTCGTGCTGACGGACTCGGGAGGCATGCAGGACGAGACCTCCGTCCTGGACGTTCCATGTCTGACCTTGCGAGAGAACACCGAGCGGCCCATCACGGTTCAGCGGGGCACGAGTCGGTTGGTGGGCAAGGACTGGTCGCTGTTGCGCACCTCCTTCCGTGAAGCATTGGAAGGGCGATGGCCAGCCGCGCAACCAATCGAGCTCTGGGACGGTCGCGCCTCCGAGAGAATCGCGCACGAGCTTGCCGAATGGCTGGCGGCCCATGGCCAAGCGCGCCAACCTCAGACCGCACCCCACTGAGACAAATGAACGCCGCGAAAGTGCTCAGCCTGTTGATTTGCCAGGTGGCCGTCGTTCTGTTGCTCTGGCTTTCCGGTGTCCTCGCGCTTCAGGCCTGGGCTCGTTCGCCGCGTCGAACCGTCGTCGTAGCTTTTCGCCTGACGGTGCCGCCGTTTCTGGTTGCCCTGGCCATGCGGCAGTTGGCGCCCGGGGGCCCCCACCTCCATAGCGGTCGGGATCTTCGCTACATAGATGCGGTAATCGACGGCGGCTCTGACGCTCACACTCACTTGATGGCGGTCAGCTACCGTTTCGTGCGGGGCCTGGCCGACCCCTTGGCCGGTGTCATCTGGGGCCAACTCATCGTCGGTGCATTGTGCACTAGCCTGCTGGCCTTGCTGGTGTATGGCCTCTGTCGGCGAGAGCTCCCCGCCTTCTTCGCGGGGCTGATGGCCGCACTGCTCGTGGTCTTGATTCGGGTAGACGCGAGCCCCAACGCCATGGTGACCTTTCGCTTTTACCTATTGCTCACGCTGCTCGCGGCCTTGGCGTACCTGCGGCGGCGGTCACTCGTCGCGCTCGTGGCAACCGGTTGCGGGCTGGTTGCTTTGAGCTATGGGCGACTCGAAAGTCCGCTCGTTGCTGGATTGGTGCTCGTGTGGCTCGCCGTTTCATGTCCAGCAGGCGAGCCCTCGACGGCGGCCACTACGCCTCTGCGCTGGTCGAGCCTGCGCGCCTTGGGAGGGTTGCTGGCTCTGATCATGTTTGCCAGCTTGCTTCACCGGTTACTGCTCATTCCCGCGGTGGTGCTCGTTGCGCTGTGGTTGTTCCGCCGCAACGGCCGCCGGCTGGCTGCGCTCCCAGTGGTCACATTGGGGCTTTGCGTGGCCGTCGCGCTGATGCCGCGCGCTATTGAGATCTTCAGCCTGGAGCGGGTGACGCATACACGCTTCCCATTTTCCTTGCTGCTTCTTTTCGGTAAGACGAACCTGCTCTTATTCGATCCAGCGCTTTGCGCATCGTTCGTGGTGCTGCTCGTCGTGCTGGGGATTTGGCGAGCGCGGCGCGCTCAGGGCGAAGCCGATACGGCGGGCTACTTGGTATGCGTCGCGCTTCCGGTCTTCGTGCTCTACCTGCTGTTCATGGGGAACGCCTCGGCTCGCGTAAAATTGCAGGGAGCCGCCATCATTGTATTGCTACCTGCTGCCGGTCTTGGGGCCGAACAGCTGGTCGGCTGGCTGAGTCGCTGGC
>CAZRGL010000042.1:0-580 GCA_964599485.1 uncultured Polyangiaceae bacterium
AGCTGCTCGTTGCAGTGTCCTGCGGGTACGACCAAGTGCGGCAGCAGCTGTGTCGACACTACTGTGGACCCGTCCAATTGCGGCAGCTGCTCCAATGCCTGTGCGGTGGGAGAGTACTGCGCTGCCAGCACTTGTACGCCGATTTGTGGCGGAGGCAACACGTTCTGCAGTGGCAACTGCGTCAGCCTGTTGAACGATCCGAAGAACTGCGGTGGTTGCGGCATCGGCTGCACCAGCACCCAGTTCTGCCAGTTCGGGACCTGCTCGACCTTCGACGTGGCTGCCTTGCCAAGTGGTGTCATCATGGCGGTGGCCCTCAACAATGCGCACAACGGCAACCTCGGCGGAATCGCGGGCGCGGACGCGATGTGTGCCGCGGAGGCAAGCGCCGCTGGCTTCGGCGGAACCTGGCGCGCGTTCTTGTCGAGCTCCACGCAGCAGATCAGCGCCTTCTTCAGCGGCTCGGCCACTTCGTACCCGGTGATCAATCGCAATAGCGTGCAGGTCAAGGCGAGCTGGGCGGCGTGGATCAGCAACGGCAACACCAATTGGGGCTCGGTCGATCTGTTCGCGTTCGATG
>CAZRGL010000042.1:604-7712 GCA_964599485.1 uncultured Polyangiaceae bacterium
CCCCGACTGGTCCGATGCTGACGGTTGGCATGGAAGCAACGCCGACGGCACGGCACATGCGACCGACAACTGCAGCGACTGGACCTCCACGAGTGGCAACGGAAAGAACGGCGAATGGGATAGCGGGTGCAGCTGGCATAGAACCTGCAGCAACCACCGCCTGTTCCACAATCCCGAAACGCACTCCTGCACGAGTACCCTCGCAGTCCTGTGCATCCGCATAGCGGAGTAGTTCCCGCGCCCTGAAGTCGATGGCCCGCTGCCGGAAAGAGGGCGGCGGGCCATCAAGGTCTGCGAGCGCAGAGAAGGCAAGACCTGCTACTTCAAGAAATGGTGAGGCCGGTCCCAGCTCTCCGTAGACTCCTTGCTCGCGAGCTCAAGGCTGCAACTTCGTGACGAACACGTCGGGTTTTGCGTGCCAACGCGCTGGGCCTGAGCGCAACGCGGCCTGGAATCGCCGAGCGAATGCCAGGCTTCACGTCCCGTGGCTGGCAACTTCTTGTTTTTCCGCCGTATTTTCTTAGTAGCGCCGCCAAGCTCGGCGATACTGCTCCGCCATGCGCGCAACGGTACCGATCTTGTTGTTCGCAGCTGCCTTGGGGGTGGTGGGCTGCGGCCTGTTGCTCGACCTGAGTGATTTCGACGATCGCGCGGACGGTGGAGCAAGTGCGAGCAGCAGCAGCAGCAGCAGCAGCAGTGGCAACACCAGTAGCGGCGACGCCGGAGCTGGTGGTTGCGCCGGATCGATACAAGAAGGCGCCTGCACCGATGACCCTTGTCCAGAATGCGCGCCCGCCGGTGATCTCGATTGCGACGGTTTGCTCGACGCAGCACAAGATCCTTGGCCTCAGCAGGCCAATTTGGGCTTGCTCTCGGATACCGGGGTCAGTTCCGACTGGTGGGTCAAGATCGCCGACCAAGTAGTGTTCGAGCCAGCTGGTGCGCGGATCTCCTCGGGGGGGCGAATCGAGCTAGCCGAGACGTGTAGCAAGGCGTTTTCCAGCCCCCACGACCTTACCGAGGTGGTCTTCCAGTGGGAGAGCGCTTCGATAACGAGTGGCGACTTGCATGTGTACGCGGCGGCAACGGACGGCCAGTATCGCATCTGTAGCCTCAACGATGCCCAGATGATGCTCAGTGTCTGCAAGCCAGCCGACAATTGTTCTGTCACCAAGTCGACGGAGACCGTCAAAGTGTTCGCGGGCGCTACCTTCTTGCTGCAAACCTATGCCACAGGAATCGAGCCGACCCATCATTGCCGCCTGTTCAACCAGGATGGCACCTCACTCTTGGCGGCGACCTCGCAGCATGTTCCCGAGACCGAAAAACGCTTCGCCGACGCAGGAACAATCGCCATCAGCTCTGCCAATCTCACGGTGCTCGTGCAGCGCGTTCGCCAGTTCCGCCACGCCCCTAGTGACGTTGACTGACGTTCGTTACCTCCTCGGGACCAATACCGCCAAACGGTCGGATGGGGGCCATCGATGAGCAAGCGACGACACGACGGCTGGACGGCTCAGCTCGAAGGAAACTGAAAACTGAAACTGACCGAGCAAGCACTGTGTCCTCGCTCGAGCAGACAACCGGACACCTTCGGTCTCATCTCGTAGCTGATCTGCAACGCATCGAGCCAGGCGCAGATGCGCTCGAAAATCCCACATTCGTAGCGATCGATGGCGCCGAGACGGATTATCCCCTCGCGGGCGAAACACTTCGGGATGCTCAGCCGCAATTGTTCGGGCTCGTCGCCTTTCCACTGCCAAACCACGTGCATGAAGTCGCCGATCAACAGCTCGAAGGCCCCTTCGAGAAATGCACGTAGCTGCGACAACGTGCTCACAGCACTGATGCCGAGCGCCTTGCGGATGCGCCGGACTTCCAGCGGCGCCATCTGCCGAATGGCTGACTTGTTCAGCTGGTTGGCCGTCTCGCTGCCATGCTGCTCGAGCGCGCTGCGATACCACATCGCATCGTGCGTCATCCAGCCTCGCGTCAGAAGCTGCTTGAGCATGTCAGTTTGTTGGTCAGCCATCTCCACCTTCTCCTTCTGTCAGGAGCTCCAGTGCCTCCAATGCGACCACGCAACTCTCGTAGATTAGCTCGTCGACGAGCTCCGGGGGCTTGATCCCTTCGACCACGTAGGGCCTGACCGCGCCGAACGGCATATCCAGCAACGCGAAGCGGCTGCGTTGCAGGTTGGCCTTGGTTGCCGAACCGAACAACTTCTTCGAGAAGGTCCGCAACATCGCGCCCAATTGGGGCCGCAGCGCACCAGCACGCCCCACGAGCTCCTCCGGCCAGCACCCAGTCACGAAGTCCTCCCTGCGATGTATCAACAACAGCCGTGCGTCAGACAAGCTCCCGCGCACCCAGCGGGGCATGAACAGCGCCGTCTCAATACCCGCTAGCAGTACCGCATGCGGATCACGGGCGTGGCTCAAGCGTGCCTCGAGGAAGGCAACGACCTCATCTTGAAAAGACTCAACCGTGCTGAGCCAAACGTCGGCCAGCAGCAGCTCACGACTACGGTAGCGGTGGTAGATGGACCCGTTGGGCGCTCCGAGGCGAGCTGCGATGGCGGCGATGGTGGCAGCGCGCGGTCCGTCGGCAGCAATGAGCGTACGCGCCGCAGCCATGATGTCATCGCGACTGTATTTAGCCCGCCTGCCCATCGTATAGCTGCTTTGCTTCAGCTCGGTCCATCACCTTCGCTTCGACCACCACCCTGCCCCAGCCTCCGCCGGCCACGCCCACATCTGGGCAGCCGGCGCGCCGAAACGCAGAGTCGTTGGGATCGGTGTCGGCGTAGATGAGCTCTTGAAGCGTAACGGAAAGCTGACACATCACCGGCAGCAGGAACGCGCATACCCGCTTGGGCGCCATAGTGGTGATGAGGTTGCCGTCCGCCGAGAAGAAGAAACGCGTGCCGACGTGATGCTGGCTGTTGCAGCCGTGCGACTCGATCACTTCGAAGACGATCGTCTTCTGCTGCAAGACCGGCGCCTTGGACATGATCTTGACCTTGTTGGGATCGGCACGAAACGCGGCCATCTGCTCGTCGCTGTAGCCAAGGTGGGCTTGTAAGAGTTGCCACACCTGGTCAGGGATGGTTATTTCCATGGCTTCATTCTAGATTCTAGAATCTAATTTGCAATAATTTCTCGCCAGCGGCCTACCACGACGACCCCTGCCGATGCCGATGAGTGGTTGTGTTGTTGCTTTGTCGCGGAGCGTGCGTGGCGGTGCGCTCTGGTCGAGGTCGACGTGTCCTCAACATGGTGGTGGGCGGAGCCGGAGCTCGATGTAGACTGGCGCCGTGAAGCGCTTGTTGCTGCTGCTGGTGTTGGCGTTGTTGCTCGGCCTGGGTGTTGCCGCTGTGTACATCTGGGGCATGTATGGGGTCATCGGCATCGTCGTGTTGCTGGCAGCCGTGCTACTGCTGTCGAGCGCGATCGACGACGGCTTCTTCGTCCGCCGTGCGCTGAAAGCGGCGCCGACTACCAACATCGCTGAGGTCGAGGACGGCCAGCGTGTGAAGCTGATCGGAACGCTGAAGCTGCTGGGCGAGCCCATCATCGCGCCGCTGAGCGGACGACAATGCGCGGCGTACCACGCAGTGGTCGAGCACGAGCCCGGAGGGCACTCCCAGAGCTCGACCAGCATGATCGTCGCCGCGGAGGAACGACGCGCGTGCGCGTTCCTCATTTGCGACGACACCGGTGAAGCGCACGTGGAACCTGGCGGCGCCGAGTCTTCGATCGTACACGACTTCGAGCACGATATTCTGCGTGGCGAGGTCATCTATCAGCAGACGCCCGGGCCCCCTGAGTTGGCATCTCGCACCGACACATTGCTGATGGCCTACGACACCTGCCTCGATGCGCTCGAAGCCAAACATAGATCCACCAGCTTCCGGGTTCGCGAAGGCGTGCTCGTCGAAGGGGAAACGGTGGCGGTGCTCGGAACCGCCGGGCGCAGCTCCGGCGATGACGGCTACCGGACGCACTCGGCCCAGGTAACCATCAGCGCCCAAGGCAACGACTTTTACATCAGCGATGACCCCACCACCTTGGGTAGCGACTCCTAGCGAGCGGCCGAATGATCGGCGCGCTGACGACTTGAGGGAATTGAGGGTGTATGCTTCGGTCGTGTTGCGCCCTGGACTCTTTGTTTGCGGTGTGCTTTTGACCGCCGCTTCGACCGCTATGTTCATCGGCTGCGGCTCGCGCAGCGATGCCTTTCTCGACTTCATGGTCAACGGGGCTGGCGCGGGCGGCAGCAGCAGTTCCAGCTCCTCGGCCTCGAGCTCCTCGGCTTCGAGTAGCTCGTCATCGAGCAGCTCTAGCTCGTCATCGAGCAGCTCCAGCTCCTCGAGCTCTAGCTCCTCCTCGAGCAGCTCCAGCTCCTCGAGCTCTAGCTCCTCCTCGAGCAGCTCTAGCTCGTCTGCGTCGAGCGGAATGGGCGGAATGGGCGGAATGGGCGGAATGGGCGGCTCGACCGGCATGGGCGGGAGCGGCGGCGGCGGGCCAGTGAACCCAGTCGTCAATTGCACCAACATGACCTGCGGCGCTGGTGACATTTGCTGTTTCGACGACAACAACATGTCGCAAAACTACTGCGCTCCCCCGGGCAATTGCAGTTCCGGCACGGTGGAGCTGTCGTGCATGGGCGGCGACTGCCCCGTCAACGAAGTGTGCTGCGGCGTGTTCAAGCTGGTGGGCCAGAACCAGGGCTACCAAGGCGTGAGCTGCGAGCCGACCTGCGACCCGCCCGGCTTCAACTACATGGGGGTCATCATGTGCACCAACGATCCTGGCGTCTGCCCCATGGGCGCGAGCTGCAAGGCGAGCCAGGTTCTGCCGGCTGGCTTCATGTACTGCGAGCCCTGAGGCCGCTCGGCTCATCCAGATTGCCGGAAGCTCGTCGCCGCACAACGCGCGCCGCGGCACCGCGTCGGCCAAGGCACCATCGATGGCCGGACTCCACCCTGCCAGCGACATAGGCCGTGACGCAGTGCCGACAGCACCCAATGAAATCGCGGCATTGAGCTCCTTCTTCCGCTCTCGATCGCCGAGCACCATGATGGGTATGTGCTCAGTGAGCGGGTGTCGGCGCAGGGCGCCGAGGGTGTGAAGGGCGCTTCCCGAGCGAAGATCGAGATCGATCAGAATCAGGTCGGGCTCGAGCGCCGCGATGAACGAAACCCACATGGCCGGCTCTGACAGGCAGCTCTTGAACAAGGCCAGCCAGCTCTCGTGACCGGCAGCGCTCTCCACCTCGTATCCCTCGGAACGGAGCATTTGTGCGGTGGAATAGCGTCGCTGCAAGTGATCGTCGATCAACATCAGGCGCGGCTTTGCAGCAGCGTTCGTCACCTGAGCGCGTGTCTTGCGTCGAAACCAGCTCACCATGGGCGCGTTCCTCCCTGCCTACCAGGACGGCTGTTCAGCCAGTCCCTTGAGCCCCCATCCCTCCAAAATGCATCGATATGCGATACAAAACGGAGGGATGGGTGGGTCATCCCCGCGTTTTGTATCGCATAGCGCTGCAAAAGAGGCACATGGCCGCTGGTCACCGCTTCTTGCACGCGCCATCTACAGCACGGCAGCGCTTCTGGATTCGACAAGCACTACTGCTGTTGCAGTCGGCATCGGAGAGGGCTTTGCAGGTGCCCCTGCTGACCGAGCAAAGGCCGCTAATGCGACATGAGAGGTTATCGCGACAACTTGCTGAAGTGGCGATACAGGCGCCGGACTCGAGCAGGCAGCGGCCTGCGAACAAGCAGCCCGTGGAGCGCTTACAGTCTGCTGCAGAGTCGGCCACGCAGCGATTGCCACGCGGGGTGCAGCGACCTGACGCGTAGCAAGCAGGCTCGAGACGCGTGCAGCGCACCAACTTGGGCACAACGATTGGACGTGCTTTGGGCTTGCCTCTTGGCAAGGCTTTGAGCGCCGGCTTCGCTGGCTTTGTCAGCGGCAATGAAGCGGCCGGCTTGGCACGGAGATTTCGCGCAATGGGGATCGGCCCACGAGCGGCCGTCGACGCCACAGACGAATCCGACGAGGGCACTGCGGATGTTGCTGCGCCGTTGCAGCCGCCTGGATCCTCGACACAACTGATCGATGGATCGGCGTAGCGCATGATGCTGCTGCCCGGAGGTTCGAAGTCAAAATCGATGCCCTGTGCTGCGGCAACGCCCGCGAACATGGTGGCCACCATCCGGGCCAGCCCAAACTTGCGCGCCTGGGCGGGGCCCGACGGGGGACTGAGCGGGGCGCGCGACGATGGGACCGGAGCCTGCTCGGCCAGCTCGTTGCGCCTTCGCTTGGCGCGCGCCTTCTTCTTGGGTCGGGGGGGGCGCCTGTTGCGCGACCTCGCTGACTTGGACTTCTTTGACGCACGAGCAACGCGCTGCGCCCGCTCCACTTCGGGCGGCGTCATCGCGATCGTCTTTGGTAGCGGCTGCCCGCCGTCGGGCCTCTCGGCGACCGGTGCCGCAACCTCGATCTGCACCGCAACCTCAAACTCTGGGGGAGGCTCGGACAGCAGGGTTGCGGACAATGCGAGCTCGTCGGCCCCGCTCGCCGCCTTTTCGAGCGCGTCGCGCATGCGGCATACCGAGTGGAAACGTTCCTTCGGATCGAGCGCGAGCGCCTTGGCGAACACCGCCTCCACCGCTCCGCTCACCACGACACCCTGCACCCGGGGTGTGGGTCGCTGATCCGGATCGAGCGCACGGGCAAACAGGTCAGCGGTCCGCGCAGCGATCCCCTTGGGACCCGCGATCATCTCGATGAGCACCAGCGCGAGGGCATAAGTGTCAGTCCACGGACCCGTCCCGTAGAGGCCCGGGTGGAATTGCTCGGGGGCCGCGTAGCGCGGAGTAAAAGCGAGCAGTGATTGCTGAGCCCCACCGTCACGGCTGCTCGCGACCGTGGTGTCACCGCTGCTCAAGCGCTTGGCGATGCCAAAATCGAGCAGCTTGACGATGGTCCGCTCACCCACCGTGGTCACAAAGAGGTTGTCGGGTTTGATGTCGCGATGGGCAACTTGTTGGTCGTGGGCTTCGGCGAGCGCATCGAGGGCGCCCGAGAGCAGCTGCAATGCT
>CAZRGL010000042.1:7722-33183 GCA_964599485.1 uncultured Polyangiaceae bacterium
ACGGTGGGTGAGCGGACCATCGTCAAGCTGCTGCTTCTGAAAGCGCAAAAGCGCCGTGACCTCGGCGGCCGCGCTGCTCGATCTCGTGGGTGAGGGTTCTGCCTTCGAGCCACTCGAGAACCAAGTAGGGGGTGCAGATCCCGGTCGGCGACTCGGCCGAACCCAGATCGAGCGCCTGCACGATGCCTGCGTTGGCCCGTGAGAGTTGGTGCAGCAAGCGGGCTTCGCTGACGAATTGGCGCAAGAACTGCTCGCGCTCCGGCCCACGCAAGTGAGCAGGGATCTTCAAGCATTTGATGGCTACGTTCTGATCGAGCTGTAAATGATGGCCGCGGTAAACGACGGCGAAGCCCCCCTCGCCTACCACCTCGATCACCTCGTACTTGGCGGCGATGGTGGCTCCAGTCCAACCGAACGGGTCTTTGGTCTCGTCCTGCGTATCGCTCATGGCCCCTCCGGTTGTTTGGACGCAGCTGTCCCGAAGATGAGCCGCGCGGTTTTTTTGCAAGGAAGGTGTGACTGCGACTCGGCCGGATATGTTCAAAGAAACTACGGTGCCACGCGCCAGTCCCGGGTGCCGTCGGCCCGAGGAGCGATGAGAATGGGCGTGTAGACAATCAAGTAGAGCAGGAAAGCGAGCGACCAGACCGCCGCAGCAGCGGTCAGTGAGTGCGGATACCAGTCCGGCTTGAATGCGCTCAGCACTACGCGGATCAGTGCCGCTAGGGTTACCAATACGAAGGCCACCGTGATGGGGCGGGCCACCTCGAGCTTACGACCGGTGTGTCCGAGCGCCACGCGCGCCATCATTCCGATGATCATGGTGGTCATGGCACCGCTGGTCAGCGCATGACTGGCCGCGGTTCGGTCGAGTCCACCGCTCAGACCCGCGACGCCTTTGAGCAACAAACCGATCACGATCCAGAGGTAGCCCAAGTGCAATACCCAGAGGATGGGTCGCGACAAGGTGCGCAAACCGCCCCAGCCGGACAAGCGCAGCGCATGGACCAACCCGGCTGCCAGCGCGCACACCGCGGCGGCTTGCTTGGTCTGCTCGAAGACGTCGAGTGCCGCCATGACGACGAGCAGCCCGATGGACAGCCCATCGACGAGGCGGCTGTTGCGGATTTTCAGATCCGGCGTGGCATTCTTCGTGAAGGTGGGCACGACACGTCCACCGATGAGCGCGAGAAAGACTACGACCAGATCCACGCCGACCATCGCGCCGAGCTCGTCGCGAGGCAAAGGCAGTGAAAACGCCTTGGCGTGCATCGCAGCGTTGCAGGCTGACAGCAGAAGCAGCATCACCACAACGCCCACGTTGCGCTTGTTGCGCGAGACGACGACCGCGCGCCCGACGACGATGGCAACGAGCGGCAGGAACGGCAAGTCTACTGCCGCCACAACCACCGGCGGCAAGCTGTTGGCCAGAAGCACACAGATGCGCCCTGCCAACCAAACCACGACCAACGCCGCCAGCCAGCCGCCGCTCGCCGTGGGCTGCTTGGTCCAGGCGCGTGTTGCCGTCAGCAAGAAGCCAGCGAGCACGGCCGCGACAAAACCGAACAGCATCTCGTGGATGTGCCAGTCGTAGCCCAGCAAGTAGTTGCTGAAGTCGACATAGCCCCAATACATCAGGGTCCAGAGCGGTACCCAAAGGACAGCCAGAAGGGCTGCCAACAAGAAGAATGGGCGAAAGCCCAAATCCCACAGCGGTCGAGAGAACATGTAACGACTGTGCTGCACATGGCCGAGTCGACTGCTGAGCGCAACCTGCCAAATGCGACCGCGCCCGAAGAAAAGCTGAATTAGCTCCAGCAGGTCTCGTCTGACACCCCATTACAAAATCCAAGTGGGGCCAAACGCCCCAGAAAAGGGAGGTATCTATGACCAAACGACCCCCGACCATAGCGACGAGCATGTTGGCCCTGTTGGCAAGCGCCACAGTGGGCTGTTTCCAGCTGACCACCAATTGCGACAAGGAGCGCTGCCAAGGGGTGCTCGAGCCCGCAGTCGAGCAAGAGGATGCAACCGGACAAGATGCTGCCGGTGGAGCGGGCGGACGAAGCTCGGGAGGCTGCTGCGAAGGGCTCAGTGCTTGCGATGGACAGTGCGTGGACACCGAGACTGACCCCGCCCATTGTGGAGGGTGCGGCATGGGTTGCTCGGAGGATTCTGCCTGTGTGGACGGCGCTTGCCAGAGCGAAGAAAAGATCGACGAGTTGACGGCGATTGCGTTTCCTCATCGCACTGGCGACGCGACTCCAGATCTAGCGGTGGACGGTGACATCAACACACTGACTTTCACGACACCGGGCTGGAGCTTCACCGAGCCAGCCTTCTTGGGAGCCCAGTTCCCGCACAACGCGGTGCGCCGGCTCAGGCTGCACAAGAGCAATCACTCTGGTTGCGCTTGTGATCAATGCGACCTCGGCGTGAAGGATTTGGTCATCCAGTACACCACCCACAAGGACCCCGCTTCAGTCGTCAGCGAGCCGCTCAACAGCCCCAACTGGGTCAACGTCGGCGGGCTGCGCAACGGCGATGGGCTGGGCAACGAGCTGCTCACCACTGTGGCCTACGGCGACACTGCGGGTGGCGTGAGCAGTGATGGCTTCATCGACAACGAGAGCCACAGCAGCACGCCCTATTTGTGCGGCCAGGAGGCACAGGGCTGGGCCTCGCTGAGCTTCGATGCAGTGCAAGCGACGGCCATTCGCATCGGCTTCTGGCAGGACCACATCGCGGGCCCCAACATGAACCACTACACCGTCAACGAGCTCGAAGTCTACGGCTTCTAGGTCTCAAGAACCGGGCAGCTTGCTGTCTCGGCGGATCTCGGCGGCTTCTTCGCTGGAGCCTTTTCGCACAACCAGCATGGCAGTGTTGCCGGCGTGCACGACCTTTTCGGCAACGCTGCCAAACATCCAGCGCGAAGGACCAGAGCGTCCATTGGTCGTCATGGCGACCAAATCGATGCCTTCGGCATCACAGTGATCCAGGATGCCAGCGGCCGGGTCGCCCCGCCCTACTACCTTGTTGGCCTCGATACCAACTGCTGCAAACGCTGCCTGAGCTGCTGCCAAGCAGCTGTCGGCTCCCGCTTCATCAGCACTATTGGATACAAAGTGGATGGCCGTCACCGCTGAGCCAAAATGCTTGGCAACCGGGGCAAGGTGCCCAACCACCTCGAGGGCGAGCGCGGACCCGCCGACGGGCACGAGCACCTTTTTGAACTCGAGGGGATCTTGCTCGATGCTGGCCTCTTTGCCGTCTGACTCGAAAGAACGAAGCAACAGCAGCGGTGCGATGGTCGCGCGCATCACCTTTTCAGTGACGCTGCCCATGGCGAAGCGTGACTGGGTGGAGTGACCGTGGCTGCCCATGGTTACGAGGCAGATGTCCTCGCGCTCGATCGTCTCGAGAATGCACGACGCAGCGGGAGCTGGACCGATGAGCGCGCGGGCTTTGACGCCCATCGACTCGAGCAAGCCCACAATCTTGGCTCCGTATTGTCGCGCCGCGCGCTCGTCCTGCTCGCAGGGCACACCCATGCTCACGCCGGGCTGCGGGTAGAAGCTCGCGCTGATGCCGGTCTTGACGGCAGTCAGGACGATCACCTCGTCGTTGCAACACTTCAGCAATGGATCGAGCTGTTTGAGGATTGCCTCGGCAGTCTGCGACCCATCCAAGGGCATCAGGATTCGCTGGTACACACCCGGGTCCTAGCCCGAATCATTCTCCGTGTCACCCCGGCACAGAGGCTGTCTCAAAACTCTGAAATCGATGTATGGGAAAACGCCCGAGATGCCCCTACGGCGACTCTGCGTTTTGAGACAGCTTGTTTTTAGGAGTCATCAGTCACCGAAGATCTGCAGCGAGGGCTCCGGGAAGCCCATGTCGGCAGCGGTGTCACGAGTGAAGTCGAGCAGTCCCCGATACTTGCGCAGTTGCATGCAGTGGCGGTTGTCGTCACAGATCCCAGTGCCCGCGACGACGGGATAGCCGTCCTTGAACTTCACGTTGGCCATGCCCGTATCAGGATCGTAGGGCTGCTGCTCGTCGAGGGCGTATGCCTTGGAGGTGAGGTGGTTGGCCCACTGGATCATCTTGGCGGCGATGCCCTTGTCGTAGGTCTTGCCAAAAATGGTCTCGTCACCGAAACGCTTGGCGATGTACCGCAGCCCGCTCTCCGGGTCGCGCCACTCGACGGTCGAGGCGGGCAAATAGTCCGGATTGGTGTCGGTGCCGAGCTTGTAGACGCGCAACAGATCGACCCAGTCGAGCATCTCGCTTCCAGGCTGGTACACGTAGTAATAGAAGACGATGAACTTCTGCACCTCGTAGCCGAGCTGCGGATCGACGAACCAGGCGTCGGCCTCGTCGGGCGCACTATTCGAGATCGGCACGCCGAGCGTATCAGTGCAGGCCAGAATGCCATCTACCGGCCGGCACGCTTGCGGGCCATCCTCAGGCACGAAGGATAGCCAGGCCATTGGCTCGGCGGGGTAGGAGATGCCCGTAGGCTGCCCTTCCTTGTCGAGTTGCTCGACCATGTTGGGGCTGCCATCTTGAGCCGAACCGATGCGCGCACTCATCAACGGGTAGTCTTCCGTCAAGGTCACGCCGATGAGCCGGCGCATGCCCTCAGGGAACAAATCGCTGAAGTTCACGTGGCGGAAGCGGGCGTCCAGACCATCCCAGCGGTAGAAGTTGATCGCCCCATAGGTCGCCGACAGCATGCTCTCCATCGCGAAGGTCTTCTCGTAGTAGGAGCCCGCTTGATTGAGATAGTCGATGGTCCAATGGCCATGGGCATATTGGAAACCGTTGCTCAGCGGCCTGCCGCCGAAGCTGATGGAATCGCCCGCAATCAAGTTGCCATTTGGAATGTTGCCAGCGATGGCGTGACCCGCAGGCAAACCGCCTACTTCATCCTCGAGCGGCTTGAGCACGCGCGTACCGTCGGGGTTGCATCCCAGCAAGGTGCTTTGGCAATAGTGCTGACCGACCTCGGGCCTCGTCATGACGCGAACGAAGTGGTCAAACCCTACGGTGGCAGCCACGGCGTGGTCGTACAAGAAGGTGCCCTCTGCTGCGTTGGCCGCGATCACGACCGAGAATGGCGCTCCGATGGTCTTGGCGAATTCACGCAGGATGTAGTCGACCGAGAAGGCGAAGCCTTGGGTCAGGCTCTCGACCTTGGCGTGGTAGCGCGACAGCGACCGCTGGTAGGCACCGTAGACCGTGAAGTTGGAGCGACCACGGCGGAAGTTGTCGAAAATGTGGCGGTTTTCGTACATGTTGGAGTGGAAAACCATCTCTTCATACATGTCCGCGCCATTGTCGTGGCGGAAGGCAGACGGCGACCAACCATCGGCACTGCCATCGGTCAAGAAGCCGTAGGGCACACGCGGCCGGTGGTGCATGTCCTCGGCGCGGCGTGGCGTGAAGTAGTCCGGATCGTCGAAGTCGACGACGATCTTGTCGGGCTTCATATCCATCCACTCGACGTAGTCCACCGGCGGGCGCGAGCAGCGCTCGTTGTGCACCACATTGCCGTCGAAGACGGGGTCCCAGGCCCCCATGAACTCCAGGTTCGAATCTCCGCTGTCCGCCTGCACCTTGGCTCGATAAGCATCCCACCAAGACGGCGCGACGGGATCGACCGGCCAGCATCGCTCTGGCTGGACCAACTTGAAGCGATCGTTGTAGGCCGAATAATGCGGCACGGTGCCTTCGGCAGTGCTGGCAATCTGGCCGAACAGGTATCCGGGATAGTCGACTAGATTCTTTACCGAGTCACCCAAGGTGATGACGTTGGGATCGTCGTCGGTCAATACGTCGGTGCGCACATCGACCGTATCAGCGTAGAACATGCGGGTGGCGGCCATGTCGTAGATGCCGAGGCCGAGCATGTCTTGGGTCAGATCGCCGGCGTAATCCATCACACTGGTCTGCTGCCAAGTCCAGATGGAGTTGTCGATCTCGTCCTGCGTGAGCGGATCGTAGTAGCGCGGGCCGATACAGTTGGTGCCGTCGGACTGCGGGCCGCTGCACATGTTCGCCTCGGTGAGCTTGCCGCTGTTGGTCCGCAGCTGCCAGTACTGTGTCTTGTAGGCGTACTTGTCATAAGAGCTGACGAAGTTGTGGCGGTGACCGATGGTGTGACCCATTTCGTGCAGGATGACGGTGTAGTTCATCTTGAAACGCAGATAGTTCCACATGCTCTCGATGCGATTGGCCTTCTGTACGGGGGTGGCACCCTCCTCGAGCAACGGGAACTTCTTGTTCATGATCTTGGCGAGCGAGGGAATGCCCGTCGGCTCCGGCGCGCTCAGGATGCATTGACCGAGCTCGGCGAGCTGCTTCTGCGTCTTGTCGTACGCAAGGAGCAACTGCCGCGAGCTCATCCCACGGAGCGGAGAGGCCATGTCGAGCTTGGTCTCAGGCGGCACGTCGGGGTCGACCCCAGCCATCTGGAGCCACATGCCATTCATCAGCTTGGCCTCGACGCCGCTCTCCTTAGCCTTCTTGATGCGATGCTCGAAGATGCTGCGATCCTCCGGAATCGCTCCAGCAGGCAGCGCCCTGCGATCGAGAGCGCGGAAGGTGTCGGCCATCTTCTCGACACCAATATCCTTCAGATGGGCCGCGCCGTTCTGCAGATCCTCCAGTTTGACGCCCGTCATGCCGGCGATGCGCTTCTGGATGTCCTCGGGACGCATCATCGGCCCCGTTTTCGCGTGCGCTGACTTGGAAGCCTGGGACCATTCGTGGATGTGCTGAGCCCCGACGATGTCGTTGCTGCTGATTTCACCGTTGATCCAGCGAACCTGATCCAAGAAGCCCTGCGCAGCCGAGTCGGTCACAGCGTTGTAGACGTTGATGACCGCTGAGATGATTTCACCGGTGAGCGGATCGGACAGCGACGGCCCATAGCCCCACGGCGAAACGGATTGGCGCGTTGGCCAGACGTTGACCTGATGGAAGCGAATGTCGCCGGGCCTCGCAACGGTCCCAACCTTGCCACAAGCGCTGTGGTCGCTCTGCAGCACCGGGCTGTGGCACAGCACGGCCATCGGTTCCATGCTGGCAACACTCGTGGGGCCCACGGCTAGGGACTGCCGGCAAGCGTCCCGCGTCTGGCCCAGCTTGACGCACATGTTGATGTCGCGAACTTTGTCGAGCTCGGCATCGTCGTAACTCTGATCGATGGGGAACACTGCCCCGCACATGTTGCGCGCATCTTCGAGGGTGGCGCTGTCGATCTTGTTGGGCCACCAGGGTGTCTCGAGCAAGGACATGGTGCGCGTGCGAACGCACTCGGCGTAGCGGGCCGCCTGGACAGCAATACGGAGGGCCGCATCCCACTGCCAAGTGGCAAACTCGGTGGACTCGTAGATAACCGTATCGTCGATGGTGACCGGGTAGTGCCAAGCGATGGGTTTGAGCTCGCGCTTGGCGTACGGAACCGTGCAAAGGCCCACGAGCGGATCGCAGCGGGAGCCCCAGTTGGAGACGCCGTCCTCACATTCGTCGTGAGTACCGTTGGCCAGCTCTGCGTTGATTTGGCCGGTGCAGCCTGGGTCGCCATCACGCTGCGGATCACAGCCGGCAGCGACCGACTCGTTGGTGGCACAGGTGCGGTCGGTGTGGCTCCTCTTCCAGAGGTTGTAGCGCTGCGCTGGTCGAATCCACTTCTCGTCTACGATTCCGTAGTTGTGGTCCCAACCCATCCGATGCCGGGTGAAGATGCCGGCCGCGTTCATGCGCGAGCCGTCCCAGTCGAGGGGCTCGTAGTCGGTGAAACCAGACTCACCTGATGCGGCTTTGCGCCTGTACGCGTAGCGAACGGTGATCTCACTGTTCTGGCAGTTGCCCCAAGGATACGACGCGCCGACCACCAAGCTGCCGCGGTAGAAACAAGCGGGCACCTCGCCGAAGCCCAAGTCGACCATCTTGGGCTCGAGGTGGAGCTTGTTGGTGACGTCGAAGTAAGCTTCTTCGGGGTCGAAGAAAGGCGCGTCGGGGTGGCTCGGGTCACTGACGTAGTAGGCCAGCGTCTCGACCTCGTAGTCGTTGGCCGACAGCGGATCCCACAGCTGCGAGCTGCCGATGTAGTTGACCGACCAGTCGACACGGAAGAAGTCACGCTCGTACCAAGGTCGGTCCTTGGTGTTTTCGACGATGATATTGAGCTCTTCGCCAGTCGACGCGTTGTAGTCGTGCCGAATGTCGAAGTGGCTGTCGATGGCGTACGAAGCGATGACCTGGCCGTTGTTGCTGGTCTTCGAGCCGTGACCGTCGACGCCCTCGATCGACTCGTAGGTCAGCCGGGCGTTGAGGTAGTTTTCGGTGATCTCCCACTTGACGATGTGTAGCGAGCCCACCAGGCCCGGAAACGCGCCACCTTGGTCAGCGCCGTAGGGCACGTCGATGACCGTTGCGGCGGTATAGAACTCAGGGTCGTCGCTGGTGTCTGAGATCGAGGGCCCGACGAAAAAGGTCTTGTCGAGCGCGTTGGCCTGCACACGATTGATGGGATCGCGCTCTTCAGCGCAACCGCTGAGTGTGGTTGCCGTCACTAGGACAGCGGGCAATATCAGCCAATCAAAAAACCTAGCTCTCATGAGACCTCTCCTCGAAACGCGCTTCCCCCGCGCACAACCCGATGGTGAGCTGCAAGTTCGGGGCCACGGGTCAACCGTCGAGAATCATTAAGCATTGCGCCATATTCTCGCACCCACTAACGGGCTAATGGTTTCGGCCCGTTAGTGAATGAACCACCCAGTGCAGCGCGAATGCCACGACGCGGGCGACGACGCAAGCGTCAGCAACGCTGGCAAGGTCAGGAGTCGACGACGGCGTCGAGCTGTTTCTTGAGGGTTTCAATCTGGCCACGGGCTTGGGCCTTGAGATCGTCGAGATCGTCGAGCGTCATCGATTTGGTCTCGATTGGGCGCCCCAACGTGACCCGGCCGCACGAGCGGCCGAAGCGCCACGAGTGCTTGGGCAGAGCGCTACGCGTGCCGGCCACGGCGATGGGCAAAAGCTCGGCGCCGGTCTCGATGGCGAGGCGAAATGCCCCATCTTTGAAGTCGAGCAGCTCGTCGGTCCTCGAGCGGGTTCCCTCGGGAAAGATGACGACGGGCATGCCGCGCTCGAGGTAGCGCGCGCACTGCGCCATGGCCGAGCGGGCCGAGCCGCGCGTGCCGCGCTTGACCGCAACATCACCACCCAACCACATCAGCCAGCCCAGAAATGGAAGGTAGAACAACGTGGATTTGGCCAGCCACTTCATCTCCCATGGCAAATGCGTGATGAGGAAGGCGTCACTGTTGGACACGTGGTTGCTGACCACCACAGTCTTGGTAGGCCGGTAGCCGGCAGGTAGCTCGCCGTGCACGGCGAACGACCAAAGGGGATTGGCCTTGGACACGACCACGGCGATGAGATGCGCGAAGCGCCCCATCACCGCGCGGTTGCGATCGAAGGGGAAGGTCACGATGGCCAGCGGTATGGCAATGAAGAAGCCGACGACACAGCTGACCGTGAGCACCAGCCAGGTCCAGAGGGTCCACACCGTAATCACTGGTCTTGCCTCTCCTGCGGTTTCAGATGCTACCAGCCGACCGAACTGTACGACGGGCAATCTCCTCGCTGATGGTCAGATCGAGTGCGATCTTGGCCGTCAACGATAGCGGGCCGCAGGGCAGCTGGATCCCGGCGTTCAAGAGGTGAGCGATTCCCTGGGCTGCGTGAACACCTGCCGCCAAGTCTTCGTCGCGATCGCCATGCTGCGCGGCGGTGGCCATGTGCTTGTCGGCTTGGGCTTTGCGCTGCTGGCCCTTGAAGGTCCTGATGGTCAGGCCCGCCCCAATGGTGCTCTGCTGATGGGTGTAGTCCACCGTCTCGATGGTCTCGAGGCGCAGCTGATTTCGCTTGATTACCTTGCCAAAGCGCATCCGCTCGAGTGACAGCGCGGCGGCGTCGATGACCACGCGTTGCACCACACCCACGTTGATGAGCGTGAAGATCAGAAACGCTGACAGCAGTGTGCCAGTGAACGCCATCGCGACCAGCGTACCGAAACTGCCCTGGTAGCGATGAAAGCCGTAAGCGATGATGAGCATACCGGCAAGTGGACCCGCCATGGCCAGCGCGCTCAGCCGGCCGCGCGCCTTCCAGCTCAGGCTCAGCGTCCCGTCTTGGGCGCGCACAGCACTGATGTCCGCTATCTCGGTCAGCCGCTCTTCCGGATCAGCGTCGGGCGCAGTCCTCGCGGTGGCGGCGTCGATGGCCGCCGAAAGAGGGTCGACGAGCTCGGCGGCAACTTCGTCGCTCGGGGCGACGCCGATTTCGAGCACGCCGCCGTCTCTTTTGGTCAGCGATATGGTGCGCGCGGTGTCGCCACCTTGAGCAGCGTAGCTGCGTACGCCAGCGAGCATGCCCAGGGGCATGACCACCGCTGAGCCATCGCTGCACGTCATGCGTAGCGCGCCGGCCTCAGCATTCAAGACCAGCTCCGAAGCGAGCTCACGATTGCCCAACACGAGTAGCGGAAAACCACACAGGAACAGCCCTGCGCCGAGTGCGAAGAAGCGCAGGTGCAGCGGCTCACTGTCGAGCACCCCCACATGGCGCGCCAGGCTCACGCACGCAAAACCCAACAAGCCAATTCCGACTGCGAGCATCACCACCCAGCCAGCCCTGCCCGGCGCAGGAAGCGTCAAACGCTGCTCTGCCATGACCTGTTGGCTACCATCGCCAGGCCGAGAAGACGACCCATCCAATAGGGGTAACCCGTCGGAAAACTTCCTCACGCCATACGCAGCAGGAGGCGCTGACCTGGCAGAGCGAGACGACAACGATGCTCGAGGCGCGAAGGTTGGTTCGCGCAATACGGGTCCGCGCCTACGCGCTTTCACTTCTTTTTCCCCTGCTGGCAGGCACTTAGGGCCGCAATCGCTGTGTTGACGCTTCGACGGGTCACTGGCCCCGTTCTTGCGAATCCTTCGGTCATGCAAGACACGACAAGCAAGAGCGAGCGACGAGAGCGCCGCCTGATCGACAAGCCCGAGTGGCTTTCACGCTTCGAGCAGCGTCTGGCTTCGAAGATCAGGGTGCACCCCAACCTCTTGTCGGCCACCAAGCTGCTGCTCGCCCCACTGTTGCTCCTTGCGCTGCGGCAACTCGCGCTGCTACCTGGCGGTCCGGCGCTCGTCGTTTCGTTGTTCATCGCTTTCGGGCTGCTCGATTATCTCGACGGCGTAGTCGCACGAGGCCGCGGGCTCGAAACGAGCTTCGGGCGGGTATTCGATCGGGTCACTGACTATCCGCTGCTCATCGGGCTGTCCTACTTCTGTCTCGACGTCTTGCCGGCAGCGTTGGTGGTCACGAAGATTGTGATCGACTTGCTGCTGCTGGCGCTCTACCTCGCCGGCCGGGGCTCGACCCAGAACCGCTTGCGCACGGCCATGAGCTACACCACTTTGCTCGCCCTGCTTGCCCTGAGCCAAGGTTGGCTGCCGCAGCTGATCAAACCTGTCGCGGTCACCTCTTTGCTCATCGCAAACATCAGCTTCTCGGCCATCGTTGCCCTGTACAACCTCGACGTATTGCAGAAGCGCTTCATCGCCGACGGCTTGTCGCTGGCGAACTTGCTCTGCGGTGCGGTGTCGATGTGGCTCTCTTCGCGCGGCCTATTCCCTCTCGCCTTGCTGATGATGCTTTGCGGCGCCACTTTCGATGGATTCGACGGAGCTGCCGCGCGGCGCTGGGGCGGCACCCGCTGGGGCGTCTATTCCGATGACGTGGCCGACGCGGTCAACTTCGCCATCGCTCCTGCTGTTGCTTTGTACTTCGCTATCGGTGGTTATCAGGGTGCGCTCATCGGCACGGTGTTCGCCGCATTCACGGTCGGCCGCTTGGTGTTCTTCACCCTCAACAAAGACAGTGCCGATCCAGATTACTTCAACGGTGCGCCCAGCCCGGTGGGAGCCTTCATCACCATGTGCGCCATCATCCTATTTGGCGACCACACCGCGCTCGTCGGCCTGCTGGTTGGCGTGGCCTGCGCCCAGATGGTCGGCTTCGACAGCGCTCACCGTCACTTGGGTCGCGCGCTAGCCAAGCACCGCCGCAAGTTGCTGCTCGGCTTGCCAGCGCTACTGACCGTGTTCGCCATTGCCGGCGCGCTATGGGGCGCAATAGGAGCAACTGCGGTCTTGCTCACCCTCTGTCTCGGCTATGCCCTGTTACCCATCGCCCGCAGCTTCGTCGAGGTAGCGAAAAGCTACGGCCAAGCGGGCACTTGACCCACTACTTGATGACCTTCACGCCGTCGGGACCGAGATCGACAGGCGGACCATAACTTTGCAGCTCGATGCGCTCGTTCTTGTCGCCACTGGCAAGCTCAATCAGCACCATGCCCACCTCCGGACAGAAGGTCGTGGCGATGCGCAACGGCCGATCGCCACCGCGCTGTTCGACGGTGTTGATGCAGCCGCTGTAGCTGCCCGCGCCGACCTGCATGACCGTGTCGGTTTTGAGGATCTCCACCCAGCCGCGGTGCTCGCCGTGCCAGCGGGTGCCCACGTCGAGCGGAAGCTTGAGCACGTAGCTCGGCTTGACGTTCATGCTGTTGGGCTTGTGCAGCACGACTCCGTCAGGGTGATACTCGAAGCTCTTGACGCCCCCGGGCACGTGCAGCTCGCCGCGGCTCGCATCGGTTCGCTGGGCCCGCACAATCATGACCCCCGCTTTGCCGGCAGTGTCCTCAGTTGCGTAGTGATAGACGTTGCCATGCACCAACGGGAAAAAGCGCTCCACCGCCGAGCCCGACGACAAACTGCGCTTGGCAGCATCGCGCTGCGCGGCCGCCGCCGCATCGCCGTTGACGGGTTGTGCGGCTCTCGGACCACACCCACTGAGCACGAATCCGACGAACACCACGCCTACCGAGAGAATCGGCCACCAAGCTCGCATAGTCGCCATCTTACTCGCTTCGCCCGACGTGCGCCGGCTTGACAAGCCGCCGCGCGCGCGATTTCCTAGTTGATGATTGGGATCGCTTGCCAGCAGAGGCGGCACAGAGATGAGGGACAACCGAGTAAGTGGGATCCGGTACCGGCAGCACCCGCGTGCCGAGGCCGATTTTTGCGACCGAAAACCACACCGTCCGGTCGGATTGGCATGCAAACATCGTCGCCGCTTGCTGCAAGTGGATCTCGATCTGAGCGACAGCAGTCAGCAAAACTTCTCCGCCGGCCTCGCCGGCGCCGTCGACGGCGTGTTCATCGCCACTCATCGCGGCGCCAAGCTCGGCGACAAAGTCGAGCTGACCATCAACTTGCCCGAGTCGCTCACCACCGTTTTCGGCGAGGGCGAGATTCACTGGGTGCGCGAGTACAACGAACAGAGCGACGCGCCGCCAGGCCTGGGCGTGAGCATCAGCTACATGGACGGCGAAGAGATCGAAGCGGTCGAAGAGTTCCTACAAATCCGCGACCCGCTCTTGTTCGCCGATTGAGCAACGCGGAGCTTCCCTACCCGACCGTAGTGTTCTGCCATGCATTTGTGAGCTGACGGCAGCAGCCGATGTCTGCGCAGCGGCGGCTTGGGTCAAGGGCAGCCGCTTGGGGCGACGATTGATACGTCGTCGATGTACCAGCCGGGGCGGTTGGGGAAGCAGCCGAAGCCAGCGTGGGAGCCGTAGCGGAAGCGAATCTGGAAGGTCTTGGTCAGGTGGGCCGAGATGTCCACCTTCGTCTCATGCCAGACCTTCTCCACGCCGGCGTCTGTGAACGCTGCGCTGCTCTGATCTGGCCCGCAGCTCTGGCCATTGCAATCGTTGGCCGAAGCGCAGTTGACGTGGTGGCCGCCGCTCTCGTAGCCACCCACTGGCGTAATGGCCACCCAGCCATTGCCACTGTTGACCTCGATGACACCGCCCGAGTCGGACTCGTTGGGGCTGAGCGCGCAGAAACACGTACACTCACGAAAATCATACCAGTGCCAGAAGTGCAGCGTGACCGTGCCGCTGCAGCTCGACAAGTTCACTGCAGGCGATTGCAGCCAGGAATCCTGACAGGTGTTGGCATTGCCACCCAAGTCGGTCGCCCACAAGCTGCCGTCACCAGAGTGGTCGGCATTGGGACCCGAGCTCGGCGCGCCGCAAGCCCAATCGTTGTTGATCCCGGCGCTGGTCCAACCGCCAGCGCAGCCTTTGAAGGTCCAAAGTTGCACGACACCGACAGGACCGCTACCGCCTGCCCCGCCCACAGCCATACCACCGCTACCGCCCGCGCCCATTGCGCCGGAGCCGCCTGCGCCCATTGCGCCGGAGCCAGAGCCGCCGGTCATCGCGCCACCAGTCGCTCCGCCACCGCTGGCCGCACCGCCGCTGGCCGCACCACCGCTGGCCGCACCACCGCTGGCCGCACCACCGCTGGCCGCACCGCCAGTCGCACCACCACCCGACCCGCTGGTGCTCGAGGCGCTACTACCCGATGCGCTGACGTCATCTTCGCCCGAATAGCCAGCGCCAGCGGCGCAGCTCATTGCCGCCACCACAGCTCCAACCGCGAGCAAGCCAACCAAGCTTCCTCTCGCAAGCATTGCGAGCAGACATTACCACTGGCGTCTGCAAGCGTCGCTCGCGTTGTGGCAATCGCGGCCTCGTTTGGACCGAAATAGTATGCCCCGGCGCGATTGATTCAACACCATCGGAAAACCAACAAATGCCGGCGACCACCCAGCGGGGCGCCACTCGAAAGAACGCAGCTGTCGTTACCAACGCGCAACCAGCAAAGCGGCCTGTGCTCACGCGAGCCGCGCCTCAATGCACACTTCAACGCTCTGGGGCGAGAAGCCGTCCGTGAGGCCGGCCTTCGCCGAAGCCGCCCGGGGTTTGGGTGCCGACGACGACCTGCTCGCGGAACTTCGCAATGTCATCCACACCGGCGTAAGACAATGTGCTGCGCAGCCCGCTGATGACGTCGATGACGATCGCGCCGACACTTTCGAAGCCGGGCTTGAGATAGATACGCGCGCTCGAGATCCCCTCGCGGAAGAAGCCCTTTTTAGCGCGCTCGAACGCCCCTTGTTGCTCAGTGCGGTCTGCCACGGCGCGGGCGCTCGCCATACCGTAGTTCTCCTTGTAGAGCCGCCCTTCGGGATCTTGTTTGATGTCGCCTGGGCTCTCGTAGGTGCCGGCGAGCATCGTGCCGATCATCACCCGACTGGCGCCGGCAGCGAGATACAAGGCGACGTCGCGGGGATAACGCACCCCACCATCAGCCCATACGTGGCGGCCCAGGCCATGCGCCTCCCGCGCACAGCGAAGCACCGAGCTGAAACTGGGCCGACCCGCGCCTGTTTGCATCCTGGTGGTGCACATCGCCCCTGGTCCCACGTTGACCTTCACGATGTCAGCACCAGCCTCGATCAGCGCGCGGGTGCCCTGCTCAGTGCACACGTTGCCGGCCACGATGGGCACGCGTTTGCCCACTGCGGCGCGCACCTCTCCAATCACCTCGATCATGCGCCGCTGATGACCATGGGCTGTGTCGATCACCAGCGTATCGACGCCGAGCGCTACCCGCGCGGCAGCGACCTCGGCGGCGTCGTTGGACAATCCAATCGCTGCGGCCACCATGAGCCTGCCATCTGAGTCGAGCGAAGGCTCGAGCAGCTCGATGCGCACCACATCCTCACGCCCCAGAATGCCCAACAAGCGCCCCTCGGCGTCCACCACCGGGGCGGCCTTGACCCGATGCTCCTCCATGGCCAAGAACGCATCGCGATTGCTCACTTGCTCGTCCAAAGTGACCAAATGCGTGGCCATGAAACGATCAGCGCGGGTGTACTGATCGCGGTCTTTCAAGTCCGCGTGGGTGATGATCCCGATCGGCCGGCGCTCGCCGTCTACCACCACCACCATATCGTGTGAGCGCTTGTGGATGATCCCCTGCACATCGCGCAACGTGGCATCCGGTGTAACCTCCAGAGGCGTGTCGAACCGTGAGTCAGCCTGCTTGATGTGGCCCACGATGCGCTCGACCGTCTCGTGTGCCATGTCTTGGGGTAGCACGCCCAAACCGCCATGCCGCGCCATCGTCTCGGCCATCCGCTTGCCGGTCACTGCGTTCATGTTGGCCGAGATGATCGGGTGGGCACCGCCGACGAAATCGTCAGGCGTGAGATCAACCTCGAGGCGCGAGCTACCGTCGAAATAGGCCGGCAGAATGAAGACATCCTCCAAGCTCAGCTCACGCTGCTCGTCGTGGTCGGGGTGTAGAAAGCGCATGGCTTCCGAGCGTAGTCCGTTTGTTCACGTACGCGAGCCTTTGTGCGGGCCTTGGTGAATAATGGCCGCAGACAGCATGTCCGAAGCGCCACCAGCTCCCCACCGAAGCACCAAAGTGCGCTACGCCCTGCGCCGGGGAGCGCACGTGCGCCGCCTGTCGTGGTGGCTCATGCGCTTCGGCTGGTTGCTGACGCCGATACTGCTCGGCGTGGCGATCGTCGATGGCAGCCCCATCCCAACCGGTATCCCGCTTGGCCTACTGGTGGTCTACTTGTGGTCAGCCGCCCTCTACGCCAAGTACCCCATCACGCCCCCACTCGAAGAGCGAAGCTGGCGGCGGGGCGAGCTGCTGTTGCTAAAGAGCGCGATCGTTCTCGATGGCCGCAAGCGCATCGACCATGCGAGCATTTCCTACGGCTGGATCGACGAGACCGGGCTAGCGGTGATTCGGCTCCGCAGCGGCAGCGATCTACTGATCGACTGCACCGGCGATGCCAATGCCAACACCAACCTGCTGCGGAGGCTCGACCTGGACACCGGGCAGCGCCCGGCACGCTTTCGAATCACCAGCGAAGCCGACGAAGAGGGCAAGCAGACCGCTACAATCGCCGCGATCATCGTCTTGGAGCTGACCCGTTTCATCATGGCCGTGGTCGCCAGCGCCAAGATCGTCGAGTCATTCGCCCAGGGACAGCTCGTCTGGCTCGAGCTCGTCATGTACTCGGGCCTCGTCGCTCTCTTGACCGCAATGGTCGTGAGTAGAGTGCGGTCCGCACGGCCCCGCACTGCTGTGGTGGGCGTTGACGGCATTGCCATCTACAACCAGGTGCGAACCTCCTTCGTATCCTTCGCCGATGTGCACACAGTGACCGAGAGTGGCCGCCCCGTCGAGCTGACCTTGCACGACGACAGCCGCGTGACGATTGTTGCAGCCGATCGCAACGACGCCTTCGCAAAGCGCATCGATGAGGCGTGGCGCGCCCACCAAGCGGCTCCCGCAGCCGAGCTCAGCAAGCTCGAGCGCGGCGACGCGGACACCGACCAATGGCGCGATGAGCTCGAGACGCTCACAGCTGTTCGCGAAGGACGCTACCGCATTGCTCACGTCGACCGCGACGAGCTGCTGCGTCTTGCGGAGGACGCTGCAGCATCGCCGGAGCAACGGGTCGCCGCCGCGCTGGTGCTGTGCTCGAAAGCGCCCGATGCAGAAGCGCAACGTCGCGTCCGGATCGCTGCCGAGGCATGTGCCGACGTAGATCTTCGTGCGGTGTTAGAAGCTGCGGCCGAGGGAGAGATCGCGGAAGCGCATCTCGCTCAGGCCTCAGCTCATCGGCGCTTGCTCGACGAACACCCTGACGAAGCCTGACCCTACGTTGGCCTATCGCTTCGGCTTTCTCAAGCCGTAATAGTAGAACTTGAAGTTCTCGAATTTGACCTTTTGGCGACGATAATTGGAGCGAAACTTCCGCTCTCGGTAGAGCTTCTTGTCACCAGGCAAACAAGGCTTGGTCGTATTGCAAGAGAAGCACATGAATATGTAGTCGGGCTCACGCGAAAGCACGTACTTGGGATCATTGCGCTCGTGGCCCACCCAACCTTTCCCAATCTTGGCCTCGGCGCGCGCAATATGGGCGTCAGTCAAGCCGAGCATGTCAATCGCGATTTGGTTCTTGGCGAAATAAGGAATGGAGCCGGCCGTGTTGGTGGCAATGGTCGCTCCGGCTGGAGCATTCTGCGTGAGCCAGCGGCCCACCTTTCGACCGCACCAGCCGACTTTGTCGTTGCGGAAACTCAAATAGACATCGCCTTTGGACGTCCCTGGCAATCCCTGAGAGACGTTGTTGGCAATGAGCAGCGCCACGATCAGCGCAGCACCTTTGGTCGACATTCCTTTCCAATGTCGCACCACCGCCAGCACCGCAAGCCAAGTCATGAGCCAGACAATGAGCGCAAAGCGGAAACCGGGAAGCGGATCGCCACCGGTGTAGACGACGTAGCTACCATAGCCAACCAGCACGGCGAGCAGATACCAGCGCCAGTGGCCCAGGCGCGGCAAGAACAACACGAACAGCCCGACCGGCGCCAACGCAACGTAGAGGACGATTGCGTAGATCAAGTAGTCGCGCCCACGCTGCAATTGCGACAGGCTGAATCCGACCTTGGCGTAGAACGTATTGGGCAACAGCGAGCCGTAATAGGCTTGCTTGAAAGTCAAATGCGCAGCGCAGAGTGCCACTGCAATCGCTGTCGGCACGAGATAGCGGTCGCGTGTGCGCTCCGGCGTATTGAGCAACCAAACGAACAACAGGCCCAGTGCCAGAAAGAAGTACCCCTCTGGACGAGTCAGCGCCATCAGCGCGAAGACCGGCAAGCACCAGGCACTGCCGCGGGCGAACAGCAAACAGGTGCCGAGCAGGAACAAGAACAAGAACAGCGGCACAGCGAGACCGCCGAAGGCCCAGCTCATCAAGGAGTGGTTGAGCGCGTAGAGAAGTGCTGGCAACCAACCCAGGCGCCGACCCAACTTGTCCACACCAATCCAATAGAGGCAGGCGATGGCGGCGAGGCTGAGCAGCACGCCGACGATCTGAGCAGAGAAGACCGTCGACAGGCCCAGCGCATACAGCGGCGCGAGCATCACCACCCAGAGGAAATTGGTGTAGCCCTCCACATACTCGCCGGCGTTGAAAACGAGCCCCTTGCCATCAACCCAGTTTTCCACGTAGCGGAAGGAGACGAACGCGTCGTCGACCACCCAGCCGCCGGTGTTGATGTACAGGTAGGCGCAATGGCTGAGGGCCAGCAGGAAGATGACCCACAGGGGCCAGAGCTTCTTCACGGCGCGCAGGCGCCCAGACGCTGGGGTTGTCGGCGCCATCCGGTCCTGGGTAATGCAAGCGCCCAGCCGTCGCAAGTCGGCGATATTGCTCGACGCGCATGGGACCATGTGTGCCAGCACGTGCCACAGGCCCGCGGTTCGGCCGCCCGTACTGGCCAACCGCTACGATTTCTCTGACTACTCCGTCTGCCAGCGGTTACCCACAAATCGCTCGAAAGCGATCCGGGTTTGTCCGTCGAGCTCGAGCCGGGCTAGGCCGTAGCCTTGGCCATTGACGCGCAGCGGCCAAGTGGAATGAGACGCCGACTGAACGTTGACGAGCGCAGCCAAGCCGCGGACGGGGCGCAAGACAGGCCCGACGTTTCGTCGTGGCCATCTGGTAAACACCGCCGCCGGCTCGTTGGCCTGTTGACTGGCGACATGAAGCTCGAAGACATCTGACCAATGGGTGTGACCCGCGAGAAACACGGCCCGCTGCCCGGCGCGGACATGTTCGACCAGTAGATTCTCGAGCGCGTCAGCGCCCTTGCGCATGCCGCCGAACAACCCGCGCCCGCCTTTGTCGCCCCGCGATAGCAGGCGTGTGCGCAAGGGCGCGTGGGTAAACAGGACCACCCCCCGCCGCTGTTCGCGTCGGGCAGCCGCCATCATGTGACGCAACTCATCGATGGTGCCCGGAGCCAAGCCGCGGGTCTGAATGAGGGGTGACACGACGCTCGCACCGCTGTCGAAGCCGATGAAGTCCCAGCCGCCAAAGCTGACTTTGTAGAGCAAGCTCGAGTGGAAGCTCTGGGCAAAGTGATGCCAACCAGCACCATAGCGTTCGTTGAGCAGCGTGCTCAGGCCGAAGCCGAGATCATGGTTGCCCGGGATCACCAACAGCGGTGCGTCGATCGCGAGCAACACCTCGCGAGCACGCTGCATCAATTCCTGATGGTCGCCAACGTTGACCAAATCACCAGTGACCAGCACGAGATCTGGAGCCAGCGCATTGGTTCGGTCGATGACCCGTGCGAGGTTGGCTAGCAGCTTGTCTTGGCTGCCCTTACCTACATGCAGATCGCTGAGCTGGGCCACACGCAGCTGGCGCGCCCCCGTAGGGTCGTCGGGGTAAGTCCACACGGCGCGCGGCGCCCGCATTGGCGCGTCGAAAGCACTGCTGCAGTAGAGATCGTAGTCACCTAGGGGCGGCGTCCGTTCGGGTTGGGCTAGGAGACGATCACGATTGAAGGTTCCACCGATCGGGCGGCTGTCGACTCGTCGCAGCTGCAAGGGGTAGCAACCCGTCACCACCACACGCGGCTCGGGTCCCAAGCAGCGCGCAGCTTGCGCATCACTGAGCCCCGGGCTGAGCAAAGCAGCCTGAAGCTGGCCCGCATTCTGGGCAAGCAGCTCGATCGGGAACGCGGCGCCAGCTTCCACTAGCGCAGGCAAACCAAAGCGCGGACGCAGCAGACCTGCGTTGCGATCGGGATCGGGGTCGGCGCCCGGAAAATGATGGCGGTAGCGAGCGGCAACTTCGCCCAGCACCCGAGGCTGGTCGAGCGGGATGGGGTGCATACATCCGCTGAGCACCAACAGCAGCAGGATGGTCAACCAGCCGCCTACGAGGGGCAGCAGCCGACCTTCGGGGTCACGCAGCACCCAGCGATTCTGAGCACGACGGTTAGAAGCAAAACAAGATAAGAGCATGCACTAGCGTAGTGGCCAGCAGCGCCCATGCAAGCGGGTCAACACCAGATTGACAGCTGGGTCCAGCCAACCCACCATGACCTGATGGCGAGGCTGCGATGCTCCTTCTGCAACCGCCGGCAGGACCAAGACGTTCGGCTGCTCGAAGCGAACGAAGTCATCATTTGCAACCACTGCGTGGCCTTTGCGTATGAGGTGTTCGATTCCGAAGGTGGCCTACCTGAGCAAGGTGACAACCCCGGTTTCGAGGATCCGACGCTGCTGAGCACTTCTACGCGCGCCAAAGCACACGAGTCTGACGACGCAGACTGAAGCTTTTCAGCTCGGTCGACCTGGCGTGGACCGCCCTGATCTGATACCAAGCCAGCCATGACGGAGACCAGCGACGCCATCGGCTTGGTTCGGGCCCTCGGGTTCGTCGCCTGGTCTGATCAACGCATCGCGCCCGAAGAGCGCGCCATGCTCGAGACGGTGATGGGTGCGCTCGGCATTCCGGACAAACGCCGCGAGGAGCTCTGCGCTGCCCTGCGCAAAGCCCCACCGACCATCGACGAGATCCGCGAGTGTTTCACTGACGATGTCGAGCGGCGTTTCGCCATTGCCCAAGCGATTTTGCTCGCCCAGTCCGACGGCGACTTCGCTGATTCCGAGCGACGGGACATCGCCATTCTGGCCGACGCGCTCGGCGTCGACCAAGAAGAGCTCACCATGATCTACGCCGCAGTCGAGGTGACTGGAGAGCTGATGATGCCGCCCCAGGAAGCAACCGCTGCTTCGGTGGAAGAGTAATCAGCGCTCCGCTATTGTTCCTGGGTGAGCAAAGCCGCAGATGACAGCAGCGGACTCGAGGTGGCCCACCAACTGGGCGCAGCGGACCACGAGGGGATCTGCGTCGAGGCGTCTGCATATGCTTCATTCGTTCGTGAACGGCTTGGCGACCAGATCCCTGCCGAAGGGATCGCGCAAGACCTTTATCTGGCCTGCGCTTGCCTGCACGGTAAGGCTGGGGCGCTCGAGGCTTTTGACCAACGCTTTCTAAGCCAAGTACCGAGCTTTTTGGCTCGACTCGAGTCCGCATGTCATCGCGTCGACGAGGTCCAGCAGCTGCTGCGTGAGCGCTTGTTCGTGGCCCGCGGCGACGCCCCCCCCAAGATCGCCGATTACAAGGGCCAAGGTCGGCTGGCCAGCTGGCTACGAGTGGCCGCCATTCGAACAGCCCTCAACTTGCACAGCAGCCGCAAGAGCCAGCCTCCGCCGAGCGCTGCACCAGCGGAGCTATTGCTCGCCAGCCCCGATCCGGAGCTGCAGTACCTTCGCGCCCGCTACAAAGAGCAATTCAACGAGGCGTTCGTGACAGCGCTGGGCAGCCTCGCAGCACGCGACCGAACCGTGCTTCGTTTGCATCTGCTCGACGGACTCAACATCGATCGAATCGGACAGGTGTTCGACGTGCACCGCGCCACCGCCGCCCGCTGGTTGAGCCATGCGCGTGAGGAGCTGTTCGAAAAGACCCGCGAGGCCTTGACCAACCAGCTGGGCTTGAGCGCCACCGAGTTCGCCAGCATCGTCAGGTTGATCCGCAGCGATCTCGATCTGAGTGTCTGCCGAATCCTGCGTGAGCAACCCGCCTGACCAGCTTGCTCGGGCTCGACCGTTCCGCGTCAGCGGGTCCTGTCAGCGGGCACTTCTGCGCTGCGGGCACAGCGCACGCCGATAGATGCCGACACGGCTTTTATCTCGCTGGCGATCCTGGTGCGGATTGCAGCGCGAAGGGAGAGGGTGTCACCATCGAAATGGCCGCCTCGAACGCTTCGCGCGCCGCCATCGGCAGGGCTGATCGAATCGCAGAGCGGATCGAAGAGCACCGGACTGCTCCAGCAGGGCTCGTCCTCGCGATTCCAGCGGTCAGCGGCCCATTCTTTCACGTTGCCTGCAAGATCGATGAGCACGCCACTGCCTAAGGTCAGCCGATCACGCAGGCCGCTACCGGGCAGTGCCGGACCGACGCCAAAAGCGGCGCAATCGTCGCTTGCCGAAGAGCGGCAGAACACCGCATCAGCGCATCCTGGCTCGTCGGCTCCCCACACGAAAGCGCTGCTGCCGCGCGCCGAAGCAGCATGCTCGAGCTGCGCTTCGGTGGGCAATGACTTTCCGGCCCAGTCGCAGTACTTGCGAGCAGTAGACCAAGTGAGGCAGTTGACGGGGTACTGCTCGAAACCGCCAGCCGTGCTGGTGTAGGTGCAGTTGGCAATGGCGCCTCCGGCCTCGTACGGATCTTCGCTGGGCCCACCGGGTGTGAGCTCCTTGGCCAACCCCGAAGGCCGAAACGCCGCGACGGACACCTCGCTGGCGTCGAGGAAATAGGGCGACAGCACCACCAGGTGCTCAACCTGGCCGTCTGTGTCGTGGGCGACGCTCAGATACAGACGCGGATCGCCCATCCAGAACGCGCCGCCGGGCACGCAAACCTCATCGGGTCCAGGCGGCGACGGGCAGTCGCGCACCGTGGCTGGCTGCCAGCTGCCCACCAGCCCCGCGGTGGCCTTGCCGAGCGTGGCGGGCAGCGGCTGCTCGAGCGAGCCCTGCGCTGCGGCCACATGGTCCGTCCACAGTGTGACCTTCTGCTCGACAATCCCCTCGGCCTCGGTTTCGGCGAGCCATGTCACGACTTCAATCGTCGAGTTTGGACGCGGCTCGCCCGAGGCCGTACCGCCGCTGCGATAGAGGCGCAGCCTGACGCGCACGCCGCCCTGCCCTGCTGGCGGCACAATACCCACTGAGCCTTCGCCTGATCCGATTTGGGCCGCGTCGATGCCGAAGTCCCGCCTGCAACCAACGCATGGCTCGGTCGCCCCGGCAGCGAAGATCTCGATGCGAAGCCGGTCGAAGAGCGCCGGCGGTCCGCCGCTGGGCGATTGGCCCGGCGCAGGGGGAAGTGGCGCGTCGGTGTCGACGTAGAGCAGCACCTGTCCCAGCGGCTGCAGCGGCTCTTGGCAAGCCAGCAGGGATCCGGTGATCGCCATGACGCTCATACCGTGGCTGAGTATTCGGCCTGCAGTCATGGTTGCTCTTCCGGCTCGGCGGGATAAACGCAGCGAAAGCCTAGAATCGACGATGGGCTGGTCGGCCCCGAGCCCAGCCGCGCCGCGCTCCTCAGCACGGTCGGCGGCGCCGCCCAGGAACCGCCGCGAACAGAGCGGTAGGTTGGTTGATCTTGCCAGCAGTGCGGATCGAACACGGAGGCGTGGCTCCAGCACAGCGAGCGATATTCTTCGAAAGTGTCACGCATCCACTCGCCCACACCACCAGCCGCGCCCACCACGCCTTGAAGGCTCACATCACCAGCTTGATAGCTGCTGATCGGCTCAGGCCCCTGGCCGAGGTGTTGGCACACGCCATCCGTTCCGCCCAGCGGCATGCGGCCGTAGACTGCGCGTTCGCAGCTGGGAGGCGCATCGCCCCATACGTAGCGGGAACGGCCACTGGCAGCCGCCAGCGTCGCCATGTGCTCCCACTGCGCCTCGGTCGGCAAGTCGCCCCCTGCGTGCTGACAGAATGACCGCGCCGTGGCCCATGACACGCAAGAAAGCGCATAGTCCTCCCGGTCGAGCGTTATCGTGCTGTAGGTGCACGCAGTTGCGATGGTGCTGCCCAGCGGGCCGTCGTTGCTATTTGGTGGGCTGGGCGCCACGAAGCCTGCAGCGACAGCCGACCGATAGCGGCCCACGGTGACCTCGTACCGATCGATCCAGAAGGGCTCGTGATGCGCCACGCGCTCTGGCACTGCATCGAGGCTGGGAACGAAGGTGAGCTCTGAAGAGCCCAACACCGTGAACCCGCCAGGAATACAAATGCGATCGGCCAAACCGAGCGCCGCGCAACCTCGCCAGGGACCGCGCGCTTGCAGCGACTCGGAAGGCGTCTGCATGTTGCCTTGCTCAAGGCTGCTTTCGGCAACGACGACCCGTTGTTTGTTGATGTCGACGCAGCTCTGCGCTTGGCCTTGCGCGGGTCCTGACCACGGCGCATCACTGGACAAGCGTGCCATGGTGCCAGCGCAAGCCCCCCGCAAGCTCACGAGCAAGCGGCCACGCTCGCCCGGCTGCAGATCGAGCAGCAGCAAACGGTCGACGGTCACGAGTGGCTGGGGCTCGGAAGCGGGCGTCAGATCTTGGCCATCGAGTAGCAAGCGGGGGGCGTCGGCGACGACTGTTTCTTCGAAGGGCGTACCCCAATTCCAGAAGCGCTCCCCGAGATAGTCGCGCACGCGGCCCTCGGGATAGAGACGCAAGCGAACCCAGACTCGTTTGCCACGCTGCTCGTCGGCGGAGTAGACGCTGAAGCTGAGCGGCCAATCCCGCACGTCAGGTCGAGCGATGTCCCGGGACGAAAACCAATCACCATGCTCATCGAATAGATCCACGCGCAGCCGACTGGCGACTCGCTCAACCGGCAAATCGGTGTCGACCACCACCAGCGCTTCGCCAAATGGCGAAAGCGAGCCATCGCTGCAACCACCCAGAACGGCAACGAGCAGGAGCAGAACGACTGGCTTCATGGCACCTCGATCGTCCAGCCCAACCCTCCTCCGCTGAGGGCGGGGCGCTGGGGCTCGGGC